>NZ_JBOGCL010000002.1:0-360179 GCF_050689095.1 Anaeroglomus insulsum
CGGAATTATGGACACAATACGAAGAAAATCGGTATATAGTACTGAATGGAATCTTTCTTGCGACCAAACCGCAACAGAAAACCGTTTTTGTGAACGTCAAAACAGGAAAAAGGAATCGAACATGGACAAGAACACACGCATTCGTATTCTCACTGGACTTTGTCTAAGTCTTGTGCTGTCAGTAATTTGTCCGGCCGCTGCACCCCTGCCGCCGGAAATCGAAAACCCGGAATGTCTGGGTATTAATAAGGAACCCGCCCACGCGACCCTGATGCCCTATGCCAATCTCAAGGAGGCACTTGCCGCCAAACGCCACGATTCGTCCTTCTGCCGGAGCCTCAACGGTCAGTGGAAATTCCACTGGGTTCCCACCCCTGACCAGCGGCCGGTGGATTTCTACAAGACCGACTTTGACGTCAGCGGCTGGAAGGAAATCCCCGTTCCTTCCAACTGGCAGGTACTTGGTTACGGCACGCCCTACTATCGCAATGCCGGCTATATCTTCCAGAAAGACTGGCCGCGTGTGATGAGCGAGCCGCCGAAAAATTACACTGCCTACACTGAACGCAACCCGGTCGGCAGCTACCGGCGGGAATTCGAGGTGCCCAAAGCCTGGCAGGACCGCCGCATCTTTATGACCTTTGACGGGGTAGATTCGGCGTTTTTTGTGTGGGTCAACGGCCAGAAAGTCGGCTACAGCGTCAATAGCCGCAACGCCGCAGATTTTGACATCACAAAGTATGTTAAACCAGGCAAGAATATGGTTGCCGTGGAAGTCTATCGGTTTTCATCAGGCAGTTACCTTGAAGACCAGGACATGTGGCGACTGAGCGGCATTTATCGCAATGTCACGCTCTGGAGCACGCCGCAGGTCCACATCCGCGACTTTTTCATCAAGACAGACCTTGACGAGCAATACCAAAACGCCACTCTCCACGTTACCGCCAAGGTGAAAAATTATGGCGACAAGGCTTCCCAGGCCTGCACCCTGACCGCAACCTTGTTTAATAGTGAAGGCAAGACCGCGGCCGAAAAAGTACAAATCGCTGTGCCGGCAATCGAGCCTGGACAGGAAAACACCGTCACTCTCACAATGCCGGTCATGGCCCCCGCCAAATGGACCGCTGAAACCCCCACGCTTTATACGACCGTCCTGACGCTGGCCAACGGCAAAGAGGAGGAAATTCTGTCGGCCCGGACCGGTTTCCGCGAAATTGAAATCAAAGGCCGACTCTTTTTAGTCAATGGGGTGCCGATCAAGCTCAAGGGAGCTAACCGCCATGAGCATTGGCCCGATTCCGGTCATTATGTTACCGAAGAAAAAATGATCCGTGACCTGGAAATCCTCAAACAGGGCAACTGCAACCACGTTCGCACCTGCCATTATTCGGACGACCCTCGCTGGTATGAGCTGTGTGATGAATATGGGATTTATCTTGTGGCGGAAGCCAATGTCGAATCGCACGGCTACGGCTATGGACGAGAATCCCTGTCGCATCCCAAGGCGTGGGAGGCTGCCCATGTGGACAGAAATGTCGCCAATGTTGAGAATTTCAAGAATCATCCTTCCGTAATAATCTGGTCGCTGGGCAATGAAGCCGGCGCCGGCCAGAATTTTCTTGCGGCCCTGCGTGCCATCAAGGCCATCGATCCGGACCGCCCGACCCATTATGAGCGATTTGGCATCGGCAATGACAATCCCGCCGACATTGACAGCCAGATGTACACCGGAGTCGGCGGTGTAGAACAAATCGCCAATTCAACAACACTCACCAAGCCGTTTTATCTGTGTGAATATGCCCACGCCATGTTTAATTCCATGGGCTCGATCGGCGAATACAACGACCTGTTTGACAAGTACCCGACGCTGCTGGGCGGCGCCATCTGGGAATGGCAGGATCAGGGCCTCTGGAATAATCGTGACCCCAAGCGCCAATTCATGGCCTATGGCGGCGGTTTCGGCGAAGTACCCAATGACCATTATTTCATTCATAAGGGGGTCATCTTCTCCGACCGTTCCCCCAAGCCGCACTATCCTGAGATGAAACGGGCCTATCAGTGGATCGGCATCGAGGCCGAGGACCTGGCCGCCGGCAAAATCAAAATCCGCAATAAATATGCTTTCCTCGACTTGTCAGGATTCAAAGGCTACTGGTCGCTGACCGAAGACGGCCAAGAAATCGACAGCGGCAAGTTGAACCCCTTAACCATCGGCCCCGGGGACGAACAAATCCTGACCATCCCATTCAAGACAATCAATCCCAAATCCGGTGCCGAGTATTTCCTGCGGGTCTGGTTTGTCCTGGCCAAGAAAACACTCTGGGCCAAAGCAGGCTTTGAAGTCGCCGCTGCACAATTTCAGGTGCCTGTCAAAGCCCAGACCGTCACCGTGGATACTGCAAAATTGGATTCGCTTACATGCAGCGAAAAAGAATCTCAAATCATTGTATCCGGCAAGAACTTTTCCGTCGTATTCGACAGGACCGAAGGAACGATCACTCAGCTGGTGCGGGACAAGGTCAACCTGCTGGCCGACGGGGGCGGCCCCAAAATGCATTTGTGGCGAGCTCCGCATCGCAACGATGATATGTGGGCCTACCGGTCCTGGCAGGATTACGGACTGGATGATCTGAAACGCACGGTACTGAGCACCTCTTTAAACCAGCTCCAGCCTTCCATCGTGCGTATCGAAACGGTTATCCAGGCAACCGGTAAAAGGGGATTTAGTGCCACTCATTCGGCCATCTATACGATTTACGGCGACGGCTCCATCCTTGTCGATAACGCGATTGCCCCGATGGGACGCCGCATTCCGCTGGCCCGTTTGGGTGTCCGGATGCTGCTGAATCCGAAGCTGGATCAGTTCAGTTATCTGGGCCGCGGCCCGATGGAAAACTACAGCGACCGCAAACGCGGTTTCGACATCGGACTTTACAGCAGCAGCGTCAAAGACCAGATGACCCCGTATGCCAAACCGATGGAATGCGGCAATCATGAAGACGTCCGCTGGGCAGCCGTTGGCGGCAAGCGTATGCCGACACTGCTGGCCCAGGCCGATGGCGACAATATGCAGGTTTCTGCCCTGCCTTATACCGATGAAGTAATGACCCCGATTGAATACACTGTGGATCTGCCGGCCAGCACCAGCACGGTCCTGACCCTGGCCGCACGGACACTGGGTGTCGGGTCCAACGGCTGCGGCCCGCGACCGCTGGACCAGTATATTGTCTGGTCCGACCCGGCAACATTCTCCTATGTGCTGCGTCTGCTGCCGGCCGGCCAGAAAAATCTGTCGTCCGCCGGTCGGCTGCCCATACCGCAGGACCGGATTAAGCCCGTCCTGGGTGCACGGGATATGGCCGGCCTGGTTACGCTGTCCTGTGCAGCCGCCGGGGCTAAAATCGAGTACGCTATCAATGGTGCCGGGTGGCAAACCTATACCGCACCGTTTGAGCTGAGTAGTGGAACCGTACAGGTTCGTGCCGCCGTGCCGGGGCAGGTCCCCTATCAGGGTATGTTGGTTTTCCCTGAATCTCCCGCAGCCAAGTGGAATATCAAGGCCAGCAGTTTTGAGCCGGATGAGGGCGAACCAATTCACGCCATCGACGGCGAGCCGGACACTTTCTGGCACAGCCGTTACAGCGGCGGTGCCCCGAGCCATCCGCATTTCCTGATCATCGACTTCAAAAAGCCGCAGGATATTACCGCCGTGATTTACACCCCTCGTCAGGATATGAGCAATGGTCGGCTCAAAGAGTATGAGATTTATCTGAGCAATGACCCGGAAAACTGGGGTCAGCCGGCCTTTAAAGGCCAATTCCCTCCGAATGCCAGAAGACCGCAGACGCTGAAACTGGACACCCCGGTCAATGCCCGCTACCTGAAAATTGTCGCCCTCAGCGAAGTCAGCAACCAGGCCTTTGCCAGCATCGCGGAAATCAACATCGAAACAAAACAGTAGCACAACTCCTCAGTCATCTAAGCCCCGACCATCCCCAATGGCCGGGGCTTTTTTTGATCCTGGAAGAAATTGTCAGCCCCAGACGCGGCAATGGCCGCCCTCACGTCAAAATGAGATGTGTGAAGCAGATCTCAAATTTCAGATCCTCAACGAACGATGAACTACGAACTTTCTGTCCCAATCTGTTTCAAATTTAGAATTTCCTCTTTATATCCCTCATTCGTGTAATCTCTGAAATCTGTGGTTCTATTTTGTTTTGTATTTCGGATTTATTTAGGATTTAGTGTTTAGTATTTAGGATTTTTCCCCTCCTGTATTCCTGTACACTCGTTTTCTTGTATCCCTGTATCCTTGTATTCTGTATTCTTGTTGTCCACATAGCACAAATTACGCTACCACTATCTTGCTATTCGTAAAAAAAATAAAAAAATTTTTCTCCTTGCCCGGCCTGCACTTATAAAAACTCACGCACTGGGTTATTTCGATTTTTCGAACAAAAATTGCAAACCCGCCCCTACTACGGAGGCACATAAAAATGAATAACACGCAAAGACAACCGAATAAACAAAACAAACCCATCCGGCCCAATCGACCATCGCTGGCCAATCACCCATTCCATTTAACATTTACCATGAAACACTTAACATTAACCCCGCCCCCGGCGGAATCAGCATTTTTTCCCTTTGCCCTTTACCTTTTTCCTTTTTTACCAAACGAACCCAATTTTCCCGTCTGCGGCTATGTCGGATTACGTCACACCGTGCGTTCGGGCGGCATAAATCCGGACCGTGTCCGGCCAAACGAACCCAATTCTCAAAAAGCCGGTTGCCGGAAACCGGGTGCTACTTTACAATAACAACACCTAATTTGAATCTTTTGGACAAGGAATGAATATGAAACTGGCCAGCTATCGTTATCAGAATCAGCCCTCCTGCGGTATCGTCACCGAACGGGGAATTATGGATATTCCATCTCACCCGGGCAACACCCATAAATGGACCTCTGTACTCGAGATACTCCAACAAGGTCCGCAGGCGATGACGCAATTGAAAACGCTTGATCCCCAAAAAGGAACTATTCTGGACCCTGATACAGTGGTTTTAGCCAGCCCCATCACCCAGCCCGGCAAGCTGCTGGCGCTGGCGTGCAACTACCCTCAGCACCTGGCCGAGTATGCCAAGCCTGCGGACATAACCGACACCCCGAGGCACACCACCACGCCCTGGCCATTCCTGATGCCCGGCTCTGCCCTGCTGGCCCCGAATGCAACCATCCCCTGGCCCTGCTACAGCAGCCAACTGGATTATGAAGTCGAGCTGGCGGTGGTAATTGGCAAGACCTGCAAAGACATCTCTGCCAAACAGGCCGCCGAATTCATCTTCGGCTACACGATTGCCAACGACATTTCCGCACGGTCGGTAACCTATAAAGCCGGACGGACCAATCGCCCGCGGGATGAATTTTATGACTGGCTGGCGGGCAAGTGGGCCGATGGATTTTTGCCGCTGGGGCCGTGGGTGGTCTCGGCGGACGAAATCGGCGATCCGAGAAATCTGGGGATAGAATTAAAAGTCAACGGTCAGATTCGTCAGCAATCCAATACGGGGCGAATGACCTACAATGTCTATGAAATCGTGGCCTTTCTGAGCCACATCATGACGCTGTCGCCGGGCGATATCATCTGCACCGGCACCCCGCACGGCGTCGGTCACGCTACTGGTAATTATCTGCAAGCCGGCGACACCATCGCATGCACCATCGAAAAAATCGGAACTCTGACTAATACCCTTGGCCCCAAACCACAGGCCTTCTATGAACCGCTGAATACCGGAATGTTTTGAGCGGCAACAAAGTCTTTAGAATGAATCGACCATCTGCCGGGCTTCGAGTTTGCGTTCCTCCACCAAAGCCTCAATGGCTTCGGGGGTGCCGTGCAGGGTCGGTTCAACCAGAATGTGTTCGATTCGGGTAAAGCCGATGAAGTTCAGAACCTGGTCGAGATAGCGTTTCTGCTGGTCATACCCTTCGGCCGGGCCGGAGTAGGCACCGCCCCGGGCCAGGACAACCAATGCGGGCTTGCCTTTGACAAGACCTTCATAGCCTGTTTGCGACACGGCAAAGGTCAAGGTCGGCTGAACAATGATATCGATATACTGCTTGAGCCGATAGGGGATGCCGAAGTTCCACATGGGAACGGCGAAGACATATTTATCGGCGGATTTAAAATGGTCGATGACACCAAGCACCTCGTCCCAGGCCTTTTTCTCCTGGGCGGTATGCGGTTTGCCGTGCATGATATTGTACTTGCCCTGCACAACCGGGCCATCAAAGGCAGGCAGCGGGGCCTCAAATAGATTCAGGACCTCCACGGTATCCTTTGGATTACGGGTCTTGTAAGCCTCGACAAACGCATCAGCCACTTGAATCGACTTGGACCTGGGCCCACGCGGTGAACACTGGATATAGAGCAACTTTGCCATTGGCGAATCCTTTCCATTCGACACTTTTTATCTTCTATTTGTCCTGCACGGATAAAGTTCGCAACAATAATGTGGAATTTACAGCCTACGATAAGCCGGGCAATGAAGCTCCATAAAAAAGGCCCGCCTTTGCAGACGAGCCTTATTATACCCAACAGGTATCGTTATATCGCAACGAAAAAAAAGATTAAAAGACTTTTTCGAAGACCTTGACGCCATCGACGACTTTGCAGGTATGGACGGCATACTTATCGGCAAAATCGGGGCGGCTTTTCGGATAAGCAGTATCCACTGCTTTTTTGACGGCATCGGCACCAGAGGCCAGAACGATGGCCCCAGCGGCCCCTTTATCGCCGCCGCCGAGCATCCGCTCGCCAATGGTCTGAGGGACGGTGCGGACGATATCGCACATGGTTTCCAGTTCGGGGCCGGAAATCTTGTATTCATCGCGCAGGCCGATACCATCTTCACGGAAGATTTTGCCAACCGTGACAATGTCACCCTTCTTCCAGGCGTCCATCATCTTGTAGAAGCGTTTCTGGGCTTTGTAGATATAGGTCATCCGATCTACCAGGTGCGGAGCCTTCTTCTCGAAGGCGGCCTTGATTTTGTTATACAGAGCATCGGTTTTGATGTCGGCCAGACAGTTGATTTTGAAGCCGGCCTTTTTGGCCTTCTTGACCAGTTCTTCACATTCGGCACGACGGACTTTGTAGGTCGATTTTTCCAGGCCCGGACGAACGGTGCCGGTATCCATCACGACAATGCGGAAATCTTTGGCTTTCTTGCCCAGCGGAACATAACTGATGGAGCGGGTGGCGGGCTTGTAGTGGGTACCCATGCCCTGCTTGGCAAACAGAATCATAATCTGATCGAGCTTGCCGCAGGGAGAGCCGATGTATTCATTTTCGACCGCCTGGGCCAGATCGACAATCTTCATCTGATCTTTTTCGACGATGCCGTTGGCATCGAGGACCGACAGAATCAGATTGAGGGCCAGTGAGGCCGAACGGCTCATGCCGCCGCCGGGGATGTTGCCCAGCAGGACCGCATCGATACCCTGGGTCAGCTTATAGCCGGCTTTTTGCAGGATATAATCCACGCCATAGGGAAACCGTGCCCAGGTGTCAGCCACTTTCGGGGACCGGGGAGCGGGGACCTTGCCCAGTTCGAACTGGATGATGCCGTCGCCGGGGAAGTTCTCGCTGTACAGCCGCATCTTATTGGTGCCATTGGGCTTGTAGGCCATCCAGATGAAACGGTCGGTACCGACACCAAACAATTCGGTGCCGTTATAGTCACCGTGTTCGACGCCAAGGCAGAACCGCGAGGAGGTGCGGCGGACTTTGGCGCCCTTGATATTGATTTTTTTCTTTGCAGCAATCGCCTTGAGTGCCGCAAATGCCTGTTTATCATTGGTTACCAGGGACACTGCTTTCACGGAAAGGCCTCCTTTATTTAGCAATTACAAGGGGACTAAAAATAACATATAAAATCAACGTGACCACGACAACCACCATTCCAACCCACAAGGCTCCGCGGGAACCTTCCAGATTAATGGTGGTATTCTGCTTGAATTCCATCGGCTGAGCCAGCGGGCGAACGGCCGTAATCAATGCCATCACCAACAGGCACAACCCAAAGCAGATGGCCATGCGATTGAGGAACTGGACCTGCGGTACAGCCGCTTTAAGAACGCCATAAGATACAATATTGGTTACCAGCCCCAGGACACCGGCCATACCAGGTGCTTTGCGCACCAGTAACCCAAAGGCAAAGACTGCCAGAATACCGGGCGAGATGAAGCCCTGGCCTTCCTGGATGATGGTGAAGATACTGTGGCTGATTTTGGGATTGCCCAACTGGGGAGCCAGGAGAACCGCAATTCCTGCAAAGACCACCACTGAAATACGCCCCACCGAAACGATTTGATTCTGCGTGGTTTGGGGGTTCATAAATTTCTTATAAATATCCATGCTGAAAATGGTCGATGCAGCATTGAGCATTGCAGCCAGCGAGCTGACAACGGCACCCAGTAAGGCCGCCAGAACAAATCCAACCACGCCTGTGCCCTGCGGCAGGACATTGCCCAGCAGCTGAGCCAAAGCGGTGTCATATTTATGAGCAATAAACTTTTCGGTAACCACGGGTTTGGCCGCAGCGGCTGCGGCAGCTTTGGTTTTTTCATTAAACACTGTCAGTTCCGCATCCAGCGCGGAAAAGACAAAATTCCATGACTGGTCATCGGAGGCAAAAATCGTAAATTCCGCCGGTTTGAGTGATTCATAGACCGACTTGACAATAGGAAGAACAAACATATTTTTGGTCTTGAGGGCCTTGATGGTCTGCTCATTGTCGAACAACGCCACCATAAATCGTCCCTGCGGCCATGCTGCGATGGCTTCTTCGGACGGAGAGTCCACCACTTCGACAATCTGTGTCTGAGGGTTGGCCTTGTAGTATTTGGAAATCACCGGGGCGTTATCATAGACGGCCTCGAATTGCATGTTTTTGGCAAACAGGTTGAATGCAATAATACCCGGAATGACAATCACAAACGGAATCAGCAGCTTCATAAATGCGGCAAACACGATCCCCTTTTGACCCTGTGCCAGCGAGGCGGAACCGAGGGTTCGCTGGGTAATATACTGATTCAGACCCCAGTAATAAAAATTAGGAATCCACAGTCCCAGCAGCAACGCCGTCCAGGGCAGAACCGGGTCTGTAGAAGGCAGGAACATATTCAGGCGGACACGGTTCAAATCCATAAACCGTTCCATCGCCCCCTGGCCCTGATTCATCTGCACAAGAGCAATGGCTCCGGTTTTAACGTCAGCGATTTTCCAGGCTTCCGACACGCTGCCCAGTTTGTCGAACGCGAAGAACATAATCAGGGCCCCGCCGACAATCAGAGCGCTGCCCTGAATCAGGTCGGCCCAGGCACAGGCTTTCAAGCCGCCGGTGACAACATAAATCATGGCAATCAAACCAATAATCAGGGACGCCGCAGCCAGACTGATATTCAATCCCCACAACTGGCCGGCAAGGCTGCGAATGGTTAATGCGCCCGAATAGGTTACGGCACCCAAAAGCAGCATATAAATAAACATCGTCGCCACGGCCATGATGGTCCGTGTTGCCGTATTATACCGATGTTCGAGGAATTCCGGCATGGTATAGATACCCGTTTTGAGAAAATACGGGAGAAACGCAAAAGCAACCACAATCAGCGTGATCGCCGCCATCCATTCATAGCTTGCAATGGCCAGGCCCACATGGCTGGCTGCGTTGCCGGACATACCCACAAACTGCTCGGTGGAAATATTGGCCGCGATCAATGAAAATCCAATCAGCCACCAGCTTAAACCGCGTCCAGCCAGGAAATAATCTTCGCCGGTGGATTCATGGCGACTTTTGTACATTCCAATGCCAATAACGCAGGCCACGAAAACACCAAATACCAGAAAATCGAGAAACATGTCTTTCTCCTTTAATTTAAAATGAACCTGATATCCACTCTGATATACCAAAAATCCAGCCCGTATTATGCCAATTTTTATCCAGATATCAAGCAGGAATCCTGGATGGTGATCATTTTTATAGAAGACAGGAGAATTCCACTTTGGCCTGCTTATTCGCTTAAAACAGCAATTTGAGCATCGGGGGTGCAGAGAATCACTTTGGATGCTTTTTTTTCATGCAGCAGCAGTCTGATTTTGTCTTCGGGCATAATCATGACTGCCGTTGAGAGAGCGTCGCCGGAGGTCCCATCGGCGGCAAAGACCCAGCAGGCCAGTCGGTCGGTAACCGGTTTGCCGGTGGCTGGATTAATAATGTGCGATGTACGAACTATACTGGAGGCACTGAGGACCTGATTGGCAAGAACAGGCTTTTCAATAATCTGGTCGGGATTCTGTGGATGGCTAATAACAACTGGCCAGCCGGGCTGGTTGGCCGGCGGATCCAGAGCCAAAATGGTGCTTGCCCCGGCATTGAGCATTGCCCGGGTAATACCCCATTGGCGAAGAATTTTAGCTATTTTATCCAAAGCAAATCCTTTACCTATCCCCCCTAAATCCAAATCCGCATTGCCATGAACCACCTTCACGGTGAGAATTTCGGGATTCAGTTCGAGGTTGTCCATTCCCAGATGATGGGCAGATGCATGGGCTTGTGAGGGCGTTTGTTTGTACTCTTCGGCGAGCCTGCCGAGGGTGGGGTCGAATGCCCCGCCGGTGAGCCGGTACAGTTTTTGGGCAGCCAGAAGGCAGTCCATGGTGTCGGGGCTGACGACGGTTTCCTGGCCGGGCTGGAGGTTATTGATTCGGGATATGTCACTGTTGGGAATATAGCGGCTCAATTCGGCTTCGAGGCCGGCCAATTCGGCAAATGCAGCCCGTGCCGCAGCGGCGGCATTTTTGGCATCAGAGGAACTGATATAGATTTCAAACACCGTCGCCATGGCCTGCTCACTGAAACGGATGGGCTTATCAGATAGGATCGATAGGTCTTGATTCATTGTCGAAGGCTCCGTAACAGGGGTTTTGCCTGCACCGGCAAGGTGCTGCTGCCATTTATCATAATCCGTCTTGCGGATATAGCCCTGCCAGAGGACGCCGGGACGCAGCGGCAGCGGTTTATCAAAAACGGGCATGTAGAGCGATTTTTGTCCCGGCGGCGGCCATTCATAAAGGGCACTGAGAATCCGTTCTTCCATTCGCAATGGAGCCAGGATGATTGTCGCCGAGAGCATGGACCGGTCGATTTCGGTCCAGTAGCCGACTTTGTCGGTCTGCCTGAGATACCAGGGCCAGGGCCAATAATAGCCCGTATCATCGATGACATAGATGCCGAAATCCGGCTTGTCGCCGATGGCCTGAATCATACTCTGGATGCGGGTATTCATCTGGAGCATTTCAGGGCCAGTGTGAGCATAGACATAGGGATTGGCGGGGTCGGCGGGGATTTTGAAATTCAGCCACCAGGCTTGCACCGCCGGATTAATCAGACATATGACAATCAGAAGCCCTCTGAGCCATGCGGAGCTTTGCTGCCACAGCCAGGCGATCATGATGCCCGACGGCAATGCCATCGCATAGAGGATAATGACGCCGTTCCAGGGGGTTTTGTAGGGGATGATGGAATAGATGACATAAAGGGCCAGGGTCATGCAGGTGGTAAACCGCAGCATTTCCGTTGAGCACGGGAGGCTGACTTTACGGGCACCAAACAGCATCACTACGGCCAGGGCGGACAGGACAACCAGAATATCTTCATTCCACGGCTGTTTTTCAAAAAATTCAAGCCAGGTAAACAAATCCAGATAATAATACCACGGATAGGTATGAACGGGGGTATGCAGGGCACGAGCAGTGCTGATGAAGAATGTCGAGTATGATTCCTTTACTCCCTTGAGATCGCGGCCAAAACCCGAATAGAGCAAGGCAGATATCCCCACCGCGATAATCAGCATGGCCAGCTTGCAGAGAATTCTCTTTTGGGTGTTGCGGATGAATTTCCGCTGGTCGGTGATGTGCGAGAAGACAATCGCGATCGCTGCGGCGGCATAGACAAGGACACAGGTTTCCTTGGTGGCGTGCATTAATCCTGCGAAAAAGCCGGTTAAAATCGCCCAGAGCAGTGTTTCCTCGGCAAAATATCGCCACAGACAGGCGATAAAGGCGCCGGCAAACAGGGCAAAGAGCATTTCGTGAATGTAATAGCGGCTGTAATAAACCAGGCCCGGAGAAAATGCCAGCAATGCCGCACTGAAAAAAATGGCCCGTCGGCTCAGGTATCCCCAGAACAGAAACGGCACACCGCAAATCAGAATGCCCAGTGTGGCCGTGGCATACCGCAATGCAGCTTCGTTGAGCGTTTTGATGTCGCGGCAGCCGAATGCAATCGCAAATGGATAGGTCCAGTAATGCAGCGTCGGGCCGTGAAATTCGCCGGGGTCATAGTCGTAATACCCGCGATGGAGAAAATCGGCAAACCGGAATGCATTGACGGTTTCATCCGGATGCATGGGACGCTGGTCCAGTGCTGCGAAATGCAACACCCCAGCTGCGGCCAAGACCAGCAGCGACGAGAATATCCAGCCTGTCTTAGGATTGAGATACATGATTTGCTGCCGTCCGCCCTGCCTTTAGAGAAATGGGGCGTCTTTTGGACGCCCCACAACACACTTCAATGACCTTCACAGTGCCGAAAGGCCGATGCAGCTTTCGGTCTCTGGTTGTTTGTTACTTTTTGCCGTACACTTCGACTTCGATGTAGTGATTCAGGTCGCTGGAATTGTTGCCGGCGCTGTAGCAGCGGACATAACGGCCTTTGATACCCTTAGCATCCACCACAAGACCGTTGCGGTCATCGACATAATTTTTGTCCTGACCCACACCAAGGCCGGAGCTGTTGTCGGTATCGCTGTTGAACAGGGTTGTGACGCCGGTTACAAATTCCGGATCATCGGAGACCTGGACAATGATATCGAAATAGACACGGGGTTGTTTGTGGAAATGCCAAATGGCGACAGCGTAGATTTCATAAGATTCGCCCAAATCGACCTGCACCCACTGGCTGAAAGGCCCTAATTCCACAACACTGCCATCGGTGGCTTCCTTGTCGCCATCGGTAATCATTTTAAGCTCGCCCATAATCGGTTCCGGTTCGGAACTGGTAACGGGCTTGTTGAGGGCAACATTGACGACACCTTTGGGAGCCATGAAGGGAGGCTGTACCCAGCCATCCGGCTTTTTGTCAAGATTTTCGATACCCATCAGGTTTTCGGGGGTTCCAACAAACTGGGGCTTGGGCAGAACCAGCGGAATCGCAACCAGCTCACCGGAAGCTTGGGCCTGAGGCGTCGGTTGAGGCTGAGTCGCTGCGGGCTTGTCTGCTTCCGGGGCCGGGGTTGTCTGCTGCTGGTTGACTTCCGGGCCGGAAGCAGTGGGTTGTGCAGGGGGTTGTTTTTTGCAGGATACGACTGCAAGCAAAAGTGCCAAAAAGACTAAACCATACAATTTTCTCATTATTTTTTCTCCTGATTAGTGATAGTTAAACACTATATTGTACCGCTTCAGAATGATTTGACAAGGAAAAGTTATATTGCCCATTTTGCCCGCGGGCTGCGAGATAAAAGCTTATTGGCATCCGAATCCTCCACAAACTGTTCCAGAGCAGGATTCCATCTCAGAGGACGTCCCAACTGCATCGCAATGGTGCCCAGGTGGCAAACCGTCGCACTGCGATGACCGATTTCCACATCGGCTATCGCCCGACGACGGGTACGGATGCATTCGAGGAAATTGGCTCTGTGATTGATGCTGCGATACAGCCGGGTTTCTGTGGGAAGGATTGTGGTCCCTTTCAGAGAGTCCGGCCATGTTTTTAATTCTTCCCGGCTGACATAGATTTTGCCGTTATCACCTTCGAATAAGACCGATGAGCCGCCGGTCCTGCAAATCATGGTAATATCACCGGGGTAGGTATATTCTATCAGAACATTGTCGGCGGTATCAAACAGGCCGTCGGTGGGGAATTGGCCTTTGCCGGAGATTCGAATAGGGCCGGATTCATCCATGCCCAGAGCCCACTGGGCAATATCCAGATGGTGGGCACCCCAATTGGTCATCTGTCCGCCGGAGTAATCGCTGAGGAAACGGAAATTGTAATGGCAGCGTTCGGCTACATAGGGTTCCCACGGGGCCGGCCCGAGCCACATATCGTAATCAAAGTGGGCGGGGACAGGTTCTTCCTTCCACGTCAGCGGATTGGGGCGATTATTGGCAGGGATATCGACAAAGACTCTTCGTATTTTACCAATTCGCCCGTTGCGTACCAGTTCGCAGGCAAACCGGAAATTGACATCGGACCGCTGGTGTGAGCCGACCTGGAAAACACGGTCATATTGGCGGACTGCATTGCACAATTCCCGGCCTTCAGCTATCGTCAGGGTCAGCGGTTTCTCGCAATAGACATCTTTGCCCGCCCGGACCGCCGCAAGTGAAATCGGGACATGCCAGTGATCCGGGGTAGAGACCACGACCGCATCAATATCGGGCCGGGCCAGCAGATCACGGAAATCGTGATAGCCGGCGGAGTCCGGAAGGCGGGCTTCCTTCAGGGCCTGCTTGAGATGCTGCGAATCCACATCGCAGACCGCGACGATCTGGCAGCCCGTGGTATTCAAAAAGCCCTTGAGATTGGCAATGCCCATGCCGCCGGTGCCGATGCAGCCGAGGGTGATGCGGTTGGACGGAGCGTCCTGGCCGCGCACTATCGACGGCATGACTGCGGGGAAAAGAAGCCCTGCCGCCGAAGTGCCGGCCAGGCCTTTGATAAACAAACGTCGTGTCAATCTATCCGATTTCATCAGGAAACTAAACAGTACCTTTCATCTTGCCCAGCACCAGAGCCAAAACAATCAGTATAATGACAGCAGGTAGTAACAGTTTGATACTCTGCTGAATCGAAGAGCCTTTGGCCATATTGCCAATGGCTTTGGGTACAAACATGCCGCCGACGAGCCCGACGGCAAAAATAATGCCGAACAGACTGCCATAGATAGACGGATCAAACTTGGCGAAGGTTACGCCGACGATCGTCGGGAAACAGGGGGCAAACGCCAGACCTGCACAGACTGCCAGGGCACTGGTCCAGATGGCTCCGCCTTTCATCATGGCAAAAATCACAAGAGCCATGATGACCGCAGCCCCTGAAATAAACCAACTGCCATACGCCGTGATCATCCCAATCTGGCTGGCAATCAAACGACCCGCCATCATGGCCACCGCAAACAACGACAGCATCTGTTGAGCCGTCGCATCCACCGCATCAGAGGCCATGGAGGGGAAGTCTTTGGCAATGACTTCCTTGCCATAGGGTGCAAGCCAGTTGCAGAATGATGATTCAAGGCTGATATAGCATAATAACGTCAGTGCAGCCACAAGAGCCGCCGGTTCCTTGAGCAAAGCCACGGCACTGGCCAGAGAAAAGCCGGCATTGCCTTTTGGGAATTCGGCGCCGAAAACCAGAACTGTCGGAATCAAAACGAGAATCCCCAGTGTACCGACCGCGATTTCATAACTGGTCTTACGGAATAGCAGGCTGACCAAAAGCGGAGTCAGAAACAAGCCAAGGCCAAAGAAAACATTACCCAAATTGCTGGCAGCAGCAGGATTTTTTCCTTCAAAAAGAATCTGCGGAATCAACGTGTTACCGACGGTATTCATGGCCATAGCACCAAATCCAAGCAACAGACAGGGCAAAATTGCTGTCGCATAATTTTTGGCATTGGCCAAGATAAAGACACATACTGCCGTGGCCACAAATCCAAACACAGCTACGGGTTTGTAACCGATTTTATCCACGGTAACACCCATCACCAGAGAGCCCAGCAAACAGCTAAACATAAAACTTGAAATCAAGGAACCAAAATGCCCCTGGTCAATTTTTAGACGAGGCATCAGCTTGACGCCAATCGAGCCCAGCAATGAAAAACACATCCCAAGACCAAACACACTCAACAATGCTACCGCCTTATCCATGGCATGCCTCCTGATAATAAAGTTCGATAGTTATACAGTTTTGCAGTCTTTTAATATTCTGGCACGAACCGCCAGATACGTCTGCACAATTGCCACCATGACAAAGCACAGCGTGCAATAACGATGAATCCACAGCAGCATTTCCTGGCCATGGGTACCGAAGATCGGGTACATGCTCAGCACCATCGTCAGGCTGATGGGCAGCGTCAGCAGCAGCATCATCCAGAAGCCGGCCCTGCGAAGGCAGGCTTCCAGGGGACAGCCGCATTCCGTAGTACGCGACCCGGCCTTGCAGACAAAGGCATTGGCCCAGGTGACCGCCAGAAACGCCATGCAGAACACAAATACGCCGGCGAAAGTGGCGTGAATCATCAGCAGCCAGCCGGCAATACGCGAGCCGAAGACCACCGGACCAAAGCCCGTCACAATCAGCACCAGCACCGCCAGCATGGCCAGCAGATACACGAGTTTGCGGATACGTCCGATCCATGTCAATTGCTGTTCGAGAAACAGCATCGTCAACAGATGCACACCACGGCGGATAAGCCCCATCACTGAGAATCGCGGTCCGCTGCCGCAGGGGAAAATCAGTGCATGAAGCACAACCAGCCCGATCACAGCACCGAGTCCCAAAATGGAAATCCATTGAAACATATTAAGCCTTATCCTCCACACAGACGCGGGTTATCGCAGACAACGCCCTCAGCCCGTACAGCAGCAAAACCAAAGCAATCAGGCCGCAGGCTGACCAGGTTACAATCTTCAGCCACGGACGGAACACAAACGAAAAATTAAACGCCCAGACATACACCCTGCTGAGGCCCTGCAAGCTGACCATTTCCACCGGTTCCAGACCCGCTGGTACCGGGCCGTCCACGGGCAGTTGGGCAAAAAAGAACGGCGAATCGGTCGTATGGCAATCAGCACAGGTTTTGGCTCCCAGCGACTGATCTTTGGGACGCACATCGTGGGCCAGCGGCCAGGCATACGGAGCGGCCGCGGCGTGGGATTCGGTCAGGAGCTTGCCGTCTTCGCCGAGTTTGAACATCTTGCCCGAACAGATATAGACAGGTGTTTTTCGCTCGTCGGACTGCAAAGCGGTCAATATCGAGGCAACCTGTTCTTCTGACAGGGTCATCCAGTCGTTCTCTTTAGGTTCGTTGCCCTGGACGACAGAGCTGACCGCATCCGCCACATCACGCGGCAGCAGCGGTTTGACTTCGTTGTTATCCAGAGACGCCCAGAACGCCGGCCAAATCAGACGATAAGGGCCGATTTTGCCGTCCTGGCCTTTCATCAGCACCGGCTCATAGACATGGGGCAGTTTCATATCGACTTTGTGCTTGCCATGCAGACCCAGCTTGTGGATGCCGGCAGTACGTACCTGACCGACGGTATCTTTGGGGGCCGGTCCGCTGTGGCAGGCGGTACAGGTCAATTTTTCAAAATGAATGGTCGGGATACCCGGGTGCCGGGGGGTCGGAGAGCCCAGCCGCCCTGCCGCGGTTTCCTGCCCTTTGGGCCCCAGATGACACCCTTCGCAGGTCAGACCAGCCAGCTCCGGATTGTCCGTTTCATAGCCACGGGCAATCTGATGGTCGGTACCATGCCTGTGACAATCCGTACATTTCAGGCCCGAATGCAGGTGAACATCTTCATCACGCGTCCATTCGGAATGTTCCGGGACAGCCATATCCTGAACGGAATGACAGAAATAACACCGTTCATTGGAGACATTGCCGGTAATATTCACAAAGACCTTGTCGTCTTTATCAAATATCGAGGGGTTGTAGGCGACGGTAATGCCCTTATCGACAGTCGGATCGAAAAAATCCGACAGCGCCGAGGCAGTTCCGTTGACCACCGCCATGCCGGTTGCCGCGGTATTGATCCAACGGAAATTCTGTCGGGCCGCCTGCAGGGCCGCAAGACTCTGATCCTGACGGAAGTCGGCATTGTGACAGGCCAGACAATTGACCTCCCAGGTACCGCTGATTTCCTTGCGAAGCATGACCTGCGGGTCATCCTCGGCATCGGTGAACTTGCCGTAGTGATTGCCGGGAATATGGCTGCTGAAGGCATTGATAAATTCCCACTGGCTCATACCCAGCTGTTTGGTACTGTACACACCCGGCCAGTTGCGTTCCGAGACAGGCAGCACCGTACGGGTTTTGGGGTCGGCCAGGACAAACGGCTGTCCCGGACGGCCATCGTTTTTCTGCGGGTCGGACAACTGAAAATGCCAGCCCCGGGTAATCACATCAAAGGTATGGCATTGGCCGCATGTTTTTTCCATGGAAAACGGCTTGGCATCCGCATCCGCGGCACGTATCGCTACGCCCGATTCATCCATCAATTGCATCAGATGGACCGGCGTGTAGCGGTTACCATCGTTGCTGTCGCCAATCAGGGCTTCCTCGGCCCATATCCATCCGCTGCTTAAAACAACCAGCAATACCCATCCTAATCGTCGTTTCATCCTGCGTTCCATCCGCCGACTAAACCTTGAAATCTTCGGGTTTGAATTCCAGTTTGCAGCCTTTTTCGATGGCTTCGTTAATCTTCAGCACAGTCACGGCAGTTTCGTAACCGATTTCAGCAGGGCAATTCAATTTGGCCTTGCCGCGAATGGCATCAAAAAAGTTGACCAGGTGCGGCTGATGATACGGCACATCCATGGTCACCGGGATTTTATATTCGGCAGCCGGAACCGATTCACGTACATCGGCGGGAGCCGCTTCGTCGGCTTTTTTGGCAACAATGCCGCCGGATTTTTTGATGTATCCTTTGGCCACCCAGGGTTCCCATTTCTGCTCTTCCACCCAGGATTCGCGATAGATACTGCCGCGAGCGGCTGCTTCGCTAATCAACAGGGTTCCTTCATCCCCCATGAAACATTCAAAATAACCGTTGGCACTGTTGGTCGTCGTGGTCTGATACGAGGCACGAACGATGCCTTCTTTGGTCTTGTATTCATAGACGGTGATCACGTTATCGTACCATTCATGGTCGGTCCAGTAGTCCGTACCGCCGCTGGCGATAACACTGGTCGGCTGAGCATCGAGGAACCAGCTGTAAATGTCAATCTGGTGGGACCCCAAATCCACAATGGGCCCCCCGCCCAGACCTTTATACCAGCGCCAATTCATAAATTGCTTCATGTCCTTGAAGCCGTACTTGTTGAGTATGGCTTCATCAATTTCCTGGCCAGGAGGACAGACATTGTCGATACAGGCCTGGCGGCTGCGATTCCACTGACCGTTGACCGTGGTAATCCGACCCAGCAGTCTGGCTTCCTGAATGTATTTTTCATAGCAATGCCGGTAGCGGGGATTGCTGCGGCGCTGGTGGCCAATTTGCAGCAGCTTGCCGGTTTCCCGGGCAGCCAAAACCATCCGCTTTGCACCTTCCAGGGTATTGCTCATCTCTTTTTCACAATACACATGAAGACCTTTTTTCAGACAGGCCACGGTATGATCGGCATGCCAGAAATCCGGTGTCGCAACAATCACCGCATCAAGATCGGTTTCTTTATCCAGCATCTCCTGATAATCAACATACGGCGTCCCCTTCCAGCCAAACGCTTTGTAGGCATTGAGGGTTTTGGAGACGCGGGACAGATTTCCTTTTTCCCATATATCGCACACTGCGACAAAACGTACATTTGACGCCTTGCCCAGTTTGACAATCGCATTCATCAGGGCTTGTCCCTGGGGGCCGGCTCCCAACAAGGCAACGTTAATCACATCTTTATTGGCATCATCGGCACCATAAGCACTGCCGGTTACAAACAATCCAGCTCCAATCGCAGCCGTGGTTTTCATGAATGTTCTGCGGTCTAATTTCTGCGTCATTGCTCAATCTGCCTTTCCGTCAATTCAGTTCTTTAATTTTGATATTTCGATACCAGACCTTTACACCGTGATCCTGAAGACCGATAAAACCGGTCCTGGGCAAATCTTTATAGGCAACGTCAAACTTATTCTGTGTGCCATCCGGATTCTGATGTGCCTGGGTCCATTTGTCAAGATTCATATTGACAACCTGCTCAGAATTTAAGACCACCTGGATGATGGGGCCTTGAGCCTGAATGGTCAGACGATTCCATTGTCCTGCCGGCAGGACAGCATTGCGGGTCGGCTCGAGTATGTCATAGATGCCGCCGCAGATATGCTTGGACACGGCCTCCCCGGCGTTGTCGGCCACTTGAACTTCCACCCAGGGCAGCCAGTTGTGATCTCCGGCACGGAGGAACACGCCACTGTTGGTCTTGGGATCCAGTTTGAATTCCATATCCAGCACAAAATCACTGTATTTAGCTTTGGTCCAGATATCCTTGCTGCCGGCCTTCAGTTCCAGAACACCCTGCTGCATGGTCCAGCCGCCGGCCTGGAAATCTGCGTTGGACAAATCTTCGGCAAACAGCGGTTTCCAGCCTGTTGGCTTCAATCCAGATGCAATGGTATTGAAATACACCAGGCTCTGATAAATAAAGGGCGAGTTGTTTTCCCATGCGGTTTCATATTCGATGGAAAAGGTCCCCTTGTAGCCCTGCCGATGCAATTCCTCAAGAATGCCTTTCATGCGGGCTGGGCCGGTACCCCAGACAATATCCTCACCGTTGCCGATTTCCTTGATGTGGACGGAACGGATACGGCCCTCGAGCTGCTTGAGGCATTCGACCGGATCCAGGCCGGAACGGACCCAGTGTCCCACGTCGGCACAGGCCCCGATCCACGAGCTGCGACCTTCACAGGCCTTTAGCACGGTTTCAGGATTCCAATAGCGGGAGGGCTTGGGGTGATTATGTATAGCCAGACCAATCCGGTATTCCTGACACAGCTTGTCCAGCATTTCCATCTGTTCCAGCGAGGGTTCGGAAACAATGGTTTCGACTCCCATGTCTTTGGCAAATTCGAATACTTTTCGGGCTTCAGCTTCATTATTTCCCAGCCCCACCACACCGAAATTGACCAACGTCACGCCTTCTTGAGCCAGCTTCTCCTTGACCTGCTTGCGGAACTCCGCGGGCATGGCAGCATCCATCTTGATATCTGTGTTTTCCGACGACAGGCTCTGGCCGGGGAAGGCTTCAATCCAGCCCAGCCCCAATGCCCGTGTTTTTTCGACGGCCTCAAAAAAGCTAAACAGTCGGAAGGTCCAGGCCTGGGTTCCCATACGCCAGCCATCATAGGCATCGGTCTTCGGATGTGACTTGAGCTCTTCGGCCATCCCTGTCACTCCCAACACACAGAGTAAAACAACAAATGGCGCTTTCTTGATCATATTCATTTCCCAACCTTTCTTCTGTTTGAACTCTGACAAAACCGTTTTTTCAGCTTGATTTTACAATGACCAGCCTTCGCGGTAAAGATGTTTTACATATTGATTTGCTTCGGGCAGATTGACTGCCTGCATGGCCTGACCATCCCAGCGGATTTTCTGACCCGGATAGTATAAAGACAGGTTACCCATGAGTACCATTTCCGTCAGGGGACCAGAGAAGTCAAAATCAGCACAGGCCTTTTTGCCTGTTTTACACGCATGGACCCAATTCATTTCATGCGACGTCGTGATGCGCGGCAGTATTTTTTCAGGCCGTTTGACCTCTTTCATCAGGCTGTACGGCAGCAACTGCGTACCATTGAGCAGTTTGCCTTTATCGCCGACAAACAGGATCCCGCCTTCCGGACTTAATTTCCGTCCCTCTTCCATCTCCTCGGGAACATCGGGCATCAACCCGCCGTCGTACCAGCAGATTTTTACAGGAGGCATATCATCCCGAGCAGGAAATTCATAAACGATCCGCGAACCGGTGGGAAATGTCTCCACGATATCCTGTCGCTGCCAGTCTAAGGGAGGGTTGGCATAGCTGCCCTGCACGGAAATCGGATAGTTGAGCTTCAAGGCCCAAAAGACCCGATCGAAGGAATGACAACCGATATCGCCGAGTGCACCGGTTCCAAAATCCCGCCACCCTCGCCATTTAAATGGATGGTAGATGGGATGATATGGACGCATGGGTGCCGGACCAATCCACAAATCCCAATTTAATGAGCCGGGAATAGTCGGAGTGTCAGCAGGCCGGCCGATTCCCTGTGGCCAGACAGGACGGTTGGTCCAGATATGGACTTCGGTGACTTTGCCGATGGCGCCGGACCATATCCATTCACACGTCAGGCGGACTTCTTCAGTGCTATGCCCCTGAATCCCCATCTGGGTGGCTACTTTATACTGGCGTGCGGCCTCGGTCAAACGCCGGGCCTCCTCCACCGTTCGCGTCAGGGGTTTTTGAACATACACATGTTTACCCCGTTTGATGCATTCCATCGCGATGACGGCATGCGTATGATCAGGCGTTGCGATTATCACCGCATCAATCTCATTGCTCATCTCATCGAGCATCCTGCGGTAATCGGCAAAGACCTTCGCCTGGGGGTATTTTTTAAAAACCGGTCCGGCATAGGCACTGTCCACATCGCACAAAGCCACAATGTTTTCGGTTCCAGCCACCGCACTGACATTATGCTGTCCCATCCCGCCAACCCCTATACCGGCGATATTGAGCCGATTGTTGGCCGAGGGTTTTCCTGCCTGACCCAATACAGAAGAGGGAATAAAAAGAAACGAAGCGGCACCCACCGACACACCTTCAAGAAAACTGCGTCGTGACACTCTTAAACGAGAGTCGGTAACCGGGCCGTTTCGTTTCTTCATTGTGATGCGCCTGTTCTGTCACCTTGACTTGCCGTTTCAGTCCAAATCACGAATTACAGAGACCAGCCTTCACGATACGGAGGATTGACATATTTATTGAGTTCAGGGAAGTTCGTCACTTTCATGTTGTCACCATCCCAGAGAATCTTTTCGCCGGGTTTAAACAAGCTGAGGTTGCCCATCAGCACCATTTCCGTAAACGGTCCGGCATAGTCAAACGGGGTTGAGGCGGGTTTGCCGGATTTGCAGGCTTCCACCCAGTTCATCTCATGGCTGGTTTCCACTCGGGGCAATGTCTTCTCGGGACGTTTGTAATCTTTCATCCTGCTGTACGGAATCAACTGCGGACCTTTGCCGTAGCAGCCGCACATCAGCTTGCCTTTATCGCCGACAAACAGAACGCCACCATCCCCATCGCCCATTTTGCGACCCGGTTCCAGTTCCTCTGGCCTTTCGGGCATAAGACCGCCATCGTACCAGTGAATCTTCACCGGGGGCATATCGCCACGGGCCGGATATTCCAGGTGAATGATCGAACCCAGCGGATAAGACTCATCGACACCCTCTTTTTCCCATTTTTTCAGAACATTGGCCGCATAAGTCCCCTGCACACTGGTTGCATATTTCAGCTTTAATGCCCAGAAGACCGGATCCAGAATGTGACACGCCATATCCCCAAGAGCCCCGGTTCCAAAATCCACCCATGCGCGCCAATTCCAGGGATGGTATGCAGGGTGATACGGACGCATCGGAGCAGGCCCAATCCATAAATCCCAGTCCAGCGATTCGGGAACAGGCGGCGTTTCAGTCGGCCGGGACAGCCCCTGCGGCCACACGGGACGATTGGTCCAGGCATGGACTTCACGGACTTCCCCAATGGCACCATCCCAGATCCATTCACAAATCAGACGAATTCCCTCGCCACTGTGGCCCTGATTACCCATCTGGGTAATCACCTTATATTTGCGAGCCGCTTCCGTCAGCATACGTGCTTCATAGACAGTTTTCGTCAGCGGTTTCTGGACATAGACATGTTTGCCCCGTCGCATGCATTCCATCGCAATCACAGCATGCGTATGGTCCGGTGTCGCGATCACTACCGCATCAATATCCTTACCCATCTCATCCAGCATCTTGCGATAATCTTTGAATTGTTTGGCCTGGGGATAATTTTTGAACGTCCCGGCCGCATACGAAAAATCCACATCGCACAGAGCCACAATGTTTTCGGTTTTGGCAATTTCGGCAATATTACCCGCGCCCATTCCTCCAACACCCACCCCGGCCACATTCAATTTGCGACTGGGTGGAGTCTGCCCGTCAGCGCCTAAAACTGAACTGGGTACGATAGTAAATAATGCCATCCCTGCTGCAGAACCGAGAAAATCACGACGCGATAATCCCTGCCCCGCTTTTTTTTGCTTATCCATTCTTCTCTCCAAAAAAACAGATTTTATTATTCCGGCTATTTACTACCCGTGATAGCCTCTATATTTACTGGTTTGCCGTCCGGAGTGACGACTCGCAGACAGAAACCCCATTCACCAGAGCCTTGGACCACCTTAACCAAAACCGGATTGTCGCCTTTTTTCAAGCTCACGTTAACCTTGTCACTGGCCGGAGTTACCGAACGAACTTCTCGTTTTGTATGGATCAGCTTACCATCCAGCCAAATCAACACTCCATCATCACTGCCCACCTCAAACACAGCATCAATTGGAGCTTCCGAAACAAGATTGGTCCGTAGATAGGCAACCCTGTTGTTTCCCGACAACAGTTTCCCTATGTTAACCAGCCAAAACTGGTCTTGATTATCAGACTTCGGCATCGGCTTCCAAGTTACACTTCCTGCATTGGTTTCTGGAATAAATTTTATATCATACAACTCATCGGCCGTTTTCTGCGGCTCCATATAGGGCCCCGATATCTCCCATTCCAGTATATATCCCGCTTTTTTATCCAGTTCTCGATAGATTCTCCTGGCCTGTTCTCTTAGAGAATTATTAGAGGATGTATCCATGATCTTCTGTAAAGCTGTTTTGGCTTTTAGCGATGTTAGTCCCGAGCCTATTTTCGAACAAATACTCACAACGGCAACCTCGGCCTCCGCCTTTAATTCAGGATTTTCCATTGCCGTTATGGCCACATTCAGGGCTTTTTCGCTGCCGTAGGCCCCCAGGGCGCTGAGGACCTGCTTTTGTTCCGCGCTGCGATTTACCAGGGTCATGGCATTGGCGATCTCTTCAACAACCTGCTCCGTGGAACGAGTGGAATCTTTGCCAAGCATCCTTAAATACGAACGAAAAGCAATTACTTTGGTCTTTTCATCCTGGCTCGTTTCTGCAACCTGTTTCATCTCTTTAGCAAAATCGCTGCCTGGCCAATCCGTCATCGCACGAAACGCCGCCTGAGCAATTTCCACATCCGAAGCTGCAGCCTGTGTCCGGAGAAAATCGACTGTCTGGCTGTCACCAATGCGTCCGATCGCAGCCAGCAACGCCATTTTTGCATTCTTATCTCGTGTCTTATCAAAGGCTTCCGTCAGGACTTTGGCGCCGCCCTGCCCGGGAGCCTGTTTGCCGGCCACGGATACAACAAGACCTTGTATGGCATTATCGGGCTTTTCCACCAGCAGTGCAACCAATGCTGTCAAATCATCCGGTCCGGCAATCAGCTGCAGTGCCCGAACCGCTTCCTGTCGGGTGCGGTTATCATCGCCGCGAACCAAACTCAGCAGACTGCCCATGGCCGCACGAATTTGTCGCTGACCTGCGGTGCGGATCAATTCCCGGCACACAGCTTTGTCGGCATCGGTCGCCGCCGGTCTCTGCAGCATGGTCATAATTGTCTGATTTACATTTTCATCAGGCAACACGTCCAGCGTATAGCGAGCCAGGTCCTGTTCACTTCGATCGGTTGCACGGGCCGCGGTTTGAGCCAACAGTTCGACACAGTCTGCTTTCCCAACGACCTGCAGTGCGGCCATTGCAGCATTGCGGACTTCCGCAGATTCACTGGTCAGGGCCTTGAGAGCGTAATTTTTCCCCGCCGGATTCCCGCCAGCGGCAATCGCCCCCAGCATCCGCACCTGCTGATCTGCCGGCAGGGTGCTGGCTCCGGCCAATATTTTTTCCATGGCAGCGGTATCCCTGACCTCACGAACCAAAGTAATCGCAGCGGTCATTAAAACCGGGTCTTGGTCCTGCAGTGCAGCAACAATCAGCTTTTCGGCTTGCCCGGTTTGCAGCTGCACCAGCCCTCTCAATGCTCCGGCTCGAATAGCGGACGGATAATCGGAGCCAGAAAGCTGCTGATAGATCGCGATGGCTTTTGCATTCTCCGCTTTCTGGGCACAGCTCAGAAGTGCATCCAGAAGCAGCATCTTATTGTCTTGTGAGATAGTCTTGATTGAGGCCATCAGTGCATCGGCAGCATTGGAGGTACCGATTCGGCCCAGCGACAAAATCGCTGCAGCAGAAATTGCCTGCGACGCATCCCCCAACAATTCACTCAGCGGCTTGACTGCCGAAGCCGTTTTCCGGGCACCCAGCGAGGTGATGACGCCGATTTTAATCTTTTCATCCTGTGTTTTTGTTAACACTCCCAGCAGAATCTGATCCACTGCATCCCCCGGAATACGTTCGAGGGCATAACGGGCCATATCGGATGTCTTGGGATCAGCCAGCATCGGACCAAGAACCGTGATGGATTTTTCTGTACCGAACAATCCGAGTTGCCGACAGAACATGTCTTTGGCATCATAAGGCACAATCGCGTCCTGCAATGCCGTCAAAACCGCGGTTTCAATTTCAGCCCGTGAGGCGGGGTCGTCCATGCAAGCAGTAATCATCTCCTGCAGCTGGGTAAACGACAGGCGGCTTTTTCCATATTCATAGGTTTTGGCCTCTTTGACCAGTTCATCCAGCTTGTTCTTATCCACCGACGCCGGCAATGGTTTGGTCGGTACATCATAATCCCCCAGAGCAAACTGGATCCCGGCCAGATAATGCTGCAAGACAGCCGGCGTCCAGGTCAAATCATGATTATGCCCCAGCGAGCAATAAAACACCCTGCCTTTTCCCCAGTTTTTGATCCAGCTTATACCGGTATCAGCATCTTTGGATGGAACACCCGGGGCATTTCGGGTTGCCTCATCTGACATATCCAGGCTCATCAGAACCAGCTGTTTGCTGCGGGAATACAGTGGTGCGGCAGTCAGGTATATTTCATCATTGACCTTGAATCCCTTGCCGTCGAACATTTTCATCAGGGGATGATTGGGTTGATCAATCTTGATGGCCCAGGTTCCGCCGGCCCCCCAGGGATGGCTGGTGAACTGTCCGCCCATCATCTCGGCGGCTTCAGGCCAATCATAAAAATTGTCCGTCGCGGCATGAATCCCAATTACGCCTTTGCCGCCTTTGACAAAATTCATGAATGCAGCTTTCTGGGCATCATTAAATTTCAAGTGGGTTGTATTGTTCAGACAGACCGCATCATAATTTTGAAGATTTTGTTCGGTAAAGACCGACATATCATCGGAAAAATCCGCCTTAAATGCGCCGGTCTTGGCAGACATGATTTCCAGGGCCTTGATCCAATAGGGGATGCTGCTGTGCTTGAACCCATCACACCGGCTGAACACCAGAACAGTTCTCGGACGGGCAGGGGCAACAATCGGCTTATCCGGCATCGCTGCGGCAATTTTGGTTTCTTCATCCTGCGTTACCGCATGAGCCTGACAGCTCAACGCCAGAATCATCCCCCACAAGAAAGCAGCCATCAACCCATTTTTTACCATGTCTAAACTCTCCTATCGTGCTTATAATCGTATTTGTCCTGATTGTTGTTTCAGGTAGAAATTTACTCTTTATTTTCCCGCCGACAGAGCTGCAGGGCAAGCCATAGGCTTTGCCTGATGTTGCCGCGCATTTCCCCTCGCCAGGTCTTGGAGCATCGGCTCTGGGACAGATTTCAACTGGATGTTATGTTCCCGCAGCATCCGTCCAGCCAAAAGGACCAAGCCAAACAGACCCACAGGCAACCCGCCAAGACATCCGAGCCTGGCTTCGGCTGCCGGCAACTCATTCAGAATGCATCGGGAAACGTCATTGTTGTTTGTCCATTTACATCGTTTCAGCCACACGACACCAACACCCCCTGCCGTGATCGCCAGTCACTCACTGCGGAATCCCTCTGCTCTAAGCAAAGATTGGTACTTTTATAATCGCCACGGACTCCGGTAAGAACGAGACAAATAACGGTTGGCCTCACTGTCATTAATAAACTCTTCTTTTGCCGGATCCCAGTGCAATTTTCTCCCTGTCAGCATCGCAATTTCCCCCAGCAGCCCCACACTGATGGACCGATGAGCAATCCGAGCCGGAGTAATGGTTTCTCGACGGCTTTTAACACAATCGATAAAATTCTGCTGATGATTGCTGCTCTTATACAGGCGAATTTCTTCGGGGCCGATTTTTTCCTGGAGAATCTTGGGGTCCGAGGCATCGAGTCTGTCGCCGCGATCCACATGAATCCACCCTTGGTCACCATACCAGACCGTCCCCATCCCTTTGGGCAGTGCGGATGCATTGGCAACTCGGATTTTCACACCCGTGGCATATTCACATTCAAAGGAATAGGCATATGGGGTATCGTAAACGCCCGTCGTATGATACTTGCCCTGGCCTTCAATCGTGACCGGACCGCTTTCATCCAACCCCAGACCCCAGTGAGCAATATCGATATGGTGGCCTGCCCAGTCGGTCAACTGGCCGCCCGAATAATCCATAATCCACCGCCAGTCCCAGTGTGGAGCCTGGCCGCCAAAATCCATAAATGGCCGCCATGGAGCAGGCCCCAGCCACATCTCCCAGTCCAGTGTCTGCGGAACGGGCTTGATGCTGGCCTGTTTGGGACCACCGCCATCGGGAAGCCCGACTTCCACATAATGGACTTTGCCAATCCGTCCGTTGCGGACCAGTTCGCTGCCGCGATGGAAATTGGCTATTGACCGCTGCCAGCTTCCCGTCTGCCAGATGGTCCCATAGCGGGCGACGGCATCACAAATCGCACGCCCTTCCCGGATGGTTCGGGCCAGCGGTTTTTCGCCGTAGATGTCGATCCCTTCCCGAATACAGGCGACCGCCATGGCCGCATGCCAATGATCCGGCAGGGCCAGCATGGCAGTATCGACTTTTTCTTTGGCCAGCAATTGACGATAGTCGCCATAGCTGCGGCAATCCTGATTGCCATAGTGTCTGTCAACCGCATTTTTGGCATTACGGAGGTGGTTCTGGTCCACATCACAGACAGCCACGATCTGCACTTCCGGAATCTGCAGAAATGAATCCATGTTGCCGCGTCCCATAGAGCCGCACCCAATCGCTGCCATCGTGATGCGGTTGCTCGGAGCAATATAGCCGTTTTTACCGAGTGCAGAAGGACTAATTAGATAGGGAAACCCAACTGCACCCGCAAAAGCCGCAGAAGCTTTCCGGAGAAAGCTTCTGCGATTGATTTTACTGCATGGTGTCATTGCCATAATCCTGTTTATCGATTGTCTTTGTCAAATGCAGCATCGAAGGCCAGCTTGGACGGCTGGAAATCGATTCGCTTTACAAACGCACAAGCCTCCCGGGCCCCATGCATCCGATCCATGCCGGAATCTTCCCATTCCACGGAAAGAGGTCCATTGTAGCCGATATGATTGAGGGTGCGGATAATCTCTTCAAAATTCACTCCGCCGTGCCCCAGGGAACGGAAATCCCAGCCCCGCTGCGGATTGCCGAAATTCAGGTGGGAAGCCAGAATGCCGTTGTAGCCGTCCAATTGAACCGCAGCATCTTTCATGTGGACATGATAAATGCGATCCGAGAATTCATTCAGGAACCGGACCGGACTGACCATCTGCCAATGCAGGTGGCTGGGGTCAAAATTGAAGCCAAAGGTCTTGCGGTGATTGAGTGCCGCCAAAGCCCGCTTGGCCGTTACAATATCAAAAGCAATTTCAGTTGGATGGACTTCCAGTGCGAACTTGACGCCGCATTCATCAAACACATCCAAAATCGGATTCCACATCTTGGCGAAATATTTGAATCCGTCATCAATCATCTTGTCCGTAACCGGGGGAAAGCTGTAGAAGAAATGCCAGATGGAGGAACCGGTGAATCCGTTGACCACCTTAACGCCCATATTCTTGGCCGCCTTGGCAGTCGCCTTCATCGCCTTAACCGCCCAGGCCCGTTTCTTTTCCGGGTCACCTTTACAGTCGGCAGGAGCAAAAGCATCCGAACGACTGTCGTTGTTCAGGTCGCAGACAAGCTGTCCTGCCAGATGGTTGCTGATGGCAAACAGCTTTAAGTTATTCGCTTCCAGAATAGCCTTTTGCTGTTTGCAATAACTGAGATCTTTAGCCGCTTTGAACACGTCAAGATGATCCCCCCAGCAGGCCAGCTCCAGCCCATCATAGCCCATCTCTGCCATCATCGGTGCCAATTCTGCCAGCGGGATATCGGCCCACTGCCCGGTAAACAACGTTACAGGTCTTGCCATATAAAATCTCTCCTTGGATTAGGCTGTCTTGGATTATTTTGCAAATGGAGTCCACTTTTTACTGCTGCCGGCACTCTTCAAGAGGGTTTGCAGGAACAACATACCGCGAAGCCCATCTTCCACTTTCGGGAAATCCTGCACGAGGGCATCCACTTTCTTGCCTTCGATGTGTGCCCGAACGGTATCAGCAAAATTCAGATAAATGTTGGCCATGGCCTCGATAAAGGCCTCGGGGTGTCCGGAAGGCAGTCGGGTGGCACGGGCCGCGGCGGCACTTTCCTTGCCCACATAATCATTTCCGCGTTTCCAGACCTGAGTCGGCTGTCCCATCATTTTAACATACAGATAATTGGGGTGTTCCTGATGCCATTCAAGCCCGCCCTTTTCACCATAAATCCAAATCGCCAGATTGTTCTCTTCCCCTACGGAAACCTGGCTGGCATGCAGAATGCCCTTGGCCCCGTTATCAAACTTTACAAGACAATTAATGTCGTCATCTACCTTCCGCCCCGGAACAAAGGTGGTCAATTCCGAACATAAATGGGTAATTTTCAGGCCCGTGATATACTCCGCCAGATTTTCGGCATGCGTGCCAATATCGCCGCCGCAGCCTGAGCCGCCGCTCTGTTTGGGGTCAGTTCTCCATGACGCCTGCATCTGGCCGCTCTTTTCCAGAGCCGTTGCAAGCCATCCCTGGGGATACTGTACGACAATTTTGCGTATTTTGCCCAGCTTACCAGAACGCACCATATCCCTGGCTAATTTAACCATGGGATATCCGGTGTAATTGTGCATCAGACCAAACACTTTACCGGTTTTCTTCACTAATTTAACAAGCGTCTTGGCTTCTGCGACGCTGATTGTCATCGGTTTTTCGCACATCACATGGAAACCGGCCTTGAGCAGTTCGCTGGCAATTGGGAAATGCCAGTTATTGGGTGTGCAAACCGCCACAAAATCCATCCGTTCACCATCGGGCAGCTTATTTTCCGCAGCAATCAATTCTTTGTAATTACCATAGCAGCGGGACGGGTCCAGCCCCAGAACGTCAGCCATTTGCTTGGATTTGACCGGATCAATATCAAAGGCCCCTCCCACCAGTTCGATATGTCCGTCCATGCGAGATGCCTTGCGATGGACTTCCCCAATAAATGCCCCCATGCCGCCGCCAATCATACCCATTCGTAGTTTTCGTTTCATGCCTTCATCCTCAAAATAATGGTTTTTCTCTATAAGATTGCCTTACTGCCCGGTCGGTTACATTATTGACGCAAAACCGGCATTTTGTTCGTCCATCGGGACATCCGATAGGTATTTTTCCAGTTGACGAGATCCACATGGCCATCAATAAAGACTACATTAGAATCTCCGCTTTCTTTTTTGTCAAAGGTCGTTTTGTGAAAGCTTGCAAAACAATCCAAATACGTCTGACTGCCTGTCGGCTCCCAGTTCAAGGGAGCCGTCCAGGCCCCGTCGGTGCTGGGGTGCTGAGGTCCCCCGCACAAGGCATTGTCATTCAGTGTGGACGAATATCGGCCCGTAGTAATCCAGGGGTTTTCTTCAGCAAAAAAGAAAATTGTCGCAGGCGAACGAACATCGGATGTTTTAACCTGCAGAATATGCTTATATTGGGTGGTACCACTTAACTCAAACCCCCCTAAATAGGCATTCATACTATAACCAAAGGCAGGTTCCATTTGGAGATTATTCGGACATGGATTATGGAACATTCTGGCGAAACGATCAAATACCGGACACAGATGGCTTTTATCCTGACTGCCCAGATATGGCCACAAACTTCCAGCCAGCTGGGGGTCTACCAGCGGATTTCGGAGCGGATTATGCCATTGACACAGTCGGTAAGGATCAACAGATTTGAAAATGGACCCCCATGCGTTGGGAAACAATGCGTCATAGTCTTCTGTGTACATCTTGCCGGCAAGACCATACTGTTTAAGATTATTTCGGCAGATGACATTCCAGGCGGCCTCTTTGGCTCTTCGGAGTGTCGGAACGACAATGGCAAGCAGCATCGCGATAATTGCAACCACAACCAGCAGTTCAATTAAGGTAAACGCTTTTTTGGCTCTCGGGCACATACAAATCTCTCCTTTCTTGACCTGTTTTGATTAATGTCAATACATTTATTTTACAATAATCTTCCTCAGCATGTCTCTATCAATATTTCCCATTGGCTAATTTTAAACAACATACCCCAATCTTGCTGGATGAAACCCTTATTTAGGACATCACAAATCTTCTTCTGATAGCCTGTTGCGTTATTGACATGTTTAGACCTCATTGTCATAGTCGCTTGATTCTTTTTTGCTTGACCTAAAAGACAGTTTATTATACATAGAATATGGCAGATTTTTAACAGAAACAGGCATGAAAAAAAACGTAAAACCACAACCGGCCATTTTTTATGACGTAAATGGCACACATAAGGCCGACACCTGTGAATCCCTGAAAGCGGCAAGCAGGCGAGGAGAACTTCATCTGGCAGGTCTTGCCCATGGATGTTATCCCGGAATCAAAATGCCAACCAAACTACTGCCTGAATTATGTGTGTACTGTATCTGGGATGCCAATAAGGACCAATCCTGGGGGCTTGATCTGCATCGCAATGAAGGCATTGAACTGGGGTACCTGACCCGTGGTACTCTGGATTTTGTTGTCGATGGAATTCATCATAAACTCAAGGCTGGCGACATGACCATCACGCGTCCCTGGCAGCCGCATCAGGTCGGCAATCCGCTCATTTCGGCCAGCCGGATGCATTGGCTGGTTATCGACTTGGGGGTACGTCGTCCCAATGACGCCTGGAAGTGGCCAAACTGGATACACTTTGCCAAAAAAGACCTCAATCGGTTGACTCAAATCCTCAGCCATAATGAACAGGTGGTCTGGCAAGGCAATAAATCCATTGAGGCCTGCTTTGAAAAAATTGCAGAACTGGCCGAAACCACCAATAATCCAGAACATATCCAGACCCGACTTCAGCATTACATCAATGAGTTATTCATTGAAGTGTACGAGATGTTTCAAAACAAAACCATCGAATTAAATCCGCGGCTGAGCAGTACCCAGCGGAGCGTAGAGATGTTTCTGTCCGGCCTGTCCAATCATCTGGATTATCCATGGACCCTGGAGAGCATGGCAAAACATTGCAATTTGGGGCGAAGTCGATTTGCGCATTACTGCAAAAAAATTACCAATATGACTGCTGCGGATTATCTGACCCATTGCCGGATTACCAAAGCGCAACATATCCTGCGGACACACCCCCATTTTTCAATCTTGGAGGTGGCCACAGCCTGTGGATTTGAATCCAGCCAGTATTTCGCCACGGTGTTCCGAAAAAAAATCGGCTTAAGCCCCAGTGATTATCGGTCGCAGTGCTGCTCAAAAGAAGCTGGGCAGGCCGTGCTGTGTTCGACACTCCAGGCATCCCTCAACAAGCCGAACAAAAAACGGGCCTGATCCACTTCTCAAAACCGGTCTGGTGCTTATTTTGCACAGAGTTTTCGATACCTCTCGATATAGGCTTTCCATTCGCTCCGGGCCTTGGGGGAATAGGTTTTCATTTCGAATGAATCCGCAATAATCTTACGGCCTTCGGTCAAGCTCATCACGTCGCCAGCCGCAACGGCCTGCATCAGAACATTCCCCAGCACAGTTGCTTCGACCGGTCCTGTAATCACTGTTTTGCCGGTGGCATCCGCCGTAAACTGGTTGAGCAATTCGTTTTTGGTTCCTCCGCCAACAATATGCAGCACCTCAATTTTCCTGCCGCCAAGTGTTTCCAGCATCTCCATCACTTCGGCATAGCGCACCGCAAGACTCTCGAGAATAACGCGAATCATCTGGCCTTTATCCTGAATCGGTGTCTGGCCGGTGTGAGTCAGGTAGGCATTGATTTTGCCGGGCATATCACCAATCGCCATAAATTCCGGCTGCTCAGTTCGAATGACTGCTGTAAAGGGTTTAGCCGCTGCAGCCATTTCCGTCAGTTGACCATAGTCCAGCTCCTGCCCTTCTTTGGCCCATTGCCGCCGGCATTCCTGTACCAGCCATAGGCCCATGATATTTTTGAGCAGACGAATGGTATTCAGCACCCCGCCTTCGTTAGTCATATCCATCGCCATGCTGGTTTCATTCACTACCGCCATGGGAGTCTCAATGCCCATCAGACTCCAGGTTCCACTGGACAGATAAGCCCAGGAACGATTGCCGGCAGCGGGCACCCCGGCCACCGCCGAGGCAGTATCATGACCGCCGCATTCGACAACGGGAATCTGAGCACAACCGAGCTTCTGGGCAATATCCTTCTTGAGTGTTCCAACCTTGATCCCCGGCATCACTAAATCCGGCAGTATCCGTCGCGGCAGATCCAACGCAGCAATCAATTCATCGGCCCACCTGCCGGTCTTCATATCAAGCATCTGAGACGTACTGGCAATCGTATATTCGGCACCCATAAATCCGGTTAAGGCATGCACAATCAAATCCGGCATAAACAACAGTTTGTCTGCCTTGGCAACCACCTCTGGCTTTTGGGTCTTATAGGCAAAAAGCTGATAGAGCGAATTAAACTGCATGAACTGAATGCCGGTCTGCAGATAGATTTTTTGTTTGGGGACTATGGCAAACACTTTTTCCATTATCCCATTGTTGCGGCTGTCGCGATAATGATAGGGATTTTCAATCAGCATGCCGGATTGATCCAGCAATCCAAAGTCAACCCCCCAGGTATCGACGCCAATACTGCGAGCGCCGGGGCACGCCGCAGCGGCTTTGCCAATACCCGCAAGAATTTCCGTCATCAGCTTATTAAAATCCCATCGCAGCGAATCCCCCTGCTGGGTCGGACCATTGGCAAAGCGATGCATTTCCCTCAGGATAATCTTGCCCCCGGCCAATTCCCCCAGCATGACACGTCCGCTCTCGGCGCCCAAATCCACTGCAATATACCCGCTTTTGGCCATATCTGCCTCCTATTTCTGAGTGTGTTTAAGCAGTTCCTGTTCCGCTTGTTTTGTCCATATTCCATGATTCAGTTTAGCCGCAACCTCCGGATGATACATTGCCATCTTTGACAGCGTCACCAGCGGCATATCAATAAGGGCTGGATACACGATAATCTTGCCCGCCAGGGTGCGATTTTCAACCGCCGCAAGGCCCTCCGTTGCACCAGCCATACCACTGACAGCGTCCACGGATATGTCCGTATTAAGTCGGCCGGAAGTCACTTTTTCCAGCACCCGTTTCATATCCGACAGTCGGGAACCGCTGGTCCCCAGCATAAAGCAGCGATTGGCAATATACGTATCTAAATCCAGTTCCTGTTTGACCTGGGCCGGGATGCCCGCAAAAATATTAATCAGCATGCCGGGCACACTATCCCGTACCGCCTGAGCTACCAGCGCCCCAACGGGAGCCATGATGGCACAATAACTGTATTTGCCCTGAGCCGGGGTTTTCTGGGGATTGACCAAACGCAATTCCACATCGTTGGCCTCGGCCAAGGGGCGGGCCTTTTTATCCAGGGATGCCAGTCGGGCATCATCAAAATCCGTGCCGGTTACGGAGACATTTTTTTTGCCTTCGCAGACCAGACGAATCACATGCATCTGACCCATCGGGCCTGCAGCACCGATAACCACTACTTTATCATTGTCCCGGATCTCACCGATTTCGGGAATGCCAAGATAGCTTTCCGCCGCATGGTTGCCGAGTGTGCCGATCCAGCGGGTATTCCCATAATGCACCCGCCCTATTCCCACACTGACCGGTTTGCCAATGTTGCGGCCGCCAAGAACAATATTGATAATACCCGAGGCGGCCAGCTTATCATTGAGAAGCTCAATGGTTTCTTTTTGAGAGCCAAAATAGATTATGTCGTCAAAGACCGCGTCAGGTGCAAGCTGATTAAATTCGCAAACAGCAGCCGCAGGGACTATTTTTTGGATGGTATCCCGTTGTACTTTCTCCGTACAGATCGCCGTAACCGTCCCAGGTCTTCCGGATTTAAAGCAATCGGCCAAACTGGCTACCTCACGCCCGCGTTCGGCAACAACCAGCAGACGCCCGCCGGCCAGAACAGCCTGGCGTTCCCGGGTCACATACGAACATTCCACACACGCCCACGGTTCAACCAGAGCAATCGCCGAGGCACTGAGTCGGGGGTCCGCAGGGAGCAGAAGGCTTTCACCGCTTTCGGGTTCAACAATCACCCGTTCATCCATCAACACATACTGCTGCAAAGCCCCCTCGAAATTGTAACCAAAGGCAGCATTGGAGGCGGCAGTTTTAAGCCAGCGGTAATCCGTCTGGACCAGCACCCGCTGACCGACTTGATGTAGACGAACCTTTTGGCCCACGGCAACAATAGTGCACACTGTTTCATGCCCCGGCACTGTCGGAGCATTTCCCGGACAATAACTGGGAATCTCATGCAGAATCGTTGTATCCACTCCACTGATGATCTCGCTTTTGCGGGCATGCTGATCAAATTGCTTAAGCAGCTTCAGGTCAGAAAAGCACAAGCCCACTGCTTCTACCCGTGCAAGGATCTGATACGGACCGACTTTGTGAACCTCTTTTCGACGGTTGAGTATCAGCTTATCAGGGCCAACAAGCTGGATTGCGCATTGGATTGCGGGAATAGCAGCCATATCCTGTTCCTTTTCACTCCTGTTCCTTTTTTAACATTTCTCGACTGGTCGCCGTTTAGACCAGCCGCTTAAACCATGGGACTTCCATGCTCGCGAAATAATCAGCCCCTTGGGTCTTATTGATGCCCCGCAGGAGACATCTTATTATTGAATCAATCAACATAAACGGTCAATGCAGCATCACTTGTCCGCCGGTAACGGGCACCGCCTGTCCGGTTTCATACTGCTGTTCCACCAGATAATAAATGGCTTTCATCACGTCTGCAGTTCGGCAACCCCGTTTCATCGGGACTTTGTCTTCATAGTATTGTTTAACATCCGCCAGGGTTTTGGCGCCGGGGACTTTTCCGGTTCGCAGATACTGGACAAACAGACCATTGTTGGGGTCCGACCACAGCGGACCATCGAAAAAGTTCCCGGGGCAGATGGAATTGACCTTGATGCCATCCTCAACCAGTTCAAGAGCAAAGGACTCAGTCAGACCAATTCCACCGAATTTGCTGCCGGCATAAGCTCCGTTGCGATTGGAGCCGACCAGGCCGGACTTGGAATTAATCTGGATAATATCACTCGTATAATCGGGGTTGATTTTATGAGGAATAGCCATAATCCCGGCAACCGCCTGAACACAGAGAAAATAGCCTTTATAGTTGACATTGGTCACGAAATCAAAATCCTTTTCGGATTGCGTTTTGACACTTTCGGCCTTCAGGACGCCAGCATTGGAGACAAAGATGTCGATGCCGCCCCATTTTTTGACGACTTCGGTGATGGCTTTCCGGATCGACTCTGTACTGGTTACATTCATCGCAATCGCCATAACCCGGTTGGGCCCCCATTGACCGCTGAGCTTGTCAGCCTGGGCTTTTGCCGCGACCTCATTAATATCAGCCAGGGCAACATACGCTCCCTGTGCCGCTAAATCCTGAGCAATTTCCAGCCCGAATCCCTGAGCGGCACCGGTCACAACCGCTATTTTGCCTGCAACGCGACCCTGTAATGAAGTAATAGGATGAACTGTAAAAATGCCAACTCCGGGAACACGGACGCACTGAATCGGATGGGTTTTAGCAGCAAGAGTATGCGTTAATGTGGAAATCATCTGCTGGCTGGTCCCGTTTAAGTCGATGGGTACCTCAAGACAACGTTCCTTTGTATCGCACAGCGTCTCCTGAAAAGACACGGTTGGCATTATTTCACCTTCCCGCAGCAGTGTTCGAACAGCAGGAGCAATTACCGAAATCAGTTCGTGTTTTTCCATTCCCTAAACCTTACCTCAAATGTGCCACAGAGAATACCAAAATACTCGTGTATTCAAAGACAAAACCATCCGGAGAGTCTTTGTTTATCCCAAATATTTCGCAACCACCGCCCGGCCGATTCTGGCAAACACAGCAATCCGGCTCTGAGCATCCTGATACGCAGGATTGGGTCGGCCTGCTGAATCTACAAAGCCGCACTTGCCATTCAGTGTTAGATACTGATGTGCCGCAATGACATATGCACCTTCGACAAAAATATCCTTCAAATCATCCGGCACCGGGACACCGCCAACACAGGTCGGCTCCATGGGTATTACATCGAGAGTATTGTGTTCCGTGCCGGCAACCACCGCAATGCCAGCCTTCCGGATTGCCATCACATAATGGCGAAGGACTTCCGGCTTGTTGCGAATGGGAATCAGCTCCACCATGCCAATCGATTCAGACTTGAGGGTTTCGATTAATTGTTCGACCGGACGTTCGAATTCACACATCGGTTCCGCCCCATCGGCCAGAATCGGATAGCAGACAATTCCGCCCAGCTCACCAACCAATTCCCTGGCCTGGGCCAGCGTCAAAAATGCCTCGGGAACAAAACAGGATTTACCTGCCTTCATCAGGCCAGAGCGAATCTGGCCCTGAATACTCACGGCATCACCGGCATGTTTCACCGGCCCCAGAACAGCCTCCAAAACCGTCTTGCGTTCCGTCAGGGCAACCCGCTCAAACAAGACTTCCTGAAATGCCTGGGCCAAGTGGCGTTCCTGAAGAAAGACCGTCTCCGGTGGGCATTGATGGCGGCGGGCGACACGAGCAATAACAGCCGCATCGTCAAGGCCGGTTTTGATATTGTGCCTGTCGAAGAATTCCGCCAGTTTTCGGGTCATCTCCGCCATACGATTCGTATCGTTTCTGCGAATCGTGTCAATCAGTTCCTTGGCTCGCGGAGTCATCGCATTAAATCGAGTAATCCCCTTGCCGCAGAGATACGTCTTGCCGGGATTGCCCGGGTCGTTCACACGTATGCCCTGTTCGAGCAGCGACTGCTGCATGGCAATAATTTCAAGACCAAACAAAGGAAAGATTTTATGATGCCGGGCCTTGACCCCGAAGTCTTCATAGACGGCATAATCATAATAATTGCTCAGGCCGACAATCTGAACGTTCTGTTCGGCGGCAAGCACAACCGCCTGCTCGACCGTATCAAAAGCCGAGAAATTCGGAGGCAAATGAATATGGCTGTTCACAGCAGGACGCTGCCTGGGACCGAATCCCTCGGCGGCAAGGGCATCAATCTGACTGGGCTGAGCAATGTGTTGAATCGTATTTAATATGGATGCCATATCTTTTGCGTTCCGTCTTATTTGATTTCTTTGGCTTCAGCGGTTATCTTAATCAGACTGCGAGGCGGCAGATGCAGAGCCTGATCAAAACTATCTTCGGCGGCTTCCTTGACCGCTTCGCCAAGGGTTGGATGGGCAAACACCATCTCGGCCAAATCTCTGCAAGAGGCCTTCAATCCCAGCATCGCGGTTGCCGATTCAATAATCTCCGTCGCATGATGCCCCAGTACATGCACGCCCAGCAACGCACCGCTATCCCGATGACGAATCACTTTCACAAAGCCTTCTTCCTCGCCTACGGCCATCGCCTTGCCCAGAAAGCCAATCGGAAACTGGCCGACTTTGACCGGAATATTTTTTTCCGCAGCTTGTCGGGATGTAAGTCCCACGGTTCCAATCTCCGGAAAGGTATAAACGGCACCGGGTATGGGCAGCGTGAAGTCCTTGCCATGGCCAAGGGCATCCTCAACCGCCGTAACACCCTGGGCACTGGCCGCATGAGCCAGAAGACATCTGCCGTTGGCATCACCGATACAATAGACATCTTTTACACCCGTCTGCATACGGTCATTCACGCGAATAAATCCGCGGTCCGTGGTCAATCCTATCGATTCCAGACCCAAATCCCCAGTGGCTGGCCTGCGACCTGTGGCAACCAGCACTTTATCAGCTTCCACCGTCTTGTCGCCGGAAAGAATGGCATTGATTCCGCCATTAAGGGTCTTTAATTCTTCCACCTTGACACCGGTATGGATTTTCATCCCTCGCTTGCTGAATATTTCGGCCATGGCAACGCCAATCTGACGCTCCATCTCCGGCAGCAAGGTCTCCATCAATTCAACCAGGGTGACCTCAACGCCGTATTCATGCATCATACACGCAAATTCGCAGCCAATCACTCCGCCGCCGACAATCAGCAGCTTTTTGGGAAGTGCCTTCCAGTGCAGCGCTTCATCCGAGGTACACACCACAGCAGGATCCGACGGCCAGCCGGGAATCCGTGCGGGGACAGACCCCGTTGCGATGATGACTTTGTCGGCAGTAATCAGCCCTTTTTCGCCCTTGCTGTCGGTAATCTGAATTTTGCCGTGACCAGCAAAAGCGGCCTGCCCGGTATAAAGCGTTACCTGACGGGCACCCAAAAGACTTTTAATCCCGCCGCGCAGTTTGGTCAGCACTTTATCCTTACGCTTCTGAATCTGGGTCCAGTCAAAAGAAATACCGTCAGACACATGAATTCCGTAATCTGCGGCGCGATGGATCTTGTGAATCAGTTCCGCTGAAGCAAGCAAGGCCTTGGAGGGAATACACCCATAATTCAGGCACGTGCCGCCCAGGAACTGTTTTTCAATAATGGCGGTTTTGGCCCCCATCTGGGCAGCTTTGAGGGCGGCAATGTATCCCCCCGGTCCGGCGCCGAGCACTGCGATTTGATAATGTTCAGTCATCGTTTTGTGTCGTATTAAATTTTGGTTGGCATTATACTATGTGGCTGGTGAACTCACAAGCTGTTCCGGGTTTTCCAGCATCTCTTTTAATGTCGTCATAAACTGGGCCGCCAATACGCCGTCAATCATGCGGTGATCGGCTGCCAGCGACAGGATCATCACGCGGGTCGGTTTAATGGCCCCGTTTTCCACCTTCACATCCTCGCGAATAGCACCAACGGCCAGAATAGCCGACTCCGGCGGATTGATGATCGCCGAGAATTCCTCCACGCCGAACATCCCAAGATTGGTGATGGTAAAGACGCCTTGCCCCACCCCTTCGACCTTGCCGTTACGGGCATTTTCAGCCATCTGGCGGGTTGCAGCCGCCACTTGTGGCAGGGTCATTCGGTCCACATTCAACAACACCGGGACCGTCAGCCCTTTATCGGTCCCCACCGCAATCCCGATATTGACCGACGGATTTTCTACAATTTCAGTAGATGTATATTGGCTGCGGAAGGCTGCAAATTGTCGAATTGCCCTGCCGCAGGCCAATGTGATGAAATCATTGATGCTGCATGGGAATTTCTGCTTAAGCTGTTTATAGAGATTAAATATTGCCTGTGCCTCAATCGTCAGCTTGACGTAGAAATGAGGTATATTTTGCTTGGAATAGGATAAATTCTGCGCGATGGCTTTCCGCATTTTGCTGACCGGATATCGAACAAAATCCCCCCCAACAGCAGGTGTATATGCGGCTGGTCTGGCCCCGGCCAAATCAGTGGAAAGAATTCTTCCGCCCGGCCCGGAACCCGGGCCAATAGAGGTGATATCCAATCCTTTTTCTGCGGCCAGCTTTCGAGCAGCCGGGGAGGCTTTGACGGGCCCTGTATTCAGTGTGCGTACAGGCCCAGATGCCGGAACTGTCTGTATTGTATCGGCCTGCGATACAGGGGCTGGGGTCGTTTTTGTTGCCGCAGCAATCCCGCCTTGCGAGGCAATAAACGCCTCGACATCGGCCGGACTATCAGCCAGATAAGCAACAGGAGTCTTCACGGGGACAGACTGCCCTTCGGCCACCACTATCTTTGCCAGAGTACCGGACTCCATCGCTTCGACTTCCATAGTAGCCTTGTCGGTTTCAATCTCAAAAATGACCTGACCAGCAGTGATCTTGTCACCCTCTTTGACCTTCCAGGAAAGAAGCGTGCCTTCCTCCATCGTCTGCCCGGCCTGGGGCATCAAAATCGGAACTACTTTGCCGACAGGAGACATCTTTTCCATAGATTTAACCTCTTGTTTTACGGATTGTTGAGGTCGCTCAGCAGAGTGCGTCGAGTTTATTTTCTGTTCTGGAGCTGGTTTAGCAACAATTTTTGGAAAAAGTGTTTCAAGAGCCTTTGCGACGTCTTCACCTTTCTGACCCAGAAGGGCCAGAGGCTGGGTTCCATAGAAGGGTTCGCCGGAACTGACCAGGATTTTCAATAGCTCACCGGACTGAGGGCATTCCAGATCAACTAATTGACCAAAGGCTTCAATGCGCCCTAAAATCTGTCCTTTTTCTACAGATTGGTTTTCAGAAACCTGCCAATTGAGCATCACTCCCTCAGTCAGGCCGCGGACCCTGGAGGGTATATTAATTATATACATATAAAGTCCTGTTAATCATCAAACCAAATTTATATAAGCAATAATAAATCATATTCAATCATTATTCAAGCATATTATTTCATTTTTATATTGATTTTTTTGACTCATTGTGATTAAATTCGATAGTATATTTGATAAAAATTATTATTAAGATGGAATTATGACAACCTCTATTCAACAAAGACGCGAAAACATCCTGGCCATCGCCTATCGCAACGGTCATGTCAGCGTCAGGCAACTGTCGGAGGGACTGGGAGTCTCAGAAGCCACCATCCGCCGGGATCTGCACGAACTTGCCGCGGAAGGGCTTTTAGAGCTGAATCATGGCGGCGCCTCGGTGGTCCGGGGAACAGATCATTCCTTCCTTTCGAAATCCATGCGAAATGTCGAAGCCAAGCGTACCATTGCGGAACTGGCGGCTCGTCTGGTTGCCGACGGTGAACAGCTTTTCCTTGACTCTGGCTCAACCTGTTATGCGATGGCAGCCTTCCTGCGGAGCAAACGGGGGCTGTCCGTCATCGTCAATTCGGTCCGCACTGCCCAGGAGTTGAATGCACCGGGAATCCATGTGCTGATTCTTGGGGGACAATACCGGCCGGAGCGTCTGGATACCATCGGCCCCATGGCCAGTGCTTCCCTGGATAAACTCAGAGGCTATCTGGCATTTGTCGGAACCGACGGCCTGGGGATGGATTTTGGATTGACGGCAATCGATATTGAAAGTGCTCATATTTTCGGACAAGCCATCAAAAATGCCAGACAGTCCATTTTACTCGCCGACAGCAGCAAATTTGACACACCAGGGCTTTATAAGATTGCCAACTGGTCTGAAATCGCCAAAGTGATTACAGAAAAACGGCCCTCGGATGCCTGGTGTGAGTTTTTGGCCTCGCAGCATATTGAACTGATTTATCCGCAGGCGAATTCCTGCGACCACCCTACCCCCTGATATACCAGGGAGTACGACTATTCCGCAAGCAAAATAAGATAATAATCGATCAGGAGATAATCATGCCAAAAAATCAATTCGTGGATCCGCAACAGATGCGTCAAAGCGGATATATTGAATTTCAGCCGATACCAGTCAATCAATATAACAAGACCCTCAAGCAGGAACTGACCCGCTACAGCGCTGAGGATTTGATGCGCATTGAGCGGGATATGATTTTGATTCGCACCTTTGAAACGATGCTCAATGAAATCAAGCTTCGCGGCGCATGGCAGGGAATTGAATACTGTCATGCCGGTCCTGCCCACCTGTCCATCGGCCAGGAAGCCGCCGCAGTCGGGCAGGCATTTCATCTGAACGTCGAAGACCACATCTACGGCAGCCACCGCAGTCATGGCGAGATTCTGGCCAAAGGGCTTTCAGCCATTCAGAAGCTTGATGATCAAAGACTGATGGAAATCATGAAAACCTATTTTGGCGGTGAATGCCTGCGGGTTGTTGAAAAAGATGCAACCGGCACCTCCGTCAAAGAGCTTGCTATTGATTTTCTGGTGTATGGCACACTGGCCGAGATTTTCGGCCGCCAGACCGGATTCAACAAAGGGATGGGAGGCTCGATGCACGCCTTCTTTCCGCCGTTTGGCATTTTCCCCAATAACGCAATCGTCGGCGGATCGGGCGACATTTCTGTAGGAGCGGCACTCTACAAAAAAGTCAATCAGAAACCCGGCATTGTCATTGGCAACATCGGCGATGCCTCCAGTGCATGCGGGCCGGTATGGGAGGGCATTTGTTTTGCCGTCATGGATCAATTCAAGAAACTATGGGCCGAACCCTATCGCGGAGGCTTGCCGCTGATTATCAATTTTATGAATAATTTTTATGGCATGGGCGGCCAGACCTGCGGCGAAACAATGGGTTGGCAGTTTCTGGCTCGCCTGGGAGCTGGCGTCAATCCGGAACAAATGCATGCCGAGCGTGTGGATGGCTACAATCCGCTGGCCGTCGCCGATGCGATTCTGCGTAAAAAAGAGATTATTGCCAAGGGAGACGGCCCGGTTCTGCTGGATGTTGTCACCTATCGTTACAGCGGTCATTCGCCTTCCGACCAGAGCAGCTATCGTGAAAAAGCCGAAGTTGAAGCCTGGCAGGCTCATGACCCCGTCGCAGGGTTTGCAAAAAATCTAATCCATGCCAAGGTCTGTACGCAAGCCGACATTGACACGTTGCACAAAAACATTGAAACCATTCTATACAAGGCCTGCAAAAAAGCGGTGGATTTATCCATCTCGCCACGGCCGGACCTGAAAAAGCCCCATTGTCTTCTGGATCAGACCATGTATTCCAACCAGAAGATTGAGTCACTGGATACCACTCGCAAACCCGAAACCCTGATTTCGATCGCCGAGAATCCTCGTATCAAGGGTTTGGCCGACAAAAGCCGCTGGGCCTATGACGCCCATGGCGTTCGTCTGAAAGACAACAAATGCATCAGCTACCGCGATGCACTGTTTGAGGCGATTTTGGATCGATTCTATGTGGATCCGACACTGGTTGCATATGGCGAAGAAAACCGGGACTGGGGCGGTGCCTTTGCCGTGTATCGGGGGCTCACCGAAGCTCTGCCCTACCACCGGTTGTTCAACGCCCCGATTGCTGAAGGGGCCATTATCGGGACGGCATGCGGTTATGGTTTGGAAGGAGGACGAGCCCTGGTCGAACTGATGTATTGCGATTTTATGGGGCGGGCCGGCGATGAGCTGTTCAACCAACTATGCAAGTGGCAATCGATGAGCGGAGGCCTGCTGAAAATGCCGGTCGTTGTTCGGGTCTCAGTCGGCAGCAAATATGGCGCTCAGCACAGTCAGGACTGGACATCCTTGTGTGCTCATATTCCAGGCCTGAAAGTGGTTTTCCCGGCCACGCCTTATGATGCCAAAGGCATGATGTACACCGCCCTGACGGGAACGGATCCGGTCATTTTCTTCGAAAGCCAGAGGACCTACGGTATCGCCGAAGAATTTGTCCCCGGCGGTGTTCCGACGGGATATTATGAAGTCCCCTTTGGCAAACCCGCCATCCGCAAGGAAGGAAAAGACCTGACCATTCTGACTATCGGCGCAACGCTCTATCGGGCCATGCAGGCGGCAAAACAACTGGAAACGCAATATGGACTCAGCTGCGAAGTCATTGACGCCCGCAGTCTGGTGCCGTTTGACTATACCATGGTACTGGAATCAGTCAAAAAAACCCGCAAGATTCTGCTGGTTTCCGATGCCTGCGAACGCGGCAGTTATCTGCATACCATGGCGTCCAAAATCACCCAGTTTGCATTTGACGAACTGGATGCCCCGCCGGTGGTCGTCGGTGCCAAAAACTGGATTACTCCGCCGGATGAAATCGAAGATTCGTTCTTCCCGTTCCCGGCGGATATGATGGATGCGATTCATGAACATATCCTGCCGTTGAAAGGGTATTCCGTTCAGCGAGCCTGTTCCGTGCAGGAGCTCATGCAGCGTAGTGCCCATGGACTGTAATTCACAAAGCATGGCCGGTTCGGCGAAGGGTCGGACCGGCCTTTTTTGTTTTGATAGCCATGAATTCACATAACCAAGTCGAACATATTTTTCGCTATCTGCCGCTCAACCCCAAAGACCTGCACTGGGGACTGTATCTAACCGGCATCGGGCAGGCTTTCATTCCGCAGGGCTGCGATTATCCTCCGCCGGGCCATCCGGAAGTGTACGATTTTTCCTGGCAGTCCGGCCGTGTGCTGCCCGAGTATCAGGTGGTCTTTATCAGCGAAGGGCAAGGCCAGTTTGAATCCGCCGCGACCGGCCGTATTGAGATTAGTCAGCATGATTCCATGGTGCTGTTCCCGGGGCAGTGGCATCGCTATCGCCCTGATCCGCAGACCGGCTGGCGCGAACACTGGATCAGCTTCAACGGCGATTATGTGTGGCGGCTGCAGAAACATCGCATCCTGTCGCCGGCCAGGGCCGTTCTGCATGTTCAGCAGGCAGATTGCCTGCTGGAAACACACCGCCGAATCTGGCAGCAGGTGTGCTCACGGCCTTTGGATAACTCCTTTCTACTGTCGGCAATGGCCATGGAGATTCTGGCCTTAACCCTCAATGAAATCCCCGGCCGGACAGAGGAGGAATCCATTCCCGGATGTTCGGATTCTCTGGTTTCAGAGGCGCTGCGGCTCATCTGGAATCACAGCTATCGCGATATCTCCGTACAGGATTTGGCAAGGGAGTTATCCACCACCCGTCGCACACTGGAACGCCGATTTGCCCAGCATCTCAATGCCACGGTCGCCGGAGAAATCACCCGAAGCCGAATCGCCCGGGCACGACATCTGCTGGTTCACACCACCCTGCCGGTGGAACATATTGCCCTGGCCGTGGGATTTTCCGGGGCCGACCGACTGAGCAAGGTCTTCCGAGCCTGCGAAAAAATAACTCCTCTGGCCTATCGCAAAAAACATAACCGCAAATAAAAAGACCTCCATCCGAGCCGATGGAGGTCTGTATGAATCACCATACACTTTCAAACAGACTTATTTCAGTTTTGTCTTGAATTGATACTGTCCGGATTCAAGCCGCAGCACAGCATAATCCTGGACTTGTTGTCCCGTAATTTCCTTATGCATATTGAGCCGATTGACGCCGGCAGCTTTATTCAAAGGTTTGCCGCTTTCGGTTATGGACTCCATGGACACCGCCGGAACATAGACCGTCGCAATGGTATTGGCAGGAATGGTAACATCCATGGTAAAGCTGTCTTTGTTCTTTTTCCACGAGGTTTCAATCCTGCCCCGGATGGAATCATAAGACGTTTTCACCCAGGATAATTTTTCATCGAGGCAGGGCTTGATGAGGATTTTCTTGTAGGCAATGTCATCGGCCTGGATACCACCGAGATTTTCGACCATCCATTGATAGACGGCACCGAATGAGTAATGAGCAAAGGAATTCATTCCCGGATCGCCAAAACCCTGCTCGGGAGTCCAGCCATTCCAGCGTTCCCAGATGCTGGTTGCGCCATGCTTGATGGAAAAGCCCCACGAGGGGAAGGTATCGTTGTGCAGCAGTCGGCAGGCCACATCATTGCGGCCAATTTTGGCCAGAACCAGCATCAGGTCCTTGGTGCCGATAAAGCCGGTCGATAAATGCCAGTTGCGTTTTTTGATTAGTTCGACAAGCCGGTCGGCAGCGGTCTTATACATCGGCCCATCCACTAAATCCACCGCTATCGCCAGGACATAGGCCGTCTGCGTATCGCCTTTGATTTTCCCATCGCCAGCCACATAGGCTTTATTAAATGCCGTTTTAATCCCCTGATAGAGTTCAGTATATTTCCGGGCATCTTCCGTCTTACCCAGCACTCCGGCGGCCTGAGCCGTCAATTTGGTACTCAGTGCAAAATACGCCGTATAAATTACATCATTAGGCGTATTGTCATCGATATTGAGCCAGTCGCCAAAACAGTGGAATTGAGCCGGCGGCAGAAGTTCCGGAGTACTGCGATTTTTGCAAAATTCGATAAATTTGACCATCGAGGGATACTGGCGTTCCAGTAATTGTTTATCGCCATAGACCTGATAAATCGTCCAGGGACAAATGACGCCGGCGTCTGCCCAGGCCGGACCCCCATCGCTTTCAGCCACCTTTAACGGAGCTACCATCGGGAATTGCCCATCATTCCGCTGGGCATCCGCCAGATCCTGAAGCCACTTGGTGAAAAAGGCATGCACATCCGTATTCATCGTCGCGGTACGAATATAAACCTGGGCATCCCCTGTCCAGCCAAGTCGTTCATCACGCTGAGGGCAATCGGTAGGAATATCAATAAAATTCATCCGCTGAGTCCAATAGATATTGCTGTGGAGCTGATTAATCATTGGATCAGAACATTCAAACGACCCAGCCACCGGAGTATCGCTGCTGAAGGCCAGCCCCGTGATGGTGTCTTTGCCCGGCTTGTAATTCAATCCGGTAACCTCGACATACTGGAAACCGTGGAACGTAAACATCGGTTCCCAGAGTTCCGTACCTTTGCCTTTGCAGATATAGGTATCCGTGGCTTTGGCAGCGCGGAGGTTGGTAGTATAGATGGTTCCATCCGGATTCAGCCGTTCGGCAAAACGAAGCTGGACAGGCTGGCCGGCAACGCCTTTGACTTTCAAACGCACCACGCCGGCAAAATTCTGCCCCATATTAAATACATAGGTTCCTTTGGTCGGCTCGGACACCGAAACGGGCTTGACTTCCTCAAACACCACCACCGGTTCCGAGGGTGCCGCCTGAACCTGCGGAGTCAGTTCAGCACCCGTATTGACCCGAGTCCATGCCGCATCGACATATCCGGGTTCATTCCAGCCGGTCAGTTCCTTGGTTGCATCATAGGTCTCGCCCATCAGGAAATCCGCCTGCAGAATCGGCCCGGTTGTTGCCTTCCAGTCCGGATTGGTAAAGACATCCTGGGTAGTTCCGTCGCTGTATTCAATATGGAGCTGAGCCAGCAGCCTCAGTTTCTGGCCGTAGTGATTCCGCTTTTTGCCGTAACCGACATAGCCGGCATACCATCCATCGGCCAGAATTGCACCGATGGCATTGTCGCCGCGTTTGATAGCCGAGGTTACATCATAGGTGCGATAGTAAATACGCTTGTTGTAGTCGGTCCATCCGGGACTGAAATAATCCTTCGAAATCCGCTGGCCGTTGAGATACAATTGATAAATGCCCATTGCCGTGGCATAGAGTGTAGCCCGCTGGACCGGTTTGGCCGTCGAAAACTGACTTCGCAGATAGTGTGCCGGCGGAAGAACCTCCGTAGCCAGATTGACTTTTCCCCAGGGACGACAACCGTGTTCGCCGATGACATAAGCTTTTTCCCAGCCGCTATCATCAAAACCCGCCGTCATCCATTTGCCTTTGGGGCCGGCAGCAACACGCCACGTATCGCCGGTCTGGACCGCAATTTTCTGTCCATCCTTCAATTCAATGACCATTGCCGCCAGAAGGCCTGTTGGATTCGGTGTCTGGCCGTCATTAACGACGGTGAACGCCAGAGTATTCAAGCCCGACTGAAGCAGGGATATACAATCGACTTTTTGTGCCGAGGAGAAGCCCACCTCGGACCCGGCCGCTTTGCCATTGACATACAATCTGGCCTTATTATCCCCGGCCATATAACAGCTTGCACTCTGGATTTTGGTTTTATCCGGCACTTGTACCGTGGTGCGGTATCCAAATTCCACCGGCTGGGCATTTCCGGTTTTCATGTCGGCAGGCCCGATCCATTGGGCCGTCTGGAATTCCTCAGGAAGCAGGCTCGGCTCAATCGCCACATCACATCCCACCCACTGTGCCTTCCAATCCTGCGGTTGGAGCAAGCCCATCGACCACCGGGCCGGAGCACTCCATACCGACGGTTTGTCATTGCCATCCCAGACTTGAACCTTCCAGAAACAACGCTGCATGGAGGCCAGGGGTTTGCCCCCATACACCGCGCCAATGGTTTCATCCGAGGGAACCTTGCCGCTATCCCATAGATCACCTTCGTTGGCGGCCAGTGCTTTTTCGGAAGAAGCCACGAGAATCCGATACGCCGTCTGCTTTTGGCCGCGGGAGTCCGATTGAAGCACCCAGCTCAGCCGCGGCTGCAGGATATCAATTCCCTGCGGGTCGGTCCGGTATTCACAACGCAATTGAGCCGCCTGCAAAGTCTTCTGGAACACCCCCGCTGCAAACACATGGTCCGCTCCGAAAGGATTGCAGACAAAGAATAGTACCCCCGCCATCATGGCACATCGTATCATAGTATACTCCATCAATATAATCTTACGTGTTGTTATGATTCCACATCCACACGGCACCCCTCAACTCATCGGGAAATCGAAATGGAATTCAACACCCTATAGATATAACCGGCCTGAGACAAGTTACACCGCAGGCTCAATTAATACGCAAAAATGATAGAGCAGGGGTCTGCGGTACCACCGGAACAACCTCTTCGATTAGCGCAGGTGCAGTTTTGGACTGGCTCAGATAACCGCTGTATCCGGCAACAACACTGGACGCAACCAGCAGCAGCAGCCCGACAACCAGCAGTGACCGCGTCTTGCTGCTGGTCCCCTTCCATTCGCCAAGCATGACACCCAGAAGGGAACTGAACAGGATCTGCGCTGCCATCAGTACAGACCAGCCGACATAAGCCGTCGGCCCCATTGCCGGCTCGCCCGTTTTAAAGCAGATAAACTGAGAACACCAGATGGCCCCGGCAATGGCAGCAAACACAAAATTGCCCGCAATCGGGATTCCGCTTTTGGTATAATCGCTCAAGGTCTTGTTCTTGAAATTCAAATACAGGCACCATAGGAAATTCACCGCAAAGCCACCCAGCAGCGCCACCACCAGAACAGGAATGCCTCGCCATGTCTGGCTTGTTAAGGTTTCACCGGCCGCAGCCTTGGGCAGAACCCAGAAACCTCGACTCTTATCGTAAACGACTCCGACTGCACCAGCCATGTCCGGCGGTGCGTTTTTTTCATCGCCTTTAACCAGCGTCGATTCCGAACCGTATTGAGCCTTTAACTCAATATCCGGACCGCCCTGCAACCCAAAATTCAGCGAGGCGCTCATCAGGCCGGAAAACAAAACGACAAGAATGCCTTTTTTGAAATTGAATTCAGCAACGGCCTTTTTCTTTTCTTCTTCTGGCAGCTCATTTTCCTTGCTCATCCCGGCCATGCCGACAAATACAATCCCGGCAATGGAAACCAGCACACCCATAAAGGATGTGATACCCGCACCCGGCTCAAATAATAAGCCGATTTCCTGATTGATGACCTTGGGAATAATCGTCCCGGCGGCTGAACACAAACCGCATCCCAGTGCCAGCCCCAGCCCCACACCCAGATACCGAATCATCAATCCCCACGTCAGGCCGCCGATCCCCCAGGCTGCACCGCACAGGCAGATATAGCCGAGACTATTCATCGGAGTCGCTTTGAGCACAGCCAGCGAATTGGGGGCGGTTGCCAGCATCAGCACCCCCGGCACAATCAGCAGCGCAAACAGAGCATAAACCGCCCAATAGCTCTCCCAGGCCCAGTGTTTCACTTTTTTGAACGGCAGGTAAAACACCGCCCCAGCCAGCCCCCCCAGCGTAAAGATGACAATTCCCAACGCCGGATTTACGGTCATTTCAGCGAGAAGTACATTCGACATCGTGTTCTCCTTAGCGTTTCAGATTATGAACGTTTGGACAATACATCCGCTTCATACTGCTTGACTTCAGCAAACCAGGCGGAACCCACCGGGACATCTTTCTTCATACAGTAGTAATCCCACACCGCACCAAAGGGCAGCGTTTTGAGTTCTTCCATACAGGCCAGCCTGCCGGTATATTCCATCTTCTGTTCCATCTTCTTGAGTGCGTCATACGGCTCCAGCAGTGCATACAACAGGGCTTTGATCATATTTCGCGTACCAATCACCCAGGCGGCAATGCGGTTGATGCTGGCATCAAAGAAATCCAGACCAATATGGACTTTGTCGAGCTTGCCGCTGCGAACCAGTTCCTGGGCAATGGCAAACAGCTCATCGTTCAGAATCACCACGTGATCACTGTCCCAGCGCACCGGACGGCTGACATGCAGTAGCAGAGCCGGACAGAACATCAGTACCGAGGAAATCTTTTCGGAAATCATTTCCGTTGGATGAAAATGACCCGCATCCAGGCAAAGCAGCTTTTGGCGGCTGACCGCATACCCCATATAGAATTCATGCGATCCGACCGTGTAGCTTTCCGCGCCGATTCCAAACAGCTTGGATTCCACGGCATCAAGATTCAGTTTGGGATTGATTTTTTCGGCAAAGATGGTATCCAGCGACTCCGCCAGCCGCTGACGAGGACCGGTACGATCCACCGGGATATCCTTGTATCCGTCGGGAATCCAGAAATTGGTCACCGCAGGGGTGCCAAGCTGCTTGCCCATCGCGGCTGCAATCTTGCGGCAAGCGATACCATGTTCAATCCAGAATTGACGAACGCCCTTATCCGGATGACTCAGTGTGAAACCATCGGCGGCCAGCGGATGGGAGAAATATGTCGGATTGAAATCCATCCCGAGTTTATGGGCCTTGGCCCAGTCAATCCAGCTCTGAAAATGCTTGGGCTGCATTTCGTTGCGGTCCACATATTTGCCGCCGTTATCGATATAGCAGGCATGGAGATTCAGGCGATGCCGGCCTGGAATCAGGCTCAGGGCCTTCTCCACGTCCATGCGGAGTTCATCAATCGTACGGGCTTTGCCGGGATAATTTCCCGTTGCCTGAATGCCGCCGCCGGACAGTTCGGCTCCGACTTTCTCATACCCCCCCACATCGTCGCCCTGCCAGCAATGCAGGGACACCGGAATTTGAGCCAGCTTCGCCATCGCCCGCTCGGTGTTGACTCCAATCTCGGCATATTGCTCTTTGGCCAACTGATACGCTCGTTCGATATTCTGTTTTTTCATCCTGATTCTCCTTGTCCGAATTCTTGTCTGACCTCATGGCTATACGGTTACGGCTAACCCATTTGCTTTTTACGGTAGGATTCCACTTCCCAGTTTTCGATGAACATCCTGGCCCGATCCGACATATACTGGATGCCCCCAAAAGCGTCTGCATAGTGCAGAATCATTGCCCCATCCACCGCCAGCTCCAGAGCTAACTGGGCTGATCGGGCAGTTGCCCCAAGACCATAAACCGCCTCCTCGGTAATCACCACCGCCGGTTCATAACCCCGCTGTTGAACAAACGCGGCAACGCCTTCTTTTGTCGGATTTCCAATATAGGGAAAGGATTTTGAATACACGATATGATCCGGCGAAATCGGCCCCTCAGCGGCGGCGAACCTTTCGACGCCGGCAATACATGCCGCATGCTCAGCAGAAAACACCTTACTGAAAGCGTCTTGGGCACAAGCCAGTTTCTCCGAGGACAAAGGCCGTACCGCGGGAAATTCTACCGGAATAGAAGCCTTGATATACTCTGCCTTGAGAATAGCAAAGATATCTTCATATAATTGTTCGATATGCTTATCGCAATTGGCCGAGACAAAGATGCCATGATTTTCCAGCAGAATGATCTCCGGCTGTTTGCCATAACGCTGCTGGTAAGCGTGAATGTCCCTGCGGACTTTCATACACAGTGTATATCCGGGGTCAATATAATCGATCCATAGCGCCCCGGGAAAGAGTTTTGCGGCCGCCGATTTCCCCTGTCTGGCACAGCACAGACCATTAACCAGAGCCGGGTGTGTGTGAACCACAAAACGGGCGTCCAGGGACTCGTGCAGCGGTGCCTCGACCGAAGGCCTGCCCTGACTGCCGGGGCGTACTGCGGCAGCCATAATATCTTTGACTAAAGCTTCACGGGCCTGGGGGTCTGCGGGCGTGGGTGTACTGTACAGCAGTGCCAGTTTACTTCGGTCAATCGCAATAAAATCTTCAGGTTTAAGACCGCTTAAAACGGTCCCGGAAGGTTTCACCCAGACTGTTTGGGCATCTTTGGCAGATGTGTTTCCGCCGCCCCCTTTGACATAATCCGAGGTTCCAAATTGATGGGACAGCCGGGTTATCGTCGCAAGCAAATCCAAACAATCATCTCCTTTCGTACTGATATCGTGGCTATTGTGGATGATTGTAGCTGGGCGGCAAACTTAGTCAAACCATTTTTTGCGACAATGTTTTGTCTTTTTGCGACACCCCTGAAAGTCTCTATTTCCTTGCCTGCCAGGAAGTTGCAATCAAAGCCAAAGCATCGATCTCAAGCCCGGGCTGTTTTGACCTGCCCTGATCCCGTCAGGAAAACTTCTCTTTTTCTTTTTGATGCAAAACCGTCCAGGCCTCGCGTTTGAAGAACCACCCCAGCCCAACCGCACGAACCATCCAATCCATGGCCGTTGACAGCCATACACCTGCCAATCCCATATTCAGATGATACGCCAGCAGCCAGACTCCCCCCAACCTGCATAGCAGCATACTGACAAATGCCACATACATCGGCGACCGCGTATCGCCCACTCCTCGCAGTGCCCCGATAAAAATAAAAGTAATCGCAAGAAAAGGAAGTTCTATCGCTGATAGACGTGTTGCCAGCCCTGCCAGCTCAACCACCTCCGGCGTGGCTCCAAACAGCCGAGCAATCTGGGGACCAAACACCAGAAATACCAGACACAATAGGACCATCAACACACTGACAGCGGCAATGATTTTTTTGACAGCAATTTTAGCAATTCTTGGCCGGCCAGCACCAATCGCTTGTCCGGTGATTGTGGTCGTGGCAACCGCCAGTCCCCAGGCCGGCATGATCGCCACGTTCTCAATCTGCATGGCAATCTGGTGTGCCGCCAGCACGGTGGTGCCCAAATTCGTAACCATCACCATAAACAGCATATAATAGACCGAATTCATCCCCCTCTCAATATAAGCCGGCCAAGCCAGATACCAGATTCGACCCAGCACTTTTTTATGAATGGGCCAGCAATGCTGCCATTGGAGACCGAGCCCTCGGGGGCCAATGAGTAAAGCCAGTGAAAAGAAAATCCCCACCGTCCGTGCGACCACGGTGCCCCAGGCAACACCATAAAAACCGAGTTTGGGTGCCCAAATACCAAAGGCCAGCATAATACTGACCACAATATTGACGACATTCATCATGCCAGTAATCACCATAGGCCGGAACGTGTCGCCCATCCCGCGAAGCATACCGTTACTAACCATCATAGGCAGGCCAGTCAAACAGGAAATCAGTAGAATCTGGAGATAGGTTGCCCCGTAAGGAACGACTTGCGGATCAGCCCCAAAAACAAGTAAAAGTGGAGCAGTAAATGGGGCACTTAGGCTAAAAAGGACAATCGCCATCAAAAATGCAATAACCATCGAACAGCCGGCATGTTTTCTGGCAACTTCATACTCCATTTCACCCCAGCTTCGAGCGACAATCGATGCAGCCGCCATCGTTAATGCAATAAAGGGAGCTGTAACCAAGAATGTCAGAATGCCTGACAACCCTGCCGCGGCCAGATATTTCTCATTGTGTAATCGCCCGACAATCAGCGTATCGCTTAAAAAAACCAAAGAATACAGACAATTTTCGACAACCGACGGCGCCGATAGCACAGTCAAAGTGCGATTCATCTCCCGCAAACGAAGATTAATCCGTCCGAATGGTTGCCCTTTTGGGTTATTCATTGCATCATTTTTAACCAGAATACTTCAAGCCATAAACAGTTTTCCACAAAAACTATATGACTTTTGTACTTTTCGTAATATAATGTATTTATGATTCTCAAACAAAACCATAATACGCATTTTTGAAACGTTTGGCCAGAAAATAGAGATTTTAGATACAAACGACTGACTTTTTATTTATGAACTAAGGAGTCAATATGGGTCCGGAATTAGAAAAAGCGTTAAACGACCTCAGTCTTCGGATGCGGCTGATTCGAGCTATACAAGAAAATCAAAAGCCTGAAGATACTCTCACCGAACGCGAGTCGTTAATCCTTCAACAGCTTGCTGAACGTGGTACCATGACCGTTTCGCAAATATCTGAAGCCTGGCCCAATTTCAGTGAAAGCACCATTTCAATGACAGTAACAAAATTATGGAAACGCAAACTGGTCTCCAAGACCATCAGCCCTGAGAATCAACGAATTACGCAAGTCAGCCTGACCGACAAAGGGCGAAATGAACTGGACCAGATATTAAAGCAGCGGCGACAGCGGTTTCAAGCCCTCTTCGACGCGATACAACTCAGTGAGCATGAACGGGAGGTTTTAATCGGAATTTGCCAGCGGGGTGTAGCTTGCATTGATCAGATCCTGGGCAAGAAAAGCGAGGCTTTGTAGCCGCAATAGACTGAGTATTGGGATACAAGTTATTCCCAATCCAATAAACCGAATATAGTTAGTAGGCATTTATTCAAAACATTGTTATTAAGCTGTGAAATTTACCTATAAAAATATTGCTCAAAAACACAGGACAAGTTGGAATACTATGGCATTTTTAAACATTTGTTTTATATGAACTTGCAGCGTTTCAGCGGTTGATTATTTCATTTTTTGAACTGATTTTAAAATAAATCATTAAACATTTATGCCTTTGGTTCTATAATATATTACAGCGTATTTGATTTCTGATTCCACTGCCCCTGATTGCCGGAGAATGAATATGGATTGCAGCACGGTTTGGAGGCAAATGGAAGAAAGGAGCATGAACATGAAAATGGACGCACGATGCACAGAACCCATCCAGCGTATTGCAATCATTTTAATAGTGGTCTTCACTCCGATGGTTATAGCCAAAGACAGACCTGCCAGGGGAGACCAGCAAGTAGCCCCCCAGGCCGAGTCTGCCTCCATATCTTCGCCGGCGCCTGCCGCAAGGCCTGAGACTCGCTCCTCACCTAAGGCTGTCTCCCAGCCGACACCACAACAACCGCAGGCTCCAAGTCGTTCTGAATCGGCAGCCAAAACCCGACAGCCTGTATCCGCAACACCTGCTCCTGCCGTCCGGCCCGATACCAGTTCACCAATTCCTGTATCTGGGACTCGTCCTTCCATCTCGACTCAAACGCCAAGTTCAAGGCCGCAAACGACTCCACAGCAAACCCAGATTCGCACACGTCCTGCTCAACCCAGCGTTGAGGTGGTGCGTTCCGGCCAGACTTACGCGGATGCAATCACATCCGGAAGCCAGCGGACAGTGCAATCCAGAACCACCACCCCTGCATCACGTCAGAGTGTATCAAGGACTTCTATCGCTACTCCGCTGGGTATTAATAGAAACTCTCGGAGCACCGAATCTGATACCCCGGAACAAAGCAATACCTCTGTCGGAACCACTGCTTCGGTGTCACAAGGCGTAATTCGAACGGACCGAATCGCTGAGCCAATAACGGCACGACAATCACGCAGCAGTACTCCTGCCGAACAAATCACTACCCAGGCAACCAGCGGTGATTCCTCCAGCAGCAGTTCCGGATTTGTCTATTATGGTGCAGCAAGCAAACGCAGCAGGACTGCAGCCGCTGACACAACAACGGATCGCAGCAGCTCTGTGGCCCTGCGTCAAAAGACCGTGGAGCCGATTCGCATTTCCACCGATACGATCCAGGCCGAACCGCAGCGTGTTTCAGCTGACAAAATCGCTCGTTCGCCGGAACGAGTCAATCGCCTTGAAGTTGCCGCTAAAGATGACAGCTCTGGTGCGACTGCGATTACAACCAGCGACCAACGAACCCTGCTGGAAAGGACATCGCGTGCCGAAGATACAACCAGGGCAGCCCGAACAACCCTATTAACCGAGGAGATTCGTCCCGCGGATAACGCCGAACGCATGGCTCGTCCAAAAACGGATACGGATATCACCAAATCAGCCAGCAGCACGGAAATCTCACGCTCTGCCACCCCGACGTTGCGACAGTCCGATCCCGAACGGCAGGCCCTTTTACGTTCGCCAACTGCGGACAGCAGTTCCAATACCTCGTCTTCCTTCGAATCCAGCTCACCCGAGGACCGAACCAGTCGAATCGTCGTCAATGGCGACAACAACGTTATTATCCAGGGCAATGTGGATTATGACCATCCCAGACCCTTTATTCCTCACCACCGTTTCCATGACATAAGTCATTTTCGGACAAGCTCACTTTGGATCAGTTGCGGCAGCAGTTTGGTGTTTCACTGGTCCAACCGAAGCTGCGGATATATCGCACTTGTCCCGTATTACAATTGGTGGGGTTTCACCTATTACTACCCCGGCTATCACCGTAAATATGTGTTTGTGAGTTTGGGCGGCTGCTGGCCCAGCTATCGGTACCGGCGATACTACTGGTATGGAGTCCATCCCTATTACTGGTATGGGGCAGATGTGATACCTGTCACCACCTACTCGGAACACAACACTTATAATACCTATAATACATACAATACCTATAACACCTATACTGCCCCCGCCACAAATACAAACCGTCCATTGACACCCGCTGAGACGATTACCGTATCTGATGCGAATTATTCCTGGAACAAAGAGACTGCCCCTGTCGATGCTCCGGAATTTGAGACCGCCGCGGACCAGTGCTTTGACCATGCGGTCAAGGTATTTGAAGCAGGCAATTACGATGAGGCCGTTATCCAATTCCGTGAAGCGGTGCGGCTGTCGCCGGACGATGTGGTGTTGCCGTTTACCTATGCTCAGTCGTTGTTTGCCGCCGGGGACTACGCCATGGCCGCCAGCGTGCTTCGGGAAGTGATTGCCAGGATTCCTGCCAGTGAACCAACCATTTATTATCCTCGCGGTCTATATCGGGATGAGGCTGTCCTGAAAGCCCAGATCGCTGCCCTGGAAAAAGCAATCGCCAGTGAACCGTTCAGTTCAGACTACCAGCTTCTGCTGGGCTATCAGTATCTTGGGCTCAATGAGTTGGAAAAAGCCGCTGGGCCTCTAAGCGAGGCAGCGAAAAATCCAGCCAATGCGGATGCGGCAGGTAAACTGGCAGACCTGGCGGCTAAACTGGAAAATGCCAGGAAACCGCAGTAATTCTTACAACCAAAATAGTTCTGAATAATGGAGAGCACAGCATGACAAGGGTGATGAATGCTGCAATCTGGGCCGGGGTATTGGCCTGGTCATCAATCGTGTGTGGACAAACTCCCTTTGTGGTATCGCCGTCATCGTATATCCAGCAATCGCCTGCGGTTTCCAATGGTGTCATTGTCTGGCAGGAGTATATTGAATACAATGGCCAATGGGATTGGGACATTTACGGTGTTGACGTAATCCATGCCCCTTCGCAACGCATTGGGATCGCGGCATTCGAAGCCAATCAGACCCATCCTTCGCTGTGGGGAACACGTGCCGTATGGGAAGATGATTTCTATGGGGACACGGATATCTGGATATCGGATTTTTCCGACACGCAGCATATCACCACCTATTCCCTGACTCCCTATTTGAATAACCAATCGTTTCCCCGTATTCACGGCAATACCGTTGTCTGGCAGCATCAGATCGCCGACCCGGACACACATGTTCTGGATTGGGACATCTACGCAGCAGATATTACCGATCCAACCAATCCATTGAGGTACACGGTGGCGGCCTTTACTGGCGACCAGCAGTATCCGGATGTCTATCGCAGTATGATTGTCTGGCAGGATAATTACTGGGGTGATAACGACATTGCTGCTGCTGACGTGTGGCGGCGAGATGCGCCGGAATCATTTTCCATCTCTTCATTGACCATCGATCAAACAGGACCGGTTACCCACGGGAAATATGTTATCTGGCAGGAAGATTTTGGCAGTGGGGATATTGATCTGTACGGGGCGGATATTTCAAATCCAGCCCACCCTGTTGAGTTTTTGATCTGCGATGCCCCTGGAGCACAAATTAATGCTGCCCTCAGCGGCCACTTGGTGGTTTGGCAGGACAATCGCAACGGCAATTGGGATATTTACGGCTTTAACCTCATTACCAGGCAGGAATTTCAGATTACCAGCGACAAAAACAATCAGACATACCCTGCAATTGATGGTCTGTTAGTGGCTTACGAAGATGACCGATCCGGCAAAAGTGCCATTTTTGCGGTTCAACTGGAAGGAGCCTCAATTGCAAATTGTACCGCACCGATTTCCGGCGACACCAACGGTGATTGCCGTGTTGATATGAATGACCTTGCGGCCATTGCAACCAACTGGTTGACTTGCGACCTGAATCCACCCCAGGCCTGCAGGCAATAATCTTCTTTCCCAAACAAACCCCCGACTTAAACTAAACTGCTGTTATTCAGCCATAATCGACTGGACAAGAAACCTTCTGACGCATACTCTCCAGTTACAGACTGGTCATGGCAATAGGACCCTAATTGCAGAGTACGACCCCCAGGCTCTTGAACAGATTACAAGGCGGCTAATAAACAGTCAATCTTTACCGACCATATCGGGACGGAAAACCAGACGAAAAAATGCAAAAAAGGAAACTGGATAAAAACAGTATGATTTGTAAGTGCTTTTTATTAAAGGGGTTTAAAACTGGGCCCGCAAGGATTCGAACCTTGGACCAAGGGATTATGAGTCCCCTGCTCTACCGCTGAGCTACGGGCCCGATTCGCCGTTAGAGTCAATCCCCAAATTCCTGCCCACTGCTATCGACGAAAGCCAGATGATAAAGTATAATGATTTGTTTGTCAACCAGTTATCGTCTCTGGATAAAAATACTCTGAAATGTCTCAGAATCATAAGAATAGTACCATAATGCCTCTCCCTGCAACACAGGCAGAGATGCAATCCCTCGGTTGGGATCGGCCGGATATTATCCTGATTACGGGCGATGCCTATGTCGATCACCCCTCGTTTGGAGTCGCTCTGATTGGGCGATATCTGCAAAAACAGGGGTATCGTGTCGCCATTCTTGCTCAGCCGGATTGGCGAACGGCCGACAGCTTCCGGATTTTCGGCCCGCCCCGTCTGTTTTGGGGCATTACCTCCGGCTGTATTGATTCTCGACTAAATAACTATGCCTCGATGGGGCACCGTCGGACCGAGGACGTGTACAGCCCCGGCGGCAGACTCGGTTTGCGGCCAGACCGTCCGCTGCTGGTCTATTCAGCACGCGCCAGAGAAGCCTTCAAACAGATTCCCATCATTCTGGGTGGTCTGGAAGCCAGCCTTCGGCGGCTGGTCCATTACGATTTCATTGAAGACAAAATCAAACGCTCAATCCTCATCGATGCCAAAGCCGACATCCTTGTCCACGGCATGGGCGAACGAGCCATTGCTGAAATTGCTCGACGCCTGAACACGGGGAAAACCATCGCAGACATGACCGATATTCCCGGGATTGCGTACCGCATCGTCCGAGACATTCCAATCCCTGCCGATGGGATACGGCTGCCCTCACTGGAACAAATAGAACAGGATCGCAGCCTGTTTATGGACGCACAACTGACTTATCAGAAACACGCTCATCCCGGCGATAAGCCTATGATTCAAGATCAGGGGGCGGGTGTGATCGTGGTCAATCCCCCTGCCCAGCCGCTGGAATCAGACGAACTGGATGCCCTTTATGCCCTGCCGTTCACGCGACAGTGCCATCCGATGTATATCTCCCAGGGCGGCGTGCCAGCCATTAAACCGGTGGAATTCAGCATCACCACCCACCGCGGCTGCTTCGGCGGGTGCAATTTCTGTTCGATTTTTTTCCATCAGGGCAAAACCATCCGCAGCCGTTCAATTGAATCAATTCTTGCCGAAGCAGACCTGTTAATCCATCAGCGAGGCTTCGGCGGCACCATTACCGATATCGGCGGCCCTACGGCCAACATGTATGGCATGACGTGTACCAAAACAAGTCCCTGCATACGCACAAGCTGCCTGTTTCCTTCCTTGTGCTCCAACTTGAAGGCCAATCACAGTCAAATCCTGAAACTCATGGACGCGGTTCTGAGCTGGCAGGGAGGAAAAAAACAAAAACTCCGCACCTATGTCGCATCCGGCATCCGGCATGATTTGGCACTCCAGTCCCCCGACTATATGCAGCTGCTGGCACGCCATTTTACCGGAGGACATCTGAAAGTCGCCCCGGAACATTACTGTCCGCATGTTTTGGAATTGATGGGAAAACCCTCCTTTGAGGTGTTCGAACAGTTTGAAGACAAATTTACACAGATGTCTCACAAAGCCGGCCAGAACCAGTATCTGGTTCCTTATTTTATCGGTTCTCATCCCGGCTGTTCACCCGACGATGCAATTCAATTGACCGAATACCTGGTCAATCGCAACTGGCGGCTGCGTCAGGTGCAGGACTTTGTGCCCGTCCCCCTGACGATGTCAGCGGCGATGTATGTCTCAGGCCTGTCGCCACGAAAAAAGACCATCCACATCCCGCGCGGCCAGGGCGAGAAAAAACTTCAGCTTGCCCTGCTGCAATACCATGACCGCCGAAATGCCAAAATGCTGGCCAATTACCTGAGCAGCAAAAATCTGCACAAACTGCTGGCCCGCATTCGTCATGCCCAATCCCAGTCTGAATTACGGAAAGGACGTTAAGCCCGCCCATGCCCCTCTGGATTGTATTTAGTCTGTCAGCAATGCTGTGCGAAGTGGCCAAGGTACTGATTATTCGCAAGCTGTGCACCGGCATTCACTCCCGCCTTGTGGTGCTGGCCTCACGTATCGTCAGTGCGGTTATCCTGCTGCCGATGCTGTTTATTTGCGGGGTGGGTTTCCCGCTGGATGGCATGTTCTGGCTGGTCATTCTGACTACAGCCCTGATTACGTTTGCCGGCAGTATCTGGATTACCGAAGCCATTCAATTTGGCAATCTCACGATTGTCATGCCCATGCAGGCAGCAGTGCCTGTTTTTTCTCTGCTGACCCTGTGGTTGGGCTGGCATGAGACACCGAAAAACGAATCTGTTCTGTACATGCTGCTGAGTATGGCCGCTGTGGGCTGGACACTCTATGCTGCCAACCGGGATAAATCCTCCGCCGGCAAATCCATTTATACGCTTTTGTCGCTGGCCGCGGCGGTTCTTTTCGGCATCTCCACCATCCTCGACCGCGTGGCAATCAATCGTATCGCCCAGGGCGCCCTGGCATATACGGCCTGCTGGAATTTATTCAGCACCCTCCTGATGACCGGCGAAACCTTCCGCGTCAAGGCATTTCAAACGCTCACGGTGCGAACGGCCGTCCCCCTGCTGTTATACGGCCTGGCTGCAACCGGAGCCTTCCTGACCCAGCAATATGCCGTCCAGTACTCCAAAACGATTGCCGGCGCCGTGGTAAACGTCAAATCTCTGGTCATGCTGCATTTGCCGATTATCGTCCTGCTTGGACTGGTCGCCCTGAAAGAACGCCCCAAACCCATGACTCTGACAGCCAGCCTGTCAGCCATTTTGCTGGCTTTTTTGCTTGTCCGTTCGCTGCTGTAAATCTATAATTCCAGCAATTGTGCTACAAGGATATCCCTATGCTGGAGCAGCTTGAAAATCTAAGTCCGGTTACACAGGCCTTTATTGCCACCCTCTTTACATGGGGTTTGACCGCAGCCGGGGCCGCCATGGTGTTTTTCTTTAAAACCATCAACCGGAAATTTCTCGATTTCATGCTGGCCTTTGCCGGCGGCGTCATGATTGCCGCCAGCTTCTGGTCCCTGCTGGCACCCGCCATTGAAATGGCCCAAAATCAGGGGCAAATCGCCTGGATACCGGCCGTAATTGGCTTTTTACTGGGTGGAGCGTTTCTCCGTCTGGTCGATTTTGTTATGCCGCATTTGCATCTGGGCTATCCAACTGATCAGGCAGAAGGCATCCACACCCACTGGCGGCGCAGTGTTCTGCTGGTGCTTGCTATTACAATCCATAATATCCCAGAAGGTCTGGCCGTCGGCGTCGCCTTCGGAGCCTTAAAATACGGCCTCACCGAAGCCAGTTTTACCGCCGCCTGTGCCCTGGCGATGGGTATAGGCCTGCAGAACTTCCCCGAAGGTGTGGCGGTTGCCGTCCCATTGCGGCGAGAGGGTCTTAGCAGAACCAAGAGCTTTTGGTATGGCCAGCTTTCCGGCATGGTCGAACCAGCCGCCGGGGTATTAGGGGCCTTAGCCGTCACCTTGGTTGCGCCCCTGCTTCCCTATGCCCTGGCTTTTGCGGCCGGTGCAATGATTTACGTCGTTGTCGAGGAAGTTATCCCAGAATCTCAACGCGAGGGTAACACCGACCTGGCTACCATGGGAGTCATGCTGGGGTTTGCCATTATGATGTCGCTGGATGTCGCCCTCGGATAACCATAAAAAAAGACAGCGAAAAGCGTCTTCGCTGTCTTTTAAATCAGGATCCAATAATCACTTATCCAATCGCGTCGGTAACGGCCTTCATCAGCATCTCAGGCTTGACTGGCTTTTCAAGGATTTGCTTAACCGGCAGCCAGGTTTCATCCGGCTCAAATCCAAAGGGCAAATTCATTTCTTTACGAACACCTGTGACCATAATAACCGGTGTCCCCTTCACTTCCGGCAACTGCTGCAATTGACGGGCTACATTAAAGCCTTCATCCTTGGTGTTCATCATTACATCCAACAAAATCAGATTGGGCTTGTCGGCTGTCGCCTTGGCCACGCCTTCCTTACCATTGGCAGCCGAGGCGACCTGATAGCCCTTGGCTTCCAGCAGATTGACTACAGATTCCACAAAATCCGGATCGTCATCGATTACCAAAATCTTCTTCGCCATCTCGGTACTCCTGTATCTTTGTTCTTTTTGTGATCCCGGGCATTTGATTCACAGATCGCCTTGGGACTTATTTTATCTCTATTTTGTTCTTTTGCCCCGGAAATTCAAGTCATTTTTCACAAAGAATGCAACTTCCGGAACAAAAAACTGATTTTTATGCCACCTGTGCACCTTTACGGTACTGATTAATCACGGCAACAACCTTTTTAGCGTCTAATTCACCATAAATCTTGTCGTCAATCATAATCACCGGAGCAATCCCGCAGGCCCCCAGACAACGGGCTTCCTGCAGGGTAAACAGCATGTCTTCGGTAGTCTGGCCGACCTGGATTCCGAGTTCTCGCTTGATGGCCTCCAGGACTTCAGCAGCACCTTTGACATAACAGGCGGTACCAAGACACACACTGATGGTATGCTTGCCGATGGGTTTCAGATTGAAATAATGATAGAAGGTCGCCACACCCCAAATATGGGCCGTGGGAATCTGCATTAAATCCGCCACCTGATCCATAACTTCACGAGGCAGGTATCCAAACAATCCCTGAACCTTATGAAGAACCGCAATCAGATAAGAATCCGGATATTCTTTTTGTAAACAATCGGCGATAAACGCCTTCAGTTCATCCATTTTTTCCTTTGTAATCTCTGGCATTGTAATACTCCATCTTACTTGAGGGCATCTTTTGGGATAATCCCTTTCGGGAATTTCTGTTTATAGTGTGTGTGCAACAGTTCATGAGCAATATGGCTGCCCGGCCGCTGCAGGAATTCCTTATATAGTTTCTGAACATCGGGATTATCGTGGCTGCGACGAATCGTCTTGGACCGGTCTTCATCATACAATGCCTGAGCCCGTTTTTGAAGGGCTTCCTCATCCAGCGGAATCGAATTGGCGCCGGCATAGGGCTGACCGCCGCCGCCAACGCAACCGCCAGGACAACCCATGATTTCTATGAAATGGTATCGGCCGGGATCTTTGCGAACCACATCGAGCAGCTTGCAGGCATTGCCCAGACCGTGAGCCACCGCAACACGGATTTCCTGACCATCCATGACCAGTTTGCCTTCCTTGATACCCTTAAGACCACGAATAGCATCCACTTCTATATCAACCAGGGTCTGGCCGGTATAAAGTTCATAGGCCGTACGAATAGCAGCTTCCATCACACCGCCGGTGGTACCGAAAATCACCCCGGCACCGCTGGACATCCCCAGAGGATGGTCTTGCTCTTCGGGTTTGAGATTCAGGAAATCAATACCCGCAGATTTAATCATCCAGGCAATTTCACGGGTGGTCACGACAATATCCGTGGCCCGCAGACCATTGACTTCCAGTTCCGGACGGGCCGCTTCGTATTTCTTGGCTGTGCAGCACATAGCCGCAACGCTGAGAATTTTCTTGGGATCCACACCGAGTTTCTGAGCAAAATAGGTCTTGGTGATGGCACTCTGCATCGACATCGGCGACTTACATGTGGATACATTGTCAATCAGGTCCGGGTAAAACTGCTCAAGACATTTCATCCAGGCACTGGAGCAGGAGGTAATCATCGGCAGCTTGCCTTTGTTCTGGACCCGTTCCAGGAACTCCGTGGCCTCTTCCATAATGGTCAGGTCGGCAGAGAACTGAGTATCGAATACATAATCAAAACCCAGTTTGCGAAGCGCCGCAACGAGCTGACCTTCCATGTTGGCCCCCGGCTCAATACCAAACGCTTCACCAATTGCCGCACGTACCGACGGAGCAAACTGTGCCACCTTAATCAGATTCGGATCATTCAGTTTTTCGAACAATTCCTGTGTATAGTTCTTTTCGAGAAACGCAGCGGTCGGACAGACATTGATGCACTGACCGCAGGCAGTACAGACGCTTTCGGCCATCGGCATATTGTACGCCGGCATAACCACCGTATTGAAGCCGCGATGAGCCTGGGTCAGGTTGTGAACCTGCTGCACTTCCGAACACATACGCACACAGCGTCCGCACAGAATGCATTTATCGGGATTGCGAATCACCGCCTGGCCGGAGACATCCACGCCATACTGCTTGCGTTCTCCCTCAAAATGCCGGGCACGAATGCCCATGGACGCGGCCAGCCGCTGCAGTTCACAGTTGCCGTCACGTTCGCAGGTGTGGCAATCCATCGGGTGGTTGTCCACCAGCAGTTCCACAATGTCGCGACGGGCCCGACGCAGTTCCTGCGTATTGGTGTGAATCTTCATCCCATCATTAACCGGATAGGCACACGATGCCACAAAACTCTTGGCACCTTCCACCTCGACAATACAGACTCGACAGGCCCCCTCAATCGACAGTTTGGGGTGATAACACAGCCGCGGGATATGAAATCCCAGCTTGTCCGCTGCTTGCATAATCGTCTGATTCGGCTCAACCTTATATTCTCTGCCGTTAATATAAATCGTAATCAATTTTTCCATAGCTTATAATCCTTTTAGGCACGTGTGATCGCGCTGAACTTACAGGTTTGATAACACTGACCGCACTTGATACACTTGTTCTGATCAATCCGATGCTTTTCTTTGCGTGTTCCTTCGATGGCGTCAACCGGACAAACCCGTTTGCAGGCACCGCAGCCGACACACTTGTCATTGATGGTGTAACTGAGCAGGGCTGAACAGACACCAGCACGGCATTTCTTGTGATGAATATGCTCTTCGTATTCCTCACGGAAATTCTTGATGGTACTGAGAACCGGATTGGGAGCGGACTGTCCCAGACCGCACAATGAGGATTTTTTAATCATCGTCCCCAGACGTTCCAGCTTTTCAATGTCGCCGGGCTGGCCTTTGCCTTCGGTGATGCGGGTCAGAATCTCCAGCATCCGCTTAGTTCCTTCACGGCAGGGAGTACATTTGCCGCAGGACTCATCTTGGGTGAATTCAATGAAAAACTTGGCGATATTAACCATGCAGGAATCTTCATCGATCACAATCATGCCGCCGGACCCCATAATCGAACCAGCCTTGGCCAGCGATTCATAATCAATGGGCGTATCCAGGTACTGCTCCGGCAGACACCCGCCAGAGGGACCGCCGGTCTGAATGGCTTTAAATTTCCGATTATTCGGAATACCGCCGCCTATATCGAATACAATTTCACGCAGGGTTGTGCCCATCGGCACTTCCACAAGTCCGGTATTGCGAACCTTGCCGGCCAGAGCAAACACCTTGGTCCCCTTGCTGGTAGCTGTTCCAATGCCCGAAAACCAGGCACCGCCATCCAGCAGAATCACCGGAATATTCGCCCAGGTCTCCACGTTATTAATCAGGGTAGGCTTGCCGAACAGACCGCTGACCGACGGGAACGGAGGACGAGGTCGCGGCATACCACGCGATCCCTCAATCGAATGAATCAATGCCGTCTCTTCTCCGCAGACAAAGGCGCCGGCCCCCAGACGGATTTCTATATCAAAAGAGAAATTAGAGCCTAAAATATTGGCGCCAAGGAAACCGTTTTCTCTGGCTGCGGCAATCGCCTTCTCAAGACGTTTGATGGCCAGCGGGTATTCGGCACGAATATAAACAATCCCCTTGCTGGAACCAATCGCATATCCCCCGATGACCATTCCCTCAATCACTGTATGGGGATCGCCTTCAATGGCACTGCGATCCATAAACGCCCCCGGGTCACCTTCGTCAGCGTTACAGATGACATATTTTTCAGGGCCAGGCTGTTTGGCGGTAAATTCCCACTTCATCCCGGTCGGGAAACCAGCACCGCCGCGTCCCCGGAGACCGCTTTTCTTGACTTCAGCGATAACTTGTTCAGGCGTCATCTCTGTCAACGCTTTGGCCAGTGCTTCATACCCGCGAAGCGACAGGTAGTCATCGATATTTTCAGGGTCAATAATACCGCAGTTGCGAAGCGCAATACGCATTTGCTTGCCGAAGAAATCCACATCACCGAAGATGCGGAAAAAGCGGTTGTACAGATGGTCTTCCCCGATGACCAGACGAGCCACCGGTTTATTATGCTTCAGGTGCGATTCGACGATTTCCGCGACATCACCTTCGGTCACATGGCCATACATCACATACCCCGGGTTGACAATCATAATGGGGCCTTTGGCACACATGCCAAGACAGCCGCTTAAATGGATGCTGACTTTGTCTTTGAGACCTTGCTTTTCCAGCTCTCTATCCAGCGCCTGACGAATCTGCTTGGACTGCTTTTGGATGCAGCTCGGCGCGTCGCACAGTGTAATCTTAAACTGAATCTTGGGCACAGTTGTTTTCCTTTCTTATTCTCATTCGCCAGGACCGTTCCGGCTCCCCCGCATCGCATTCCGGCCGGCCCCATCCTTAATTTCGCCTTGAAGACATGTTCTGAGCAATCGGCTTAAATCAGCCACTCCCGGATCACTTCCCCTTTTTTCAGATGCTTTTCGATGATGTCCTTGGCCCGCTGTGGTGTGACTTTGCCGTATTTGTACGGAATCTTGCCTTCTTCAACCACTTCCACCGTCGGTTCCAGATTACACCGGCCGGCACAGCCTTTCTGACTCAGATATACATCGGTCAGGCCATTGGCGATAGCCTGACGAAAGACGTCCATCACCTCTTTGGATCCGGCCGCAATCTCACAGGTCGCCATCCCGACATACACCCGCTTGGTGGACAGATACCCTTTGCTGATAATCCGAGCCACCGCCTCAGCGCGTTTACGCTTGATAATATCCATTGGCGTTACCACGATTTATCCCCTTTCTATAGTAAAAATAAAAGAATTCCCATGTTCTTTCGGTTTCACTTGAATCGTCCCGCCGTGGCTTTCGATAATCTGCCGGGTGATATAAAGCCCCAGCCCAGTGCCTTTAACGAGCTTCTTTTCCGGCACATCCAGCCGTGAAAATTTCTTGAACAGCATGGATGCCTGCTCGGCGGTAATCGGACGACCGTCATTGTAAACATCGACGGTCACGTATTTTTCATCCTGCCGGGCTGTCAGAATAATTTGTCCCTGGTCAATCCCGTACTTGGCCGCATTGTTAATCAGGTTATTCGCCACAATCTGAAGCAAGTCCTGGTCGGCATTCACCCGGATAGCCGGATCCATCTGATTGATCAGCGTCATCCCGCGGTCAGAAATCTGCTTGGCGAAGGTCTGAATCGCCGGCTCAAAAACATCCTTCCACAAACTAAACTCGGTCCGGTTGATTTCCAGGTTACCGCGTTCAATTCGGCTCAGATTCAGAAATTTCTTAACCGTTGCTGCCAGATAATCCAAGTTGCGGCAGATCGAATCCACGGCTCGTTTCTGCTTAAAATTAATCATGCCCAAAAAGCCATCCCGAATCGAATAGGCATTCATCATCGCCGAGGACAAAATGCCTTTTAATTCATGGGCCACAAATCCAAGCAAATCCAGATAACTCTTATTCAATTCTTCCAGTTTGTCGTTGGTAATCTTCAGGCTTCGCTCACGCTCCTGGAGCTTCAGGCTCATTTCGTTAAACGATACCGCCAGTTCGTTAAGCTCTTGAATCGTTCCCTGAAATTCCACTTCATGGCCCAGCTCGCCATGAGCCAGCTTACGGGTCGCATCCCGCAGATGCGTCAGCGGCCGACTGACCGAATCTGCAATCCACACCGCAAAGGCCATGGCCGACAAGCACGTCAGCAGAATCACTGCCAGAAAGGCGGCCAGCGCTCGTGCCGCCATCGCATTAAACGGCGCCTCCAGAATACCCACATACAGGATGCCGATAATCGTCCCCTGAATATTGCGAATCGGCTCATAGGCAGTCATATACCAGTGATTGACCACAAACGCCCGGTCATGCCACTGAACGCCATTCTCAACCACCTGCCGGTACACCTCGTGACTGACCCGCGTGCCAATCGCACGCTGGCCGCGTTCATCCACGACATTGGTCGCAATCCGCACATCATCCAGAAAAACCGTCACGGTACCAACCGGCCATTTGTCATACATCTCCTGACCAAAAACCAGGTTGCGGATGCGATCCACCAGGTAATAATCCTGATTGGCCACACGTCCTCCATAGACCACACCAACCATCCCGCCGCTGGCGTTGAGCAGCGGCACTGCGTATTCCTTAACCAGCGCCGAATCCAGCTCTTTCATACTGCTGGGGCGGGCTTTCGCGGTTTCCTGAATCGCAATCCGACACCGCGTCTGAATTTCCGGACGCATCTGAGCGACTTCATTCCATCGGGCAATCCGCGTCCCGCCAATCGCCTTGCCCTGTTCCACACAGGCACGGACAATTTCACTGGGACCTGTTTTAGCCTCCTCCACATCCACCCGATACAAATAATCAAGCCCAATCTTCTGCTGCAAAACCGTCAGGTCACTGTTCAAATCAACCAATTCCAGTGCATTGCCGATACGCTCGATTTCCGAACTGTAAACCGTCCGCGCACTGTCAAGATAATGTCCTACCTGTCGCTTGGCACGTGCATAAATATCCTCTTTAATCACGTAAAAGCCCAGGGCGAATATGCTGACTCCGAGCACAAAGATAATCGCCAAAAAAGCCAGCAGAATTCGGGTTTTCAACCGATGGATTTTCATGCCTCGATTTCAGGTTCCGCTTTTGCACCCGCATTCACAAAATAAATCAGATTTTCCAGCTCGACTTCAAGATTAATACTGCTGACAACCACATCATCAGCGCCACGAAGCTGAATCGGGGCAAAGTTGAGAATGCCCTTGATCCCCGCCGATATCATCAATTCCGATACATGATGAGCCGATACATCCGGAACTGCCAAAATCGCAATTTTCACCCCATGCGACTGAACAAATTCACGGAAATCTTCCAGCGGCAATATCGGGACTTCCGCCAGCTTATTGTACTTGGCCGGATCAATATCAAACCCCGCCAGAACCTTAATCCCGCCGGCCTCGAACCCGCGGTATCGCATCAGCGCCTTGCCAATGTTACCCATGCCGACAATGACCACCTTCTGCAGCTCGTTTTTACCCAGAATATGGCTGATTCGCTCAATCAATTCGTCCACGCGGTAGCCGCCACGCCGATTGCCGGTTATCCCAAATAGGGAAAAATCCTTGCGAACCTGGGAGGAGGTCACCCCTGCCGCATCGGCAAGATTGCCCGAAAAGACCTTTACAAACCCCAACGACTTCAGTCGTTTCAGTGCATTCTTGTACCGCGAAAGCCGAATGATACATTTTCTATTCATTACCATAGTCAGGCCCTGCCCAATTAATCTCTCATCTGGCTGTTTTTGGGTGTCTTTTTCACATAAAAAGAACAATAAAGAACATTCTTGAAGTAATTATAGAGTTATTGTTTATAAAAGCAAGTTTTATTGCTTTGATTTTCACAATAATTTTAACAAAAAAATAAATCCTTTTGGCGTGCTAAATACAGAACAATATAATATGGACACAGATACTCTTTTAAGACTTTTTGTGATAAAAAGAACTTCTCAAAACTTACAATTTCGTCCAGGCCCTGCCTTCCTTTTCCATCATCTCCTCCGCCGGTGAAATAGACGAAGCCCCCGCCGGATAAATACACAAATGCTTGTGATGTTCTGCCCAATAATCAAATATGGGCTGAATCAGCTGCCAGGACAGCATAATACTATCCTGCCGAGTAAACAGCATCTGGTCGCCCGTCATACAATCCAAAAGCAGCCGTTGATAGGCCTCCGGCATTTTCATCTCAAACAGTTTCTGGTAATCCACTGCCAATTTTAGCCCGCTCATACAGAGTTTGGACCCGGGCCGCTTGGCCTGCAAACTCAGATAAATCCCCTCATCCGGCTGAATCTGGAAACGCAGCCGGTTCGGCTCAAACTCCTCCAGCCCGGCATTGGCAAACATCGAATGCGGAATAGGCTTAAATCCAATGACAATTTCTGTCAGTTTCCTCGCCAGCCGCTTGCCTGTGCGAAGATAAAACGGTACATCTTTCCATCGCCAGTTATCCACGGTCAGCTTTGCGGCAACAAAGGTCTCGGTCTGGGAAGAAGGATTTACACCTGCTTCTTCGCGATATCCGGGATAACGCTGTCCGCCAGCCGTCCCCGGGCCATATTGTCCGGCCACAATCTCTTGCGGAATCCGCTCCGGCGTAAATGGCCGAATACTTCTTAGCAGCTTGGCCTTTTCATCCCGCACCGCGTCGGCTTCAAATGCCGCCGGCGGCTCCATCGCCACCAGTGCCACCATCTGCAGCAGGTGGTTCTGGAACATATCCCGCATCGCTCCACTTTGGTCATAATAACCCGCTCGGTGCTCAACACCGACACTTTCAGCAATTGTAATTTGCACGTGGTCGATAAAATTGCGATTCCATAGCGGCTCAAAAATGCTGTTGGCAAACCGAAACACCATCAGATTCTGAATCGTTTCCTTGCCCAGATAATGGTCAATACGATAAATCTGCGACTCATCAAAACACCGGTGCAAATGATCATCCAGTTCTTTGGCCGTACGCAAATCATTTCCGAACGGTTTTTCCACAATCAATCGAACCGCCTGCATACGCCCCGTGGCCGCAGGACAAGCCAAATGCACTTCTCGGAGTTTTTGCGTCACCGTCGTATAAAGAAACGGCGGCAGGGACAGGTAAAATATCCGACATCCATCCAGATTATAGTGATTATCCAGCTCGATACATTTTTCACGAATCCGAGCATAAAATGCAGAATCATCATAGTGGCCGGATTCGTAATAAAACCGACCAAGAAAGTCGTGAGAATTCTGAATCGTGTCGATTCCCGCATTTTCGAGCGATTCTTCCACCATATCTCGAAAACGGTCATCCGACAGATCACTTCGACCGCAGCCCACCACATAAAACCCCGAGGGCATCAGTTCCCGCCGATACAGTTCATACAGGCTTGGATAGAGTTTCCGGCATGCCAGATCACCGCTGGCCCCAAACACCACCAAAGACACCGGCCCGGCTGGCGTTTCAGCACACAAAATATCCTGCTTGTCCGCAGTCGCTTCAACTCGTTTCATAAACCTGCCCATAAAAAAACCCTCGGAACAAACCGAGGGTTATCAACCCGTTTACATTGCCTCAAATTCTTCTTTGCCGGCACCGCAATCCGGACACACCCAGCCATCCGGAAGGTCTTCGAAAGCGGTTCCGGGATCCACACCGTTATCCGGATCGCCTTTGGCGGGGTCATAGATGTAGCCGCACAGCATGCATTTGTACTTTTTCATGGCTTACTCCTGATCATTTTATAAGGTTCAAGTTTGTCACTTCTTCCAACGCTATTATTACCGGGGAACTGGCAGAGGGTCAAGCGATTTACCGATGGAAAATCACATTAATCAGCTCCTCCGGCTCAATTCGGAAAAACGCACCCCGGCCCTCAAAAAAGCCGTGATCCCGAATAAAATGAATATTCAGATCCGACCAGCTGATGGATTGTCCGGTATCCAGCCGGTGAGCAGTCGTTATCCGTTTTTCGTACCGGCCTTCGTGCGGCCAGGGACAGACAATCACCCCTTTATAATCCTCGCTTTTGACCTCCAGCACATCATCAACCTGAATCCACGTACCCAGCCCCGGACGGGCCAAATCCCGCAAATCCTGCATCCTGGCCGCCACTTGCGAAGCATCATACCCCAGCCGCTGAAGGACAGCCGCATCCTCGGCAATAATATCCTCAAGGTGTCTTGGATCCGTCCCCAGAAAACCGCCGGCAACCAGACGGCCCGAACGCAGCATTCCTTCCAGATTTTTATCCTGCGGTGACTGTTTCATATTCGCACCTTATGCAAATTTGTCATAATACACCTTGTCCTGCGGCATTCCCAGCCCAACAAGAACCTTGATTGACGCATCAATCATGCCCGGACTGCCGCAAAGATACCCTTCGTGCCCGCTCAAATCCGAATACTGACGCTGAACCGCTTCCGTAACGAGTCCGGTCTGGCCGACCCAGTGATCCTCCGGCTGGGGACGCGCCACGACAGGAACAAAGGTAAAGGATGGAATCATTTTTTCAAATTCGGCCATCTGTTGTTGAAGACATAAATCCCTGACCGAATTGCCGCCAAAGTAAAAATCTGCCTTCCGCGTCGATCCGGTATGCCGCATCTGATGCAGAATCGACACAAACGGAGCCATCCCGCTTCCGCCGGCAATAAAAATCATCGGCGCCTGCGTATCGCTCATTCGGAACTCACCATACGGCCCGGTCAACTGAACCGGCTGCCCCACTTTCAAATAATCAAACAGCCATGTCGTGCAAATTCCGTTGGGCACCCGACGCACAATCAACTCCACAAAATGATTGTCCTTCGGATCCGACGCAATCGAATACGCTCGGCTCACTTCGTCAACCCCGCTCTTGTAGGCAGGACAGGTAATCTGCACATACTGCCCGGCGATAAAATCCATCGTATCCGGCCCAAGCAGTTCAAAGCGGAAACGCTTCATATCATAGGTCAAATCCTCCACTGCCGCCAGTTTCGCCTGATACTGCTGAATGGCAAACAGAAACGCCGGAATTTCGATTGCCATATCGTTTCGCACCTTCACCTGGCAAGCCAGGCGAACGCCTTCCTTTCGTTCTTTCTCGCCGATATAAGGCGTTTCCGTCGGTAACAGCGGCCCGCCCCCTTCCAGTACCTTGCACTTGCAAACCCCACAAGTCCCGCGTCCGCCGCAGGCACTCGGCAAAAAGATTTTCTGCTCTTTAAGCGTTGTCAGCAGCGGCTTGCCTCCTTCTACAGTCAATTCCTTTTTGCCCCGATTTAGCGTAATTTTGCAGGGGCCGTAATTCTGGATCACCTTTTCGCTGATTACCAGAATCATCGCCAGCCCCGCCGCGATCCCGCTCAGAAGCAATACTGAAAAGATAAATTCCATCATTTATTGCAGTACCCCTGTAAAGCCCACGAATGCCAGTGCCATAATGCCCGCAATAATCAGTGTAATCCCCGGCCCGCGCAGCCCGGCGGGAATCTTCGACTCATCAATCCGCTGCCGAATCCCCGCCATCGCCACAATCGCCATCATCCAGCCCACCCCGCTGCCAAAACCAAACCCTACCGTCACGATCAGCGAATACTTCCGAATCACCATCCACAACACCGCCCCCAAAATGGCACAATTAACTGTAATCAGCGGCAAAAAAATCCCAAGACTCTGATACAGGGCAGGACTATAACGGTCAATCACCATCTCTATCAGCTGGACAAATGCCGCTATGATGATGATGAACAGGATATACTTGTAAAATTCCAGATTCAGCGGCACCAGCACCCACCAATAGGCCATCCAGTTCAAAATGGTCGTGGCCGTCATCACAAACACCACCGCCGCCCCCAGTCCAACGGCTGTCTTGACTTCCCTGGATACCGAGATGAACGAACACATTCCCAGAAAATAACTCAACAGAATATTTTGCGTAAAGATGGCCGCAAAACAGGTTACCACCGCCATCCAGACTTCAGCTCCGATATGGCTTGTCTCTACTGCCATCAAGATCATGCCTTTTTCCTCCTGATTCCAATCGATCGACACACCCACAGCAGGCAGGCCAGCACAAAAAACGCACCCGGCGGCATTACCATAATCACCCATTTATCCCACTGCGTTGAAAAATACGGCAGCGGATACCCCGCCAGCGTCCCCATCCCCATCACTTCCCGAATCGCCGCAATTACCAGCAGAATCAGCGAATACCCCAGTCCGCTGAACAGACCATCCAGAAACGACGGCCACGGACGATTTGACTGGGCAAACGCCTCACAGCGTCCCATGACAATACAGTTGGTGATAATCAACCCCACATACGGCCCAAGATTACGGCTCATATCCGGCCAATACGCCCGCAGCAGAATATCCACAATAATCACATAAAACGCGATAATCAGCACCTGCACCATCATCCGCACCGTCCTGGGCGTCCATGCTTTCAGCGCCGACACCGTCGCACAACTTAACGCTGTCACCAGCGACAGCGACACACACATCACCGCCGTATTGGTCACGTTATTCGTCACCGCCAGCGTGCTGCAGATTCCGAGTATCTGGCGAAAGATCGGATTATCGCGCCACAGCCCATCCAGAATAATTTGATTTGTCGTTTTGGTTGCAGTCTGTCCGTTCATGGCTGCGTTGCCTCGTTTTTCTGACGCCACTGGGTTACCGCTTCGTTGAGCAGCTTTTCCAGACGAATACAGGTTTGGGTTGCGCCGGTGATCGCCTGAATATCCTTGTCCGACGCTTCCGCCGGAGGCCGAATCCGTATCGGCCTGGCCCCATCAGCAAATTGCTTTCCCGCAAATTGCTGATAAAAAAATGGCTCGACAATCCTGGCACCCAATCCCGGCGTCTCGGCTTGTTCATAAAACCAGATGCCCGTGATCGTCCGAGAATCTGTCCCAATTCCAATTACGCCGCGAATCGGAGCCCAGAATCCCTGCCCTTCAAAAGGCAGCGCATACCCGGCAAGCTGCCCCTGCGGGCGATACTCATACGCCCCTCCGGGGCTTTTGGGAGCAGCAAAATCTTTAGTAAAAACCGCGTGAACGTCAGCATCCGACCGGACGTGAATCCCTGGAAATACCGCCAGAGCTGCTCGTTCAAAAGCAATCTGTTCATTGGATTTAACCTTTGCCTCCGTCAGGCGAGCCAGACCAATTAATAGCGTGCTGCACAACGCTGTCAGCACAAACATATATATCACAGCATAGTAGCGGGACTCTCTCATTGGCCCCCCTTGACTGCTGCCGGCACAGGCTTTTTGGGCCAATAGGTCTTGACCGCATAATCCAGAATCGGAGCAAACATATTACCAATCAGGATGCTGAACATCAGACCGCCGTTGAAGATTGAGAAATTACGGATAACCAGCGTACAGATACAGATAATCAGACAATAGGCAACCTTGGCCTGCTCGCTACGCGGCGAACTGACCGGGTCGGTCGCCATAAAAAAAGCCGCCAGCAAAAAACCACCTCCCAGCATGGCCGAGAACCCCTGCGGTACGGGCTTGACGCCAAATTGATAAAATATCTCACTGAGCAAAGGATACGCAATAATCATCGTGGCAATAATCGTCCTGCTGGCCACTTTTGTCATCCACAGATAAATCCCGCCCACAAGAATCAATCCGGCACTGGTTACCCCCATGGTGCCCGGAATGCCGCCCAAAAATAAAGCCTTCCAATACTGCCAGACATAAATCTTGATATGCTGGTCCTCGGACACAGTCCAGGGCACAACCGAAACCACATCGGGCCCCGTGCTCCAAACCGGTTCCAGCCGGCCGGCCTTGGCATGGGCCAGCGGAGTTGCTGTCGTCCGAGTCGAGACACCCTGGGCATCGGTCATGGTACTCCAGCGCCCTAACGCCCCCCATGGACCTTCCGCAGGCGGATACCATGTCGCTGTCAGTGCAATGGGAAAACAAATATACACAAAACACCGGCCGGCAATCGCCGGATTAAATATATTCTTGCCAAAACCCCCAAACAGCTCTTTGGAAAATAAAACAGCGAACACCATCCCAACGGCCATCACATGCCAGCCCACCCCCGGCGGCATCACCAGCCCAAACAGCACCGCGGTCACAAACACCGCTTCACTGACCGGTTCCTTTCGCCAGCGGCAAAACAGCCATTCACAGAAAAGCCCTACGGCACAACAAAACAGCACCGCAGCCAGAGACCGCCAGCCAAAAAAATACACCCCGCCTGCAATGCAGGGGGTCAGCCCGATCAGAACCTTCCGCATTGCGGGCTGTTTGCGAAAAAAAGTTTTTTTAGATACGCCCATCGTTGATGAAATTCTTTCTGCTTGCAGCCGATGCCCGCCAGGATCAGCACCGAAACACTGCCTGTCCTTCCGCAACGCACCGTTGACCATTCCACGATTATTTCATGGCTTGCAGCTTGCCGCCAATCGTTGATACATGCATCATTTCTTCGATAATAATGCCCTGAATTTTGTCCTTGCCCTTCTTATCCGGCACAAAATCCTTGATGCCAACATAAAAAGCAATCGAATTCTTCTCCGCCTGCAGGGCCGATCGCAGCACCTCTTCGGGCGTTTCTTTGCCGGTAAATTTCTGATTGGGAGCAGCCTTGCCTTCCATGCCGTGGAAATCCGCCATCGTCTGAAGATAGCGGGCAACCTGGTTATCCGGATCATATGTGACCGGCTCTTTCATATCCGCTGTCAACTCACGACGCATATTGGCGAATATCTTCTCGTGCCCGTCTTCCATAGCGGCCATTTCCAAAAACAGTCTCCGGGTCTCGGCATCCGTGCTGTTGCTGGCAGCTTCTCGATAAAAACGTGCCCCGTTGCGCTCAATTTCCTCTGCCATTTCAAAAATTTCATCGACATTGAACGTGATAGCCATCCGCTGTCTCCTTACATTTGAGTTCTTGTAATAACGTTATTCGTTATGGACTGCACGGCGATAGAAGACCTGGTTGCTCATTCCTCAGACACCCCCCCTAACAACACAGGGGCTTATTGCGCAGGTGCCGCAGGCGGCGTATAAACACGGGCCGCCATTTCCTTGTCCAGCATATACAGGGCCGCACCAGGCTGCTTGCCCATGATCTTCAGTTGTCCCAGGATCTGCTCGACATTTTTCTCTTCTTCCACCTGCTCATTGACAAACCACTGCAGAAACTGATTGCCGGCGTGATCCTTTTCCTTGATAGCCAGATCGACCAGTGCATTGATTCGCTCCGTCACATGGTTTTCATGACTGAGCGTCGCGGCAAACACAGCTTCAATATCGTCCCACTCGGTCTGCGGACCATCAATCGCTGTCAATTTCACTTCGCCGCCGCGTTCCAGAATATGCGTATAAAACTTCATCGCATGACTCATCTCTTCCTGAGCCTGAACACGCATCCAGTTGGCGAATCCCGCCAGATTGTGCTTCTCACACCAGGCCGACATCGACCAGTACAGATACGCTGAGTATGTCTCGGCATTAATCTGTTCATTAAACGCTTTTTCTATGCTTTTTTTCAGCATCGGCTTTCCTCGCTATCAAAATCACTATGACAAAATTGCAACACAAACGGTATGGCAGCCGGCTTAGGCCTTCCAGAAACCGTGCAGATTGCAGTATTCCCGGGCAACCACTTTATCCGCGGTCACCATAAAGGTCGCTTCCGGAGCCTGACCGGGACTGAGGAACTGAACATAACTCTTGCCGTCGGCCAGCAGTTCGATCCATTCGATATAATGCTTTTCTTCCATCGGATGAGCCACCGAACCCACCTTGACTTTGTAACCGCCCTGAATCTTTTCGATCACCGGAACATGTTTTTCCTTGGCTCCATCAGAGGTGTTCTCGGTCATCAGCTTCATCGGCTGGCCGCAGCAGACCAGCTGACCGTCGCCGCCGTGCATGACCATCACCACATTACCGCATAACGTACATTTATAGACTTCCAGTTTCGCTGCCATACTCTGATCCTTTCCTTTTCTCCGTCGCCGTCTGCGACTCCATAAGAGTGTTGTTGTATGCTGTTTATCAAAGAATATTCAATCCCTGATGTTTGGCTTTAATGGTTTCAGCCAGGGCCTCAAGCTTCTCGAAATCATCAGGCTTCGGCTGCCCCTTGACCATCACCGGTTCCAGAATTTCTGCCTTCAGATTACCCAGCAGGCCAGTCAGCGTCTCCACCAGCTTGCTGCCCCAGCCATACGAACCGATAATTCCGGCAAATTTGGTTTTGGGTTTCAGGGCATTGACCACAAATGCCGCATGGGCCGCCGTCGGATGAGGCCCGACCAGAACCGTCGGAGCAGCCAGAATAACCGTGGCCGCATCGACCAGGTCAATCGCCAGATGCCCCAGGTCAATCCCCGTCAGATTATACTGCTTAACCCCCACACCTTTATCCATCAGGGAGTCCACCAGATACTCCACCATCCGGCGGGTACTGTCATGCATGGACACATAAGCCACAATTACTTTATTCTCAACCCGCTCGCTGATCCAGTCCTTATACGCATCCATAATCAGCGCCGGACGCGGATACACCGGACCGTGACTGGGGGCAATCATCGCAATCTCGAACGGCTCCAGCTTCTTAAGGTTACCCGCTATCGCACTGCGAAACGGCATCATAATCTCAGCAAAGTAGCGTTTGGCCGCCTCATAGACCTTGGCCTCATCTTCGACAAAAACCGAACTGGTGGCCTGGTGTGACCCGAAGAAATCACAACTGAACAGAATCTTATCTTCTTTCAGATAGGTACACATCGTCTCTGGCCAGTGTACCCAGGGAGTAATAATAAATTGGAGGGTCTTGTCGCCCAGCGACAACGTCTGTCCGTCCGCCACTTCAATGAATTGCTCTTCATCCACATCCAGATGGTCCAGCAGCAGACCTTTGCACTTGGCATTGGTTACAATCTTGGCATCCGGATACATCAGCAGTACATCCACGATACCGCCAGAATGGTCCTGTTCGGCATGATGACTGATCACATAATCGAGCTTCTCAACCCCGGCCCCAACCAGATGACTAATCAGGTCCTGGATTTTTGCCGGATCAACGGCATCAATCAGGGCTGTTTTTTCGGAGCCTTTAATCAGGTAGGCATTGTAGCTGGTGCCGTCTGGCAAAGGGATCAATTCATCGAATAACCGACGATCCCAGTCTTGTACGCCCACGGCATAGACATTTTTGGTTAATGCACGCATCCTTGTTGTTCCTTTCTTTCGCTTGTGCGGCCCGGAGGAGGGCGCAAAGCTGATTCTATAGCACCTGCTGCACTGCTTTCAAGACCGAATCATAGTCCGGCTCGCTGGCCACTTCTGGCACGATCTGAATATACCGAATCGTCTGCTGTTTATCAAGCACAATGACCGAACGAGCCAGCAAATGCAGCTCTTTTATCAAAAGCCCATAGGCCCTTGCGAATTTGGCATCTTTATAATCACTCAACGTTTTGACCTTATCAACACCGGCCGCACCACACCAGCGTTTCTGAGCAAACGGCAAATCCATACTGATGGTTAAAACCACCACATCCCCCAAAGCCCCTGCTTTTTCATTAAATTTACGAGTCTGAATGTCGCATACCGCAGTGTCCAGAGATGGAACCGTGCAAACTATCACCACTTTGCCCGCAAATGATGATATAGCAACATCCGACAAGTCATTGCCCGTAACAACTGCATCGGGAGCCTTTTGTCCCAGCTTCAGTTCATGCCCAACCAGTGTCAGCGGACCACCCTTAAACGTGACGATTCCTTTTCTTTCTTCCATGTTTGTACTCCTTTGGCAGCCAGTCAGGCCCAGCAAGACTGCCGTAAATGTGATTCCCAGAATTTTTACCCATTTTAACATTACTATATACCTATAATTACTTGCGGGATCCTGTTGACCAAACGAACCCAATTCAGGCTCTTTGAGCCCTCGGAGTGCCGGGTCCGCCTGATGAAATTCGGACCCGGCCTCCTATTCATGAACCAATACAATTCAAACTGGCTGTATCAATGAGATTTAGTAATTTGTCGCTTCCAGTTCAAAGAAAGCCTGGGGATGGGCACAAGCCGGACATACCTTGAGTGCCTCGGGACCTTCATGGATATACCCGCAGTTACGACATACCCAGCGAACGGTCTGGTCTTTTTTGAATACCTTATTGGTATCCACATTCTTTTTCAGGGCCAGATAGCGATCCCGATGCCGTGCCTCAGCAACTGCAATCTTACGGAACACCGCAGCAATTTCCGTAAACCCTTCCCCTTCCGCGATTTTCGCAAAATCCGGATACATCGTCTTGGTTTCATAATCTTCACCCGCCGCCGCTTCTTCAAGATTCTGCGATGTGGTCCCGATTACCCCTGCCGGAAAGGCTGCACAGATTTCTACTTCGCCGCCTTCGAGAAACTTGAACAGCCGCTTGGCATGTTCCTTTTCCTGATTGGCGGTTTCCTCGAAAATTGCAGCGATCTGCTCAAAACCCTCCTTTTTCGCCTGGCCGGCAAAATACGTGTACCGATTCCGAGCCTGGGATTCTCCGGCAAAAGCAGTTAAGAGATTTTTTTCCGTTTTGGTTCCCTTCAAACCCATTGTGTAACCTCACTTTCCTTAAATCATGTTAGTTTTTGGTTAATTGACTAAAGTTATTCAGTCGGTTGAGTATGACGTGACTGATTTTGACATGCATTACAGAGCCCTTCCAAATAGACCGTTTTTCTCAGGACCTTAAACTTCCCTTGAATCTCAGGCGGCAGTGTAATATTGTCAAACGGCGGATGGTGAAAGTCAATAATTTTACCACAGTGAACACATAAAAAATGCTGGTGATCTTCCAAACCACCGTCGAATCGTCTTGGCTGCCCGGTACCTTCGACGACAAATGCTGCCCCGATCTCCGCCAGAGTCAATAGAGTTCGATTTACCGTATCCAGCGAAATAGCCGGCATCTCCTTTCGGACTTCCTGGTAAATATCTTCTGCGGTTGGATGGGTGTCTGTATTAATCAAAGCCCTATAAACCGCAAACCGTTGCGGAGTCAGCTTTAAACCCGACTCTCTGCATCGCCTTTCAAAATCTCTGACTTTGATTGCTATCTGTTCTTTATCCATACTCTTATAATACCTAATTAGTATTTTCTATCAAGTAATATTTACTACTATTTATTATTTAAGTTCGAAACTTTTTTGAAAAATGAAATAATCTTGTTTTTTTTATGATTTCTTGTAGAAATGCTGTTTCTAATTTAAGCGTTGTTAAGTAATGGATAATACATATGAAGAAGACATGGCTTTTGGCGATAATGGTTGTTTCCAACTTTGGCTTTGCACAAGAACAAAACAGCTCTAATAACAACAAAACAATACTTCAGCGTGTCAAAAACAGGGACTTTCCTTCTGTATTTCAGGCCTGGAATCCCTGTGACAGCATCAAAAATGAAGATGCTGACAAAGCCATCGCCCGCCATGACCTGATTTTTTGTTTGCCGGACCATTTGGGATTAAAATGGAATAATGACCACCCTGGATTAGCCGACAGCTTAGATGCTGACAGTGTCCAGGCGGCCTTGCAGCGGCGTTCTAAGCTCCTCCAGATGAACCCTAATCTTATATTTTTAGCTGAAATCCGCTACTATGACGCCCCCAATTCCTACCTGCCCTCAAATCATGAATGGTTCAAACGCGATCCCAATGGCGTTCCGCTGGTGGGGTGGACTGAAGGTGGCCACTTGTTATTGGACTATACAAATCCGGATTTTCGTGAGCACATCGCCAAGCAAGCCAAAGCCGTTGTGGACTCCGGCGTTTATGATGGCATCATGCTGGATTGGTGGCGGGATGACGCCGACCGGTTGGAACTGATCAAAACTATTCGTAAAGCAATTGGTACCAACGCCTTAATACTATGTAACACCAACGATAACACCACCCCACAATCCGCACCCTACATCAACGGCTATTTTATGGAGTGTACCCGCAGCAAAACCGCCGCTGACTGGGAACGCATTGCCAATACCCTGCAATGGGCGGGTGAAAATCTGCGAAAGCCAACTATCAACTGCCTGGAGACATGGTATCATAACTCTCGAGAAGACCTCAACTTAATGCGTGCTACAACCACCCTGTCCATGACGGTAACAGATGGATATTGTCTGTTTTCCGACCCGAACCCCCTGCCCACACCAGACCACCTGCATAACTGGTATCCATTTTGGGACACCAAAATAGGCAAACCCACCGCCAAAGGCAAAAAAGAAGACAACGGCTGTTATACCCGCACCTTTGAAAAAGGACTGGCTGTCTATAATCCCATGGGCAATTCTTCCGCTGTGTTTAAATTCCCTAACCCGGTAAAAAGCGCCGCGACTGGCAAGACAGCCACTGAACATAGCGTCCCTTCGGGAGATGGCGATTTATTCCTGAATTAATGTCGTGAGCTGGCTCGGGCCGGGTCATACATCTGGCCCCAATCCCACCACAAAAAACTGGAAACCCGGCTCATTCCGGATATAATATCCGCCAAGCATCGGAAAGGACGGCACAAAAGTGCCTAACTCATTCCTATGGATATACTTAGCCGCCAGATAACATATGCGACAAACAGGATATATGGAATATGGATATTTGCGATATAGCTGCCGGAGCAAAAAAGGCATCCATTGAGCTTGCCGCGATGGACAGTCAGCGAAAAAACGCTGCACTGGAGGCCATCCGTTCAAGCCTGAAAAGCCATCAGGACAAAATCATCGCCGCCAACACCGAAGATATGGCAGCCGCCCAGATGGCCGGGCTGTCAACCCCCCTGCTCAAACGCTTAAAATTTGACGCCGCCAAAATCGATGAGGTCTGCAAAGGGCTGGACAGCCTGATTAAGCTCAATGACCCCGTCGGAAAGACCTTGTCGGCCACGGAACTGGACAACGGGCTGGAACTCTATCAGGTCAGTTGCCCCATCGGTGTCATCGGTGTCATTTTCGAATCTCGCCCGGACGCTCTCGTGCAAATTTCCTCGCTATGCCTCAAAAGCGGCAACGCCGTCCTGCTTAAGGGTGGTTCCGAAGCCGTTCACACCAACAAGATTCTGGCAGATCTTATTTCCAACGCCACCCTTCAGGCCGGAATGCCGGCCGGCTGGCTGGGACTGTTGGAAACGCGGGATGATGTTACCGCCATGCTCAAACTCGACGACTATATCAACCTGATTATCCCTCGCGGCAGCAACGCCTTTGTCCGGCACATCATGGACAATACCCGCATACCCGTCATGGGACACGCCGACGGCATCTGTCATGTCTATATCGACAAAGCCGCCAACATAGACATGGCCGTCAAAGTCACCGTGGACTCCAAATGCCAGTACGCCGCTGTCTGTAACGCCGCCGAGACGCTGCTGGTCCATCAGGACATCGCCGCGGCCTTCCTTCCGCTGCTCAAGGCCGCCATGGATGAAAAGAAAACCGAGCTCCGCGGCTGCGAACAGACCCGCAAGATCATCGATTGCAAGCCCGCCACGGAAGAGGACTGGAAAACCGAATATCTTGACTATATCCTGTCGATTCGGGTTGTCAGCAGCCTCGGCGAGGCCATCGACCACATCAATCACTACGGCTCAGGCCACACCGACGCCATCGTGACCGAAGACAAACAGGCCGCAAGGTGTTTTCTCAGCCGCGTCGATTCGGCGGATGTCTTCTGGAACGCCAGCACACGCTTTGCCGACGGCTTCCGCTATGGACTGGGCGCCGAAGTCGGCATCAGCACTCACAAACTCCACGCTCGCGGCCCGGTCGGGCTGGAAGGCTTAGTCATCTATAAATGGCTTCTGGCCGGCAAAGGCCACATCGTCGAAAACTATAGCGGCCCTGCCGCCAAAGCCTATACCCATAAGAAACTGGATACAAACTGGACTTTCTAACCATGAGAAACTTCAGCAGCGCAAAACGCATCGTTGTCAAAGTTGGCACCAACACTCTGACCAAAGGCAGCGGCATTGATATGGACTACATCCGCAGCCTGGCCGGACAAATCGCACTATTGCATCGACAGGGCAAACAAGCCATTCTCGTCACCAGCGGCGCCATCGGCATGGGAGCCAAACGGCTCGGCCTGCCCGGCCCCATCACCGACATGCAGACCCGCCAGGCCTGTGCCGCCATCGGCCAGCCCCTGCTGATGCATGAATATCACGACGTCTTCGCCGAACAGGGACTCATCGTTGCGCAGGTGCTATTAACGTCTGAAGTCCTCAAAAACCGCAAAAGTTACCTCAATTTGAAAAACGCCATCGAGACTCTGCTCAAGATGGGTGTCATCCCCATCATCAACGAAAACGACAGTGTCTCGACTGCGGAAATCGGCACGGCCTTCGGCGACAACGACCGCCTCAGTGCACTCGTTGCCAGCAAGATTGACGCCGACGTCCTGATTCTCCTGACCGATATCGACGCCCTTTACGACAAAAATCCCAAAGAGCACCCCGACGCCCAGCCCATCAAAGTCGTCAGCGAAATCTCCGACAAAATCGTCAAGGCTGCCGGCGGCAAGGGTTCCATGTACTCTACCGGCGGCATGAAAACCAAAATTATGGCCGCCAAAATCGCTGCCTATGCCGGCTGCCGGGTCCTGCTGGCCCATGGCCGTGAAAAAGATGTTATCCGTCGATTACTGGATGGCGAAGACCTCGGCACTCTGTTCTTGCCCAAGGAAAAACTATCAAACCGGACTCGCTGGATTCTGAATAACGCCCCGGAAGGCACCATTTGGGTGGATGACGGCGCTATGAAAGCCCTGCGAAACCACAAAAGCCTACTGCCCAGCGGCATCCGCAAAATCGAGGGCACTTTCGAAGTCGGGGCGGTAGTCATGGTTAACGACGCCGCCAAGGCGGTTACCAGCTTGTCCAGCGACGAATTAAAGATGCTGGCCGGCAAACACAGCCGGGAAATCCGGTCGCTGCTGGGGCCGGACCGACGAGATGTCGCCGCCGTGCCCGAAGATATCGTATTTCTGGACAATCCGGCAGGAGATTTGTCTTGACCGGCACAGCTTTTTCGGATATGGTTAGTTTTTTACTTTCGGCCGGAGTGGCGGAACTGGCAGACGCGCAGGATTCAAAATCCTGAGGGGTTCACACCCCGTGTGGGTTCAAGTCCCACCTCCGGCACTTGCCTTCTTCATTGTCACAGAGTAACCTTGCTTTTTCCTGAAAACAACCGATGCCAGAACCAATCAGAAAATGCTGATCTGAAATGTAGTTTAGCGTATCAGTGCAGCTCGCTATTTCAAACCCCATCCTTGTCCTAACCCATCTCTTATGTAACACATTTCCTTTTGCAGATGTCTACATTCATGGATATAATTTGAACGACGATTTCTATAGAACCTTTCTGTCGAATAAATGGATTGAACTGGAGATATTTGCTCTTGTATCATAAAAACCTTAACTTGCTAAGGTTTATCTTGTATAGAATGGGGCTTCTTTCCATTTTGATTGTTGGCGGCTGCAATCCTGCTCGACAACGGATGGAAGAGTTCAACAGCCTCTACCAGCAGGGTCGATTCCGCGAAGCTGAAAAATTCTGTGCCGACAAGATTAAAAATCACACCAATCCCGGCCGGGAAGACCTGCTGTGGTCTTTGCAGTTGGCTGCCGTCCAGCGTGTCCGGAAAAAATATGACGAGAGTACCCTGTGGTTTGACCGCTGTGAGGAAATGATGAAGACGTTCGACCCTCAGTGGCGAGAAACCGACGTCCTTGGCACCACTTTGGTCAATGACAACGTAATTCCTTATCGCGGCCAGACTTATGATGGCATCCTCGTGAATACCTATAAAGCCCTTAATTTTATCGCCATCGGCAAAGACGACCTGGCCCGTGTGGAATTCAACCGTGCTATCGAGCGTCAGACTCGAGCCAAGGAAAAGTTCAGTGCCGAGATCCAGAAGGAAAAAGATAAACTGGATAAGCTCAATGCCGATAAGAAAGTGGACTACTCCAAATCCAGCGATAACCCCGACATCAAAAGCCGAATCCAGCAGGCTTATCCGCAGATTTATGAATTCGAGGCTTATCCGGACTTTACCAATCCGTTTTCAACCTACCTTGCCGGCGTCTTTTTCACTATTCTTGGCGATGTCGGCAAGGCTCGGGATTTGCTGCGGGAAAGCGCCGGGATGGTCCCCGACAATCCCTATATCCAAAAGGACTTTGAAGTCGCCGATCGATGGATAAACAACCTCGCCACGCCGGAACCGACCGTCTGGGTCTTCTTTGAGAATGGGGTTGGGCCTATTAAGGACGAATTCAGAGTGGATTTGCCGCTTTTTCTGTTCACTGGAAAAGTGTACTATGCCGGTATTGCTTTGCCCAGATTGGTTCAACGCTGGCCCGCCACGCCGCGTCTGTCTGTACAGAGTAACGGCCAAACATTCCAGACCGAACTGGTCGCAGATATGGACCGGGTCATTCAGACAGAGTTTGCCAAAGAATACCCCTGGATTATTACCCGAGCCATTGTTGCGGCAGGTGCCAAGGCAGCGGCACAGGTGGCCATACTGCAACAAAACGAAAGCTCCAACCAACTGGCTGCCGCGGCTGTGGCATTGTATAGCTGGGCCACAACAGCCGCGGATCTTAGAATCTGGTCGGCCCTGCCCAAGAATTTTCAGGTTGCCCGGATTCCCATGCCGGCCGATGGAAAACTGGATATACGCAGTCCGCAGGGATATACGTATCCGATTGTGATTCATCCTTGCAGATATGCGATCGTCTATATTAAAATGGTATCGGCTTTGGTTGAGCCGACAATCGAAGTGATAGCGTATTAACAGATGGCCTTAGGAAAGGGGCAGTCATGAACAAAACAGCAATTGGACTATGTGTGGTGGTGTTACTGGCGGGATGCTACAAAGCTCACGATGAACGCGTGCAGGTCGCTCCGGGCGTCCGCAGCGACAGTCTGGGCAACAATATCATTACCCGCCCTCTGGGCGGTATCGTCAGCTTCATCATTGGTGAAGGAATCGTGGTCAACAACGTCAAAGAAGCCCGAACCCCGGAAGGTTTTCTTGAGGTCCAGGTCTCCGGCTATAACCAGTCCATGTTCAAAAAACGTTTTGAATACAAGGCCGAATGGCTTGACGGCAATGGGATGCTGATAGACACAGTGATGTCCAAATGGATGACGGTCTCGGTTACCCCCAAGTCCACATTTACATTCAAGGTGACTTCTCCGACAGCCGACTCGGCGGATTTCCGTATCAATACCCGCATCGCCAAGAATCTGGACAAATAAAACCCTCGGGTACAAGCTCTGAAATGCGTTAATAGGAATATTCGTTATCATAAACAATGTTTAGGAGAATAGTCTCATGAAGACAAAATGGTTTGCAGTAATTGTGATGATCTTGGCATTAGCCGTCGCCGGATGCACTCCGCCGACGAAAAACATCGACACTGCCAATGATGAAGGCAAAGCTGTGATGGAGCTGGATTATCGCGATTTCGATAAAGCGGCGACTGAAATGGTCCAGTCGATGCTGTCGTCCGGGGTGTTCAAGAAAGCCGATGGAAGCCGCTATGTGGTTACCACCGCCAAAATCATCAATGACACGATGCAGCGAATTGACACTGATCAGCTGACTTTCAAAATCGAACAGGACCTCGTTAACAGCGGACAGGTGGTTATGACCGCGGCCGTCGGCGGCAAGGGTGCCCCCGACCAGATGGTCTATCAGATGCGGGATCTGCGGGATTCCGACAAAAGCGACGAATTCAAGCAGGGTACCATGCCTGGCAAGGGCCAGATTGTCGCACCGGAATTGAGCATCTCGGGCAAAATCTACCAGAAAAATATCCGCTATGACAACAATCTCCAGCAGGTGGAGTACTATTTCCAGCTTCGCGTCGCGGAAATCGCCACGGGTCTGAGCTACTGGCAAAAAGAAGCCTTCATCGGCAAACGCGGCAGCAAAAAAGTCGTACCCTGGTAAGTTTTACAAAGATACAATCCGCTATCTCTGTTCCTGAAGCAGTATTTTAGCCTGCTGGTTTGGGTAATACAAAAAGCCCCTTGTCTGCATCTATAGACAAGGGGCTTTGATTCATGACTGACAGCAATTATGAATTTGCTCAATGCACTGAGCAAAAGTAATATATCATATCACGATATATGCCACACACATTTCAGTCAAATTCCACCTATCAGTTGCTCCGGCCTGCCAGTTGATAAACTTCGCTGCCGGCAAGGAGAAACGCACCGAGGGTATAATCCTCGAAATTTGGCACGCGGTCGTACGTGACCGGCTGAGAATCGGAGGGCTGCTTGCCGGTGCCCTGGACATAACCGAGAAAACCATTGGGGTGGACGCTGTCGTTAACCATACCATTCCAGGCCTTGACGACGACAGGCAGATAGTCTTTTTCGCTCAGGATGCCCTGATTGATGCCCCAGGCCATGCCATAGGTGAAAAAGGCGGTACCGGACAGTTCCTTGCCGCCAAGGTTGTCGGGGTCATGCAGGCTGACGTTCCAGAAGCCATCGTCCCGCTGGACGGCTTTTATCGCGGCGGCCATCTCTTTGAATGTCGTCAGGTATTCCTGACGATGCGGGGCATTTTCGGGGATTATATCCAGCACGCGGGTCAGTGCCGCAAACACCCAGCCATTGCCGCGAGACCAGTAACAGTCTTCGCCGTTAGGCTCCTTGTACGGCGGGACAAAATCTTTATCGCGCCACCACAGATGGTCTTCGGGATTGTACAGCCCATGGGTGCCGTGACGCGTCTTGGTGTACATATACAACTGGTACATCTTCTCGAAATACCGGTCGTCCTTGTACACCACACCGAGCTTGGCGAAAATCGGCATCGACATCTGGAGGGCATCGATCCACCACCAGTCGTCATTGATATCGCTATTGACCATGTTGTCGATGCATTCGCGGATGGGGGCAATCCGATTGGGCTGGGGGTCAATCAGATACAGGTCGATATAGGTCTGGCCACAGCACTGGTCGTCGGCATTGCGAGTCTTGTTGCCGCTGCGGAAAGACCACTGATGCGCCTCCGCCCAGGCAACGGCATAATCATAATACTTCTTCTGGGCATCGATGGCATACAACTTCATCAGACCCTCATAATATACGGCACGAGTCCAGATATTGCTGGGACGTTTTTTGTCGGTGATGATGGGAACACCAGGGTCGGGCCATTTGGCCATAAAATATTGATTGGTCAGGGTCATTTTGGCCAGGATATCGCTTTGTGCGGGTAAAGTGAGTGTTTTTGCCTTATTTGATTCAGATGTGGAACATGAGGAACAAAAAATCGCCACGAATCCCATGACTAAAAGATATGCTGAGCCATTCCGTAAGAGTCCCTGTTTCATTGCCGTCTCCTGTCTGAAATTCACTCCCATTGGTCAAGGCTTCCGGGCCTTGAGACTAATCCGTTCGATACAGAACGAGCCTGATTATCGTCGGTGGGAATTGGCTGCGTCAAGTAAAAATTATGCCCAACGGGTATGATTATTCCGCGGCGGGCACAGGCCGTTTTGTGCCGCGGGTATTCACGGGGTTACGTTGCCCTGTGCTGCCGCGGTGATAGAGAGATTGCTGGAAGCTGGCAGCAGAATGCTCCTTAACCGCGCCGAAACGGAAAAATTCAAGTACAATCAGTATACTATCTGAGGATGGTTTTGGCAATGGTCCCGGCAGCGTTGCCGGCGGCACATTCCTGGGCGGCAAGGGCCATTTCATTGCGTCGCGGCTGGTCGGACATCAGCTCAATGAGTGCCTTGCACAGATTTTGTGTAAACCGGGAGGGATTTCGGAGGTCCTGAGCAACAATGACAGCAGCGTTACGACGGCTTAACTGCTGGGCGTTAAGATACTGGTGGTTATCCTTGTGATAAGGATATGGGATACAGATGCTGGGTTTGCCCGCGGCGGCATATTCGGCGACACTGACGGCTCCGCTGCGGCCGACGATCAAATCCGAGGCAGCATACAGATTGGGCATGTCGTCATAATATTCGACCGGGATATAGGCAATCGGGCTGTCTTTAATCTGGGAGGCGACGGCTTGATAGTTCGCCTGGCCGGTCAGATGAACAATCTGCCACTGGTCCGAAAAACGTGCCAGTTGGGGCAGCATACTCATGATGGCATTGTTGATATCGCGTGATCCGGTAGAGGCGCCGGTAACCAGCAGGGTCTTTTTGGCAGGGTCCAGTTTGAGGCTGGCGATTGCCCGGGATTTGTCGGGGTGATAAAATCCGCTGCGCAAGGGGCAGCCTGTCACCACGGCTTTGTCGGCCCTGAAATAATGCAGCGTATCGTAAAACTGAACGAAAATCTTTTTGGACAGGCGTCCCAGCAGGCGGTTGGCTTTGCCGGGCACAATATCCACATTGATCAGATAAACAGGGATTTTCAAAGAGCGGGCGGCTAATACGACCGGGGCACAGACAAAACCGCCAGTACCCACAACAACGGCGTTATGTTTATGGGCTGCCAGGATCTGTTTGACAAAATAATAACTCTTAATGAATCCGGCATAGAAGCGGACAAATTTTCTGAGGGACAACCCCAGGCCCTCGGCAGGAAGGGGCAGAAAATCATACCCACTGGCTCCCAGAACCCGGGCGTCGACGGCACGGCTGCTGCAAAAAAAAGTCATGGGGCAGTCCGGAACAAGACTTCGCACCTGTTCGGCCACGGCCAGGGCAGGATATAAATGCCCGCCGGTCCCGCCGCCAGCAAAAAAGATATATGGCGTCTGGTTCAATTTAGACATTGTTTGGTCATCAGTCTGTGTCATAGAACATCAATCACGTTGAAGGAATACCCCTGCATTGACCGGATTCAGCTGGGCCTCATTATGCCGCAGAATGCTCAGTAGAATCCCCATTGCTGTCGCGGTCAGAAGCATACTGGTGCCGCCGGCGCTGATTAGCGGCAAGGGAATGCCTTTGGTTGGAAGGACGACAGTCACAACACCGATATTGATTACAGCCTGGATCGAAATACAAAGCACAATGCCCAGGCCCAGAAGCCGTCCGAATCGATCCTGGCATCGCATCACCGCAGTCAGGCCCAGGACGGTAAATAAAACAAACAAAGCCACTACCACCAGGGCACCAATAAATCCGGTTTCTTCACAGACAATAGAGAAAATAAAATCCGTGGTGTCTTCGGGCAGGTGGCCGTACTTAAATACCCCCCTGCCAAGCCCCTTGCCCATCAGTCCGCCGCTGGCAATGGTCTTCAGAGACTGCTCGGCCTGATAGGCCATGGTTCCGTGGTCAAGGAAGTCTTTGATGCGATTCATGCGAGTCTGCGAGGTCACAATAGCCGCAATAAAACCAGGAATCACCAGCGGCAGCGGCGTCAGGAAATGCCACCAGACTGCGCCGCCAAGCCAGAGCAATACCGCCGTCATCAGGGCGATATAAGCAGCCGTGCCGAAATCCTGGGTAATAATCAGGGCAATAGCAGCGGCCGGAACCATACAGATGGGCACAAAACGGGTGAAAAATTTGTTTAAATCATCATGACAGCGGTCCAGGATTGCTGCCAGGAAAATAATCATAACCCACTTGGCCAGCTCGGATGGCTGAAAACTGAGGTTTATTGGCCCCAGAGTCAGAAACAGCCAGCGCTTAGAATAATTACGCTCCTCTCCGAATACCAGCACCACCACCAGCAGTACGAGACTGAGAACCACCAGGTACGGCGTCAGAGATTTGAGCGGATTTTTTTTGATAAAGCCGAATCGTCGGTAATCGATGCACGATACGAGATACATCATTCCTACCGCAACAGGGAAAAACAATAGCTGTTTGAGGGTGGTAAATTCATAGAAACGCTTCCAGTCGTACTGACCGCTCACGTTCGCTCCGGCGGAAAATACAAAGACTGTACCTATAGCCATCAGTGTCAAGGTCACTAATTCCAGCCAGTAATCGTATCTTATCTTCAGTTCTAACTGCTTCATTTTCAATGATCTTACTTTTGGTCGCCAGCCCAGACCCAAACTCTATCATACCTGCATATTAGTCAGGACAATGTCTGGAAAACCGATTCTCTCCGCTGCTATCCCTGCAACAACCTATACCTGTACCTGATATTTCGGCAAAATAACGTTTTTGCAATAAAAAACCGATATTCGATATGTCTTTTTTTCACGTCAGGATTCCCTCTTGAAAAATCAGACAAAAGGTCATAAAATAGTATCTGTATGAATGATGTCGATAATCTCTTTAAAACGGAGCCACTATGACAAGACAAATCATTACTCTCTCGCTGGCAACACTGGGGTTGATCACGCTGGCCAGTTCCTGTCAGACAAGTTCCGACCCGATGGTCAGGCGTGCCCAACTGGTTGGCAACGAAAATCTCAAGCTCAAAAAAGAAATCCAGCAAAAAGATGCCGAGATTGCCGAGCTGAAAACAGAAATTGAACGGCTCAAAGCCGAATATGCCAAGTTCCAGGAGGACACCGGCCAGTCCAGCATTAAACTATTACAGCTTCTGACCGACTGTCAGGCCAAACTGGCCCAATATGAAGGCTCTGACTCTGCCGTCATTACGCCAGTACCAACACCGCAATAATCCCACACAAGCCCCTGAAGCAACCTCTTTGGTGCAACCGGCCCTCACTGGTTTGGCACCAGTTCTCTCCTGAGGGCCTGTATGGTTGTTATTGCATCCGGGAAATTTTCTTTGGGATAATGATAATTGCGTCCGGCGGCAACCAAGCCGACAAACATCGGATGCGGATCGATAGGCCGGCCGGTCAATTCCGGGTGGGCCTGGGTACCAATGAAATAGGGGTGCCCCGGCAGTTCGAGAATCTGCATAATGGGCTGATTGGGCGCCTTGCCAGAGAAAACCAATCCGCCTTTTTCAAGGTCGGGAACATAGCGGGGGTCCACTTCATAACGATGTCGAAACCGCATACGAGTGGTATCCTTGCAGCCAAACATTTTCCAGGCAAGAGTATCTTTTTTCAATTCCACATCGCGACCGCCCAGCCGCATATTGCCGCCCAGACCTTCGATTTTCTTTTGTTCAGGCAGCATATCAATAACGGGGTGGGCACAGTTCTGGTCGATTTCGGTACTGTTGGCCCCTTCCAGGCCGCAGACGTTGCGGGCAAATTCGATAACCGCCGCCTGAAATCCAAGGCATAATCCCAGATAAGGCAGATTATTCAGTCGAGCATAACGAATACAGGCAATTTTGCCTTCCATGCCGCGTGTCCCAAATCCGCCGGGAACGATAATACCATCGACTCCCTTGAGAGCTTCGGCGGCAGTGGCATCGGTCAGGTCCGAGGTATCGATCCATTTGATATGGACTTTACAACCCAGGTGAATGCCGGAATGTTCCAGCGCGTGCAGGATAGAAGCATAACTGTCGCGAACGGAGGTGTATTTGCCCGTAATAGCAATCGTTACATCATGTTTTTCATTGCCAATTTTGTCGGTGAAATCACACCATCGCTCCCATTCGCGGCGTTCTTTGCGAAGGTTGATGCGATCCTCGATTCGCAGCATGCGAATCACCTCAAAATCCAGTCCACAATCCCGCAACATCGCTGGAATGGAATAAATACTGGCTGAGTCGTGCATACTGAAAACCCGTTCAAAGGGGATATTCCCGAAAACACTCATCTTCTGGCGAGCCTGGACACTGACGGGATGTTCCGCCCGGCAAGCGATGATATCGGGCTGGATACCCATCTGCATCAACTGCTTGATGCCAAGCTGAGCAGCCTTGGATTTCTGTTCGCCCAGAGCATTGGGCTCCAGAATATACGTCAGCGCCACAAAGCAGCAGCTATGGGGGCCTTCCTCATAGGCCAGTTCCCGCATGGCTTCGATATAAAAGGCATTTTCAAGGTCACCTACCGTACCGCCGATTTCCACAAAGACCACATCTGCCTTGCTTTGCATGGCCAGAGTCCGCAGCTTCATTTTGACTTCGCCAGTGACATGGGGAATCATCTGGACATCCCGCCCCAGATAATCGCCGTGGCGTTCTTTGTCGAGGACGGCCCGATAGATCTGACCGCTGGTGGTGAAATTGGCCCGCGACAAGTTTTTGCCGAGCATCCGTTCATAGGTCCCCAGGTCCATATCGCATTCCATGCCGTCATCAAGAACAAACACCTCACCATGGCGGAAGGGATTCAGCGTTCCCGAATCAATATTGAGATAGCCTTCCATTTTAATCGGCTCGACGTTAAGGCCCTTGTCTTGCAGGAGCTTGGCCAAACAGGAGGAAAAAATCCCTTTGCCCAGTCCGCTCATCACTGTACCGGTTACAATAACATAGCGGGTTTTGCCTTTTTGATACCCCTTGGGCAGAGGCAGAAAATACTCGTTATCTGTTGATGCACCGCTGACTTTTGCAAATAATTCTTTGGTTTCTGACATATTTATACCACGCGATTATTTCTGATTGAGAAATCGTTTTACAAATTCTTCATATTGTTCGGGCGTATCGACACCATCCCAGACACGATCTACTTTGGCCGTCAGGATGGTAAACCCGTTTTCCAGTGCCCGAAGCTGCTCGAGCTTTTCAGTGGTTTCCAGAAAACTGGGGGCCAGTTGTGTAAATTTCATCAAGAAGCTCTTGCGGTAAGCATAAATCCCCAGATGCCGCCAATAGCCTTTCACAGAACCGCCAACCCCGCCGGCCTGACGATTATACGGCACCGGGCTGCGGGAAAAATAAAGCGCCCTGCCGTGCACATCCGTCACGCATTTGACAATATTGGGATTGGCTACCTGTTCGGCAGATTCGAATGGGGCAATCAGCGTCGCCATCTCAGCGCCGGCATCCCGGACCAGCAGTCCGGCAACTTTCTCGATATTGGCCGGGTCGATTTCGGGTTCATCGGCCTGCAGATTGACGACAATATCAGCAGGAATATTTTGGACAGCCTCGGCAATGCGGTCGGTACCGCTCTGGTGGGCAGCCGACGTCATGACGCACGGCGCCCCAAAGGATTTGCAGGCCTGCAGGACCCGGTCGTCATCGGTTGCGATAATCACACCGGTCACACCTCGGGCCAGCAATGCGCGTTCATAGCTATGCTGAACGAGATATTTTCCTGTTTTGTTGGCCAGAACCTTGGCCTCGAAACGGCTGGAACCGTAGCGGGCGGGGATCACTACCACAATTTTCACACTTAGTCCCTTTGCAGTGTTTTTTACACATCTATATCCAAAAACCACTGCCCGGATATATTATGCCATCGGCAAGAAGATGTCAACCTCAGAATTTTGAGATTTTATACCAAAAAGACCCTGATTTTGACCCTCCAAACGGCATAAAGCCGCGTGACTGGAAATTAACGAATCAGGGCGGATAGTGCTTTGAATTGGGGGTGTTCAGAGGTGCGGAGAAGTTCAAACAGCAGCATCTCGGTGGAGCTGATGACGACACCGTTGGCAGCCAGTCGATTGAGGGCAATCTGTTTATTGTGTTCAGATCGCGAATCGACGGCATCGGCAATGACATGGACTTTGAATCCCCTCTGGAGCAAATCCATGGCGGTCTGGAAGACGCAGACGTGGGTCTCGACGCCGCAGAGCACTGCGGAGTCCACCTGTAATGAACTCAATTGTTCCGTAAATGCCGAACTGCCGCAGCAACTGAATGACCGTTTGTCGATGGGCAGACTCCGGGTCAGATTCTCGGTGAGCCGGGGACTTGTCGGCCCCAAAGCGGCTGGATATTGCTGACACCATAAGACCGGAATATGGAGGGCATTGGCAATTTGAATTAAAATGCTGCAATTTTTGACCGTCGTTTCAGGATTATGCATCACCCGCAACAGCTTTTCCTGAACATCAATCAGCACCAGACAACATGTTTTGGAATCAAGCATTAATGTCCTATCACCTTAACAACACGCAACGTAGCAAACCAAAGTGATTCTATAACCCAAGAACCTCAATGACAAGACAAATTGTATCGGAGGTATCTTGTTCGATTTCAGTCGGCCGGACATCCCAGGCCAGAATGGGCTGCGAGGGATTATCCAGCGGCGAACCGTCAGGATTCGCGGCCAGATCTCGCTGGCTATTTTGTTCAGTGAACGTTTTGGCCAGCTCAGCGGCCGTCTTGATATCTGCCAGGTTCAGCATTTCGACGGTCTGTTTGAAGTCAATCCCCTCGACCAGCACCTTGTCCTTTCCCTGTCCGGCAAGCAACGCATATGTGGCTTTTTCCGTTTGGGGCCATAGTTCCTGTAAATCGCGAATTAAGCCAACAACATACTGACGGGAGGCTGTAATTTTATAACTGGTCCGGTCGGACAATGCTCGGATCTGGGTCATATCCATCAGGCCGAGTGTATGGATTTTCTTTTCGATGAAATCCCGGGACTGCACGGGATGATGCGTCTGAAACTGCAATAACGCACTGTACGCAGCAGTTCCTTCTTCCGACAGAGGAACCGGATTGGAGACATTGGTCGCAATCGGGGGAATCGGAGATATTGCAGGCATCGTGTCCTGGGCAGTCTGGGGCTGGCGAACGATGGAATAAACCACAATGCCGAGAATGCCCATCGGAATCAAAACCATTGCCGCAGTTGCTGCGAGCCTGCGAAAAACAAGCCCCCATCTTCCAGCATTATCCTGATGGCGGCAATTGTAATCCAGAATAAACCGTCGTTCCAGAGCTATTTTGATGTCTTCGACCATCCCTTCAGGGGCAGATTCCTTTGGCAGCGCACGCAACAGATTGCACTGCTGTTCAAGAGCCTTGAGTTCTGCATCCATTTGCGGATTATTATTCAGAAGGCGTTTGAGCTCAGTTGCCTGTCGCGGCGACAACTGATCATCAATATAACCGCTGAGAAGCTCATGTTTTTCCAGATTGTCTTTATCACTCATATCCAGACCGCCTGCAGAAGTTCCCGTAACGCCAATCTCGCCCGGCTCAATCGGCTTTTCACTGTGCCTATCTCAAGCTGTAATACCTCGGCAATTTGCTCATAGCTCATGCCTTCGATATCCCGCAGCACCACAAGGACCCGCTGGTGGTCTTCCAGCTTTTCGAGGGCCGCAAGGATTCTCTGAATCATTTCTCGCTTTTCTACGTTTGCTAAGGGGGACCCTTGTTTGGTATCCGCAAGAACGTCCGCCAATTTGAGACTCTCTTTGCTGCAGAGAGAATTGTCGAGCGAACGCATCCCCAACCTTAACCTCCGACTGCAAAATGTCAAAGTCAAATTGATTCCTACCCGGAACAGCCACGTATAAAAGCTGCTTTGGGAGCGGAAGGTTCCGATGTTCTCTAATACTTTGACAAATGATTCCTGGGTAAGTTCCGCAGCATCATCGGGATTTCCACAGATTTTGAGAATTGCATTATAGAGACGATCCTGATATTTCACAATCAGACACGCCATCGAGTCGGAATCCCCACGCTGGCATTGTTTTACAAGAATAGCATCGTCAATGCTGATATTGTCCGACTTTGCGTGCACAGAAAGCCCTTTTATCCCTCGATAACAAGATTTTTATGACGCAATTGCCTGTTCACAGTCCGCGTATCTCGTCTTTCACGACATTCCACCGCATACAAACAATTCACTATCCGAATATCCGTATAAACACCTATATTTGCATAATAATAAAGAAAAAGCAATACCGTATCTGCATCAATCTTGAAAAGAAAAATACGGCCTTGTCTGAAGTCGCCCTTATACTATTAGATTTAGTCGAGCCGGAGACCTCTTTGTTCCAGCCAATTTTTTAAATCGCCCATTTCTGTGTCAAAAATCTCCTGATCATAAAGCTCTTCGAGCTGAGCCACTCTTTTAGATAATTCCGGCTCTTGTTTAACCAATTCTGAGACGCGTTTTTCGAATTCATCACCAAGAACACGCAATTCCTCACAGGGAATATGCAGTTCCAGAAATTTAGCCACATATCGCAGCACCTGTTCGATGACGATCGGATTGTAGCCCTGAAGATAGGCGGGAATTTCAGCGGTCAGGGATATCATCTCGATATTGCGATGAATTGCGGCGTTCATGATGCAGTTGGCAAAACTGCCGGGGCCATTGTAGTTGCTAAAACGGATCCCGAGCTGGGAAAGCCACTGCTTGAGCGCCCTGTTGGATACCGAACAGGTGATACGCGGTTCCCGGGTATGGGGGACCACGCCGGCTACGCTGCCCACAAATATAATACGTTTTACATCACACAGGGAACACATCTCAAAGATTGTATCTGCAAACTCACGCCACGAGAGGTTGGGTTCTCTGCCGGCAAACAAAAGCAAATTCTGCTGAGCCGCCTCAAAGAAAACCGCTTCAGGCAGATCCCAGGTTTCAATCAGGCCATCCTGAATCCGGACATGGGGCCGAAACAGGGACACGGTTTCCATCGGACCGGGCATGTTATAAATATAAAATCCATTCGGGTCGATTCGACCAATTTCCTGGCCATTGAAGGTCTGACGGAGATATTCCACCGTCCCTGTGGATACATCGCCGCCGTCCATCCAGCCGGAAAGCCCAATCACCAAGGAGGCATTATTGATGACAGGCTGCTGCTTAACGATTAGTTTTTCCCTCTTCATGCTCCAGTCTTTCCCTTGTTTTAGCAGATCATGGTTTCTGTCAGAGCCCGACTCCGGCAATTACCACCCCGCATTGCGGACACGCCGAATCTTTTATATGATTCTGCATTATATGATAGCCGGTCCGTTCAATCAAAAGTTTTCCGCAGGAATAACAAAACGTGGATTCGGCACGATTACCGGGCAGATTGCCCACATAAATATACCGAAGCCCTGCCTGCTTACCGATGTCATAGGCCTTCTGGAGGGCCTGGGTATTGGTCTGTGGGAGGTCGGCCATTTTGTATTGCGGATAGAAACGGCTGATATGCCAGGGGATGTCAGGGCCGCATTCTTTAACAAGAAATGCCGCCAGTTCGGCAAGTTCATTGGGGTCTTCGTTCTGGCCGGGAATCAGCAGGGTCGTAATTTCCATCCAGATATCCGTTTTTTGAGCGATGTATTTGATGGTATCAAGTACGGGTTCCAGATGGGCCTTGCATAAATTATGATAAAAAGGCTCGGTATAAGCCTTCAGATCCACATTAATCCCATCCAGCCAGGGACGCATCCACTCAATAGCCTCAATGCTCATATAACCGTTGCTGACGAATACATTGTATAATCCGCGCTGTCTGGCCAGAATCGCTGTCTCGGTACAGCGTTCCATGAAGACTGTCGGCTCGGTATAGGTATAAGCGATACCTTTACAGCCGGTGTCGATAGCGGCATTGACGATTTGTTCGGCACTGTAATCGCTGCCGTCAATTTGATTTTTATAAGGGGCCTGGCTGATTTGCCAGTTCTGGCAGAAAACACACTGGAAATTGCAGCCGGGGGCGGCGATGGAAAAGGCCTGCGAGCCGGGGAAGAAATGAAATAATGGTTTTTTTTCGATGGGGTCATCGGCGGCGGCACAGACTTTATCGTAATTGAGCGAATAAAGGGTCCCCTCACTATTTTTGCGAACACGGCAGCGGCCCAGCCCGCCGGGGGCAATGACACAATTCCATCGGCACAGCTTACAGAGGACCTTCTGCCCTTCTTGTTTTTCCCATAACACTGCCTCTTTCATAGGCTCACCTCCTGCGATTTAATTGATTGAAGCCATTGAGCAAGAAGCTTGACAGGATGGATGACACAGCGGCCAGTCAAATGCTCAATCTGCATTTTACAAGCGGCACATTCTGTCAGTATAACATCCGGATTGGCCCGGTCAATCGTATCCTTGAGGAATCCGCCGATATCATCACAGAGGGTGTGGTTCTTGGCCTGCATGCCCGCCGTCCCCGCAAGGCCGCAGCAGCCGCCGTTGAGGTCTGTTACGGAGACTCCCAGTTGACCAAACATCTGGATGGTGGTCCTGGCGCCGTTCATGGATTTGAGATGGCATGGCGCGTGGTAATAGATTTTTTGGCTTCCCGTGCCGCCAGCCTTAAGACAGGGTCTTGCGGCATGGAGCATTTTGAGATAATCCATTAATTCGACGGTTGCGGCGCCGATTTTTCGGGCTTGCTGGGTATCCATCAGCAGCGGCAGTTCTTCTTTAAGAAACATCGCGGCGCTGGGTTCGGAACAGATGATTTTCCAGCCTTTGTCCACATAGGGCATCAACGTCTTGATATTATATTCCATACCCCGGCGGGCCTGTTTGAGGTTGCCATAGACATAGGCCGGCAGCGGTGCGGGCCGCTGGTCAGGGATTTCGACGTGGACATTACAGTGTCGCAAAAGCTGCAGGACGGCAAGGCCCAGTGCATGGTCGTTGTAGCGTGCATAAGAATCGATGAAATACACGACGTTGTCGGCAGGATTGGCAACCGAACCGGCCTGCTGCAAAAAGCGACGGGCTTTGCGGATGAAGCTGCCTGGCTGAAAGGCGGGCAATTGGCGGCTGCGGTCAAAGCCGAGTGTCTTTTCCAGAAGCAGGCGTGTGATGGGCCAATTCATTATCCAGTTGCTCCATGGAGCAAACGTGCTGGCCAGAATGCTCATCCAGCGGTTGTTGGACAGGGCCAGCTCGGTGACTGAAAAGCCGGCGTGTCGGGCCAACTGGGCACGGGCTTCGATAATCAGGCCGGACATATCGACACCGGCCGGGCAATCCACCGAGCACATTTTGCAATTGACACACAGGCCGAGAATGTTGCGGAACTGGTTGATTTGGAAATCCTGCTGCTTGTCCAGCAGACCGCCAATATAATTCCTCAGCAGGTTGGCCTTGGCACGGGTGCTGGCCAGCTCTTCACCCATCGCACGAAAGACCGGGCACATCCGCCCTGCTCCCGCGGCCAGACACACACCGCAGCCGTTGCATTGATCGATTTCATAGCGATATTGATTGGGTCCGAAGTGCAAGTCGGTCTTGAAATTTTTTGCCCCGGCCAGTTCCAGACCCCGCAGATTCTTTTCAATGACATCGGGGTCAGGATTGATAATCTTGCCGGGATTGAAGATGCCGGACGGATCGAAGATTTTCTTGATTGCAGCCAGCAGACGGTAATAGTCCCTGCCGTACTGGCGTTCGATATAGGGGGCGCGAACCAGGCCGTCGGCGTGTTCACCACTGATGGAGCCGCCCAGTGACCAGGCCAACTCAAAAACCTGCTCGGCAATCTCACGCATCCGCCTAATGTCGTCGGGGTTGGTTAAATCGAGATAGGGACGAATGTGCAATTCGCCATCGCCGGCGTGGCCGTAGAAAGCCATCGGGATATCGTATCTTTTGCACAGCCCTTCCAGTCCGGCAACGTATCGATCCAGTTTGTCCGGTTCGACGGAGACATCTTCGATAAACGCAATGGGGTGTTTGGGACCTTTTTCACGATTCAGCAGCGGAACGGCGTCTTTACGGCTTTTCCAGAGTTTGGCCTGACGCTGGGCATCCAACGCTTCCATCCACCCGGTAAAGAGGTTCCCGGCTGCATTCAAGGTGTTTTGAATCTTGGCCTTGACCTGTTCGATACTGTCACCAACATGCTCAACCAACAGCGTCGCGACACAGTGTTCGGGCAGGACATCCTGATAATGGGGAAAAGCACGACGTGCCATGGTCATTAGCCGCTGATCCATCAATTCACAGGCAGAAGCGCCGGTCTGTACGATAATCGGAACGGCCTGAGCCATTTTTTCAAACGCATCGAATTCCAGTTGCAGCAGACCTGCGACGGCGGGGACATCCACCGTGGCCAGTTCAATTTCAGTAAAAGCCGCCAGCGTGCCTTCGGAACCGGCCATCAGGCGTGCCAGATCAATTCGTCCCTTGGAACAGATATTCTGAATCGTATAGCCGCAGCGGTTGCGCCGGGTTTTGGGCTGGGATTTGGCAATCAGCTCTTCCTGACCGGCCAGCAGCTGGACGCACTGGCGGGCAATCGTTCGCAAGGTCGGATTCTCAATGTCCTCCGGCAGCATGGCATTGGTCAGTTCGGCTATGGAGCCGTCATAGAGTACCGCACGGATGCGGCGGACATAGCCGGCAATATAGCCATACTGGAGCGAGTGGGCACCGGTGGCATTATTGGCAACAATGCCGCCGATGACAGCCCGGTTGGAACTGGAGGGGTCAGGGCCGATTTTCTTTTTATATTTGGCCAGTTGCTGATTGAGCCGGTCGAGAATAACTCCCGGCTGACAGACCACGGCCTGGCCTCCCTTGCGAATGTCGATGATTCGATTCATATAGCGGCGAAAATCGATGACAATACCGCTGGTCAGTGACTCTCCGGCCAGACCGCTGCCGGCACCGCGGGGGGCAATCGGAATAGAATGTTGATAGGCATACCGGATAACCGCAACCACATCCGCTTCATCTCTGGGGGCTACGACGCATTCGGGACGAATACTATAGATGCTGGCATCAGTGCTAAAGGCGACGCGATTATAGATATCTATCAAGACCTCGCCTTTGACCTGCTTTGCCAGCTCAAAACCTATGTGTTCGGCTGTTTTTGTGTTGTTTGTATTTACCACCATACTTCATCCATTTTGAGCACTCTGTCATAGTCAGTATATAATAGAATACGTCTGGAAACAAACCTTTATGGGTAAATTTTATCTCATCTGGAAGCTTGCTTTTAGGAGTCGACAAGGATAGATTGGCTATTGAAACTGGCTGGCCGATTTGACTTGTTAAACCCGCACAAGCGGGAATACTAACCGCCGAAACGCTTTTGAACTTGTTTTTTTATGTATGAACTGATTGTGATGGGTGTCGCATTAGGCACTTTTGTGCTCCTGTTGCGGCTGAAAATGAAAATTGGGATGTCAATGATCCTGGCGGCGTGTGTGCTGGAACTGCTGCTGGGTGTCAGTCCGTTGAGGCTGTGGGGGGAGTTTGTACAGGAATGGCGGGATAAGCCATTGAGCCAGACGACGGGGTATCTGTTTGTCACCCTGGCGTCGATGCTGACATTTGTGAATATTCTGGGCCTTGCGATGAAAGAAACGGGGGTATCCGGCAAGCTGACTGAGGCGCTTTTAGTGCTGTTCAAAAGCCGGCGGGGCGCGATGGTCGGTATCCCGATGCTGATGGGCCTTTTGCCAACGCCGGGCGGGATTATGCTGTCGGCACCGATGGTGCGAGACCTGGCCGACAGTATTGGGGTCACGCGCAGCCGTTCGGCGGCAATCAACTTTTTCTTTCGCCATCAGTGGGAGATGGTCTGGCCGCTGTTTCCGTCGATACCGCTAATTCAGGGGATGCTGGGGATTTCGGCAATTGCCTTGATTAAGCATAATATTGTCATCTCGATTTGCGGCATCACCGGTGGGATCGTTTTCCTGCTGCTGTCGGGCATCCCTCCAAAAAAGGATCGGCGGGACAAGGCCAAATGGCTCCACAGCCTGCATGTGTTTATTCAGGCGTTCTGGCCAATCGGGCTTGTAGCGGGCCTTCATGCTGCATTGAATGTCAATCCTGCCATTGGCATCCTGATTTCCATCACACTGTTTATGCTGGTATATCGGATTCCGCTGGGACGATGCGGGCATTTATTTCGAGAGGGTTTTGAAATGGACCTGATTCTGCTGATCCTGGGGGCACTGCTGTTCAAGCTGAATCTGCAGGCGGCCGACAGCATTTCAGCGGTGGTTCAGTTTTTTGCAGACATTCATATGCCGGGGATGATTCTGCTGTTTGTGCTGCCGATGCTGGTGGCGGCACTGACGGGCTTGACGATGCCGACGGTGGCGATTACGTTTCCACTGCTGATGCCGTATATCGTGACCGGAGCCGGCGTCGATATCGGGATGCAGACACTGGCGTTTTCGGGCCTGTTGTGCGGGCTGTATCTGACGCCAGTGCATTTATGCCTGAGTCTGTCGGCCAGCTACTTTGAGGCGCCTCTGGGACGGATTATCCTGCTGCTAATCGGGCCGATTGCCTGTATTGCGGTGGGTGGAATTCTGGCAGCAAAATTACTATAATAGAAACAAATTACCCCTATAATCGGAGGTTGACTATGAACAATTTTGAATACTGCAACCCGGTACGCGTTGTATTCGGCAAAAACACCGTTGCCAAACTGGCGGATTTAATCGACCCGACCAAAACCATCTTGTTTCTGTATGGCGGCGGGTCGATCAAGAAAAACGGCGTTTATGACCAGGTCCAGGCGGCATTGAAGGGCCGAAAGGTGATAGAATTTGCCGGGATCGAACCGAATCCCCGCTATGAAACCTGCATGAAGGCCGTCGAGCTGGCCCGAAAAGAGAAAGTTGATTTTCTGCTGTCCGTTGGCGGCGGGTCGGTTCTGGATGGCACGAAGTTTATCGCCGGGGCGATTCCCTTTACCGGCGGAGACCCATGGCAGATTCTGATCTCCGGCGGCAGTGCCCTGCAGTCCGCTCTGCCCATTGGTGCGGTATTGACTCTGCCGGCAACAGGCTCGGAAATGAACTGTTTTTCAGTCATATCCCGCGACAGCACGCAGGAAAAACTAGCATTTGGCAATCCCAAAGTCTATCCAGTCTTTTCGATTCTGGACCCCGAGATTACCTATTCGCTGCCGCAGAATCAACTGCGTAACGGCATCGTCGATGCATTCGTCCATGTGATGGAACAGTATGCGACCTATTCGGTTAATACCCCCCTTCAGGATCGGCAGGCCGAAGCTGTGGTACGAACATTGATTGATGTCGCGCCGGATGTGCTGAATAAAAAAGACTACGACAGCCGGGCCAATTTCATGTGGGCCGCAACCCATGCCCTCAATGGCATTATTTCATGCGGTGTCGTCGAGGACTGGGCCACGCACATGATTGGCCATGAATTGACGGCCTTTTTCGGTGTCGCTCATGCCGAGTCGCTGGCGATCGTCCTGCCGGGCATGTGGCAGCATCAATTTGAGAATAAAAAAGCCAAGCTGGCTCAACTGGCCCGCCGGATTTGGCATGTTGTGGACGGTAATGTTGATACTCAGGCCCGCGCGGCCATCGAGAAGACGGTAGCCTTTTTCCATTCGGTCCATATGCCTACCCGCCTGAGTGATTACCATATCAGCAAGACCGACATTGAGAAAGTCGTGGAGCGTTTCCGGCAACGCGGCACCACGCTGGGTGAGCATCAGAATATTCAAGCCAACCAGGTACGCGAAATTCTAACCCTGTGTTTATAAGAGCTTCTTTGTGATTGGACAGATAATTCAGGAGAGATTTTAGCCAACATCTTGAGGACGTCTTTAAAACTGGACACAGCTTAAGGTGAAATGGTTTGGGATATAGCAAAGATACACGTTCCTGAAATAATATCCCATAAACTGCATTCACAATATCCAAATTCAGTAAAGGCCGTTTTCAATTGACCGAGTGGGTCACTTCCTGTAACATAACGCACTTTGTGATGGCTTGAAGCAAAGAGGGCGGGCTGTTTCCGCTCGGCCATACAAGTATTTTGTACAGGAGTATATCGCAAATGACTAAAGTAACGCTGATTATGGGCGACGGGATTGGTCCGGAGATTGCCGAAGCTACCCGCCGGTGCATTGATGCCACGGGAGCGAAAATACAATGGGATATTCAACAGGCAGGTGTGGATGTGATGGCAACGGCGGGGACCCCCCTGCCGGAGGCGACTCTGGAATCGGTCAAGGCCAACGGCATCGGCCTGAAAGCCCCGATTACTACACCGGTCGGCACAGGCTTTCGCAGCGTGAATGTCTATCTGCGTCAGGCCCTGGATTTGTATGCCTGTGTTCGTCCCTGCAAAAGTTATCAGGGGGTACGCAGCTATTATAAAAATATTGACCTGGTGATTGTGCGTGAAAACACCGAGGACCTTTATGCGGGCATTGAATTCGAAAAAGGCAAAAACGAAACGCTGGAACTCATTGACTGGCTCAATAAGCATTCCAAGCGGCAAATCGGTCCGCATGCCGGCATCAGCATCAAACCGATTTCCGTGGAAGGCACCGAGCGGATTGTGCGGTATGCCTTCAACTATGCCCGCAAGAACAACCGAAAAAAGGTCACTTCCGTTCACAAGGCCAACATTATGAAATACACCGACGGTCTGTGGCTGGAAGTCAGCCGCAACGTCGCCAAGTCCTTCCCGGATATAGAATTTGAGGACCGGATTGTGGACAATATGTGCATGCAGCTTGTGCAGAAGCCGGAGCTGTATGATGTGATCGTACTGCCTAACCTGTACGGCGATATTTTGAGCGATTTGTGCGCTGGGCTGGTCGGCGGGCTGGGAGTGGCTCCGGGCGCCAATATCGGCGAAAAAGGAGCTATTTTCGAAGCCACCCACGGCAGTGCTCCCAAGTACAAGGGCCAGAACAAAGTCAATCCCACGGCACTGATTTTGTCGGGGGTGCTGATGTTACGGCACCTCAATCTGACCAAGGAAGCTGACGCCCTCGAAAACGCCGTTGCCCAGGTCATTGCGGAAGGGAAATATGTCACCTACGATATGAAAGACGACCGCAACGACCCAACGGCAGTGGGGACCAGCCAGATGGCCGATGCGATTATAGCCCGGCTATAGATGTTAAGCCGGGATTGTATGGTGGGAATCCGAGGACATAAGCATTGAATCAGGCAGCTTATCGGATGTTGATTTCCGGTCAGGACCGCCGACTGCGGGCGGTACTGCTGCGGGCGGTGCTGAGATGCTTTGCTCTCGTATATGCGGCGGCGGTGCGTTGCCGAAATCTGCTGTATCAGTATGGCCTGATCAGGAGCCATGCGATGCAAGTACCGGTCATCAGTATCGGCAATATCACCACCGGCGGGACCGGCAAGACACCGCTGGTCATCTGGCTGTGCCGGTATTTAAGCCAAAAGCAGATTCGCTGTGCAGTGCTGACCCGAGGCTATAAAACCACCGCGGGGGAAATGTCCGACGAACCTGCCCTGCTGGCCAAGAGTTGTCCGGGAGTGCAGGTGGTGGTCCATCCCGACCGGGTAGCCGGGGCGGAAAAAGCCCTTCGGGATTATCAGCCGCAGGTGCTGGTGCTGGATGATGGATTTCAGCACCAGCGGATTCAGCGGGATTTAAATATCGTGGCCATCGATGCGACGTGTCCGTTTGGATATGACAAGCTGCTTCCGGCGGGATTGCTGCGTGAACCCATAAGCGAACTGAAACGTGCCGATGCAGCCATTATCACGCGGTTTGATCTGGCCGATGCCCAGCAGGCCAGTCACATTGAACAGCGGATCAGGGATCTGGCTGGGCCGATCCCTGTGGCCCGGGCAGTCCATCGGCACACCCATGCGATACTGACCAACGGTCAGCCGCTGCCGCTGGAAAAGCTGCGAACCATGAAATTATTCGTTTATTGCGGCATTGGTAATCCGCAGGCTTTTATGCATTGTCTGCAGCAGGATGGCTTTACGATTGTCGGCACCTGTTTTTTCAATGACCATCATGACTATACAATGCAGGATATCAAATCCATTGCTGCGAAGGCCCAACACTGCGGTGCCGACATGGCGGTCTGTACCCAAAAAGACTGGGTCAAAACCGCTGTGTTCTGTCGACAGATTGAGTCGTTTTCATTTGGTGCGATGGCCCTGGAACTGGAATTTGCGGCCAACGCAGAGGCTATTGAGGCCCTAATTGATCAGGTAATACAAAGACAAGCACATAAAAAATATGAATAGTACAGATTTATTAAAGATTGTAACCGGATTGGGATCGCCGACGGTATTGCTGGTGGGCGATTTCATGCTGGATATGTATGTGTATGGCGATGCGCTGCGAATCAGCCCGGAGGCCCCCGTACAGGTCCTCAAGGTTGTTCGACGGGAATATGCCTGCGGCGGTGCGGCGTCAGTTGCAGCGGATGTGCTGGAGCTGGGAGCTCACTGTCTGTGCATCGGGATTACCGGCACAGATGAAACCGGACAGCAGTTACGGACTAAGCTGATCGAACGCGGAGCGGATTTGTCGGGACTGCTGGCAGTGGAAGAACGCCCGACGATTACCAAACAGCGCATCATCGGCCTTGCTCAGCACCGTCATCGCCAACAGTTATTGCGGGTGGATGATGAAATTACCGACCCCCTGGATCCCGCACGCTACAGCCAGCTTCTGGATTTATATAAGGAACGTCTGCCGAAAGCGGATGTGGTTTGCCTTCAGGATTATAACAAAGGCATTCTGCAGCCGTGGTTTTGCCAGCAGATGATTACGCTGGCCCGCCAAGCAGGCAAAAAAGTGCTGGTCGACCCGCCGCTGCACGAGGATTATTCGAAATTCACCGGCGCCTGCCTGATTACCCCCAATCGCAAGGAAGCCTCGGTTGCTTCGGGAATCAACATCAACAGCATCGAGGCTGCCCAGCAGGCCGCTCAAAAACTGTATTCGCAGCTGAGTCTGGATGCAGCGATTATCACGCTGGATAAAGAAGGAGCCTATCTGCATTCGGATACCATCTCCGAACAGATTCCCACCCAGCCTCGCACTGTGTATGATGTGACCGGTGCCGGCGATATGATGCTGGCGATGATTGCGGTGGCGCTGGCGGCAGGATGCGACTACAAAACGGCAGTGCAGATCTCCAATATCGCTGCGGGGCTGGAAGTCGAAAAATTCGGCGTGGCCACCGTCAGCATTGACGAAATCGTCAATGAAATCCTTGCTACACGCAAGGGGAAGGCCGGAAAGATCCGGGAAATAGACGCCCTGCGGGAGGAATTGGCATTTCACCGCAAATCAGGACAAAAGATTGTCTTTACCAACGGCTGTTTCGATGTGCTGCATCTGGGCCATATCGAATATTTGAAATTCTGCAAATCCCACGGGGATATTGTCGTTGTCGGTCTGAATTCGGATAATTCTGTCCGGCAGCTCAAGGGACCAACCCGTCCGATTAATAACCAGCATGAGCGGGCGGCGGTCTTGGCGGCACTGGAGTACGTGGATTATGTAACGATTTTCGACCAGCTCGACCCCCTGGCACTGATTGAGCAGGTGCGTCCGGATGTACTGATTAAAGGAGCCGACTGGGCCACCAAAGGCGTCATTGGTCGGGAATTTGTCGCCTCTTACGGCGGCCAGACAATTCTGGCACCGATGGTGGAGGGCAAAAGCTCCACAGCCACCATCGAGAAAATGAAACAGCAATAAGGGCCTGTCATGAAACATAAAGCCGTATTTCTGGATCGTGACGATACGCTAATTGAAGACCCGGGATACATCAATCACCCCAGCCAGGTCAAATTGCTGCCGGGCGCAGCAGCTTCCCTGGCACAGCTTCGCAAGATTGGATATCGGCTGGTGGTCGTCAGTAATCAATCCGGCGTAGCCCGCGGGTTAGTCACCGAGGAAGGCCTTGCTCAAATTCATCATACTCTGGAAAAGCTGCTGGCCGATGAAGGAGCGTATCTGGATGCCATTTACTACTGTCCGTTTCACCCGGAAGGGTCGGTTTCCAAATACCGCATGGAAAGCGAGCTGCGCAAACCGGCACCCGGCATGCTCCTGAAAGCGGCCAAAGAACTGGATATTGACCTGAGCCAGTCCTGGATGATTGGTGACTCGTACCGGGATGTTGAAGCCGGCAAACGAGCAGGCTGCAAAACCATTCTGATTAATAATCCGGTCAAGCCGGTGGTAAAAAATCCCTCCGATCCAGAGCCGGATCGTCAGGCGGTGAATATTCGTGAGGCTGTCAATATCATTCGAATGTTTGACCAGCATCATGACAATAAGCCTGCAGCAGAACCTCTGCCAACCCAGAACAGAGTGGAAACGCAGGTCGATCAGCAAAATCCTCGCCAAACCACTGCTGTCAATCCATCGCGTTCAACAGCAAATTCGACCCAATTCCAGCCTGTTCAGACCGTCGGGCTGATTCCAGACTCCCCGACAGTCAAAGATCCATCGCAGCAGGAACAGGCCCCTGTCGCTCAGCAAAAACCAGCCCCCCAGGCGGAGACGCCTTTACCCGGGGACACCGAGACTCTGCTCAACGATGTGCTGATTCATCTGAAGGCAGCCTATAAGCTGGGCCGAGACGATGACTTTTCCCTCTGGATGATTCTGGCAGGTGCCTGTCAGATTATGGCGATCGGTTGCCTGGTGGTCAGCCTGTGGTTTTTCCTCGATTCGACGCGGTCGGTCGAACACATTCTGATTATGATCGGCTTTGCAGCGGTGCTGCAACTGATGACATTAACCTTTTTTTTAATGCGAAATCGGCATTGAAAACCCTATGATTGCCAATCCACAGCATATTCTGGTCTGGATTCCGTCTCCGCTGGGGGACGCAATTATGGCCACACCCGCCCTGTCGTCGATACGCCACCGGTTTCGGTCGGCAAGAATCACTTGCCTTGCCAGCAAAACCAACAGGGCCTTTCTGGAGCCTTCGGCGTTCTGCGACGACTGGTTGGAACTGGACAAATCCTATTTTCGGACGCTCGGCAAGCTTTGCCATTCCCGGTTTGACATGGCTGTGTTATTCAAGAATTCTTTCGGCAGTGCGCTGGCGGTGAAGCTGGCGGGCATTCCCGTCAGAGTGGGCTATGCCCGTGAAGGGCGAGGCTGGCTGCTGACCGACACACTGAGACCCGAAAAAGAAAACGGCCATTTCAAGCCGGTCTCTGCTGTGGATTATTATCTTCGCATCGCAGAGTATCTTGGCGGCAGTATCACGAATAAAACACTGTCGATTGGGCTGACTGATGCCGATCGGCAGAACCTGGCCGAATCGTGGCCGGAGTTGAATACGAAGGCAGGCCCGCTGGTGATTCTTGTGCCCGGCGGTGCTTTTGGCCCCAGCAAACTGTGGCCTGTCCAGCGTTTTGCCGAACTGGCGGATCGGCTAATAGAGACCTATCGAGCTACCATCGTAATTTCGATTGCTCCGACACCGCAGGAAATCGCCATCGCCCAACAGATTCAGAGCAATGCCAAGCATCCGATATTGAGCCTCGGACAGCGACCACTCAAGCCCGGTCCGCTGAAAGCTCTCTATGAAAAGGCCGATTTGGTCATTACCAACGACACCGGGCCGCGTCATATTGCCGCGGCTTTGAATAAAAAACTGATTACGTTGTTTGGTCCCAATAACCCGGCCTGGACTCAAACACACAATCCCAATGAGATTCAGATTGTCGGACAAAGCCCATGTGCCCCGTGTGATAAACCACGCTGCATTGAACAAGAACACTACTGCATGCTGTCGATCCGTGTAGAACAGGTATTTAATACTGCCAAATCCTTTCTTGGAATATCCGCGTCATGACAGTCGACTATATCCAGCTCACCCCCGAGGTTTTTGTGCATCCGGATTATGCCGAGACGCTCAAACAGATGCATCTGGATACGCTGGATGCCATATTTGCTTTTGAAGGCGGCACGACACTGGTCAAGAAAGAACTGACGCACTGGCGGAGCCGGACGGAATTGGTCATCGGCAACCCTTCGCAGCGTTGTTTCCTGAAGCGATATCATCACCCGCCAAAGATGACACAGCTTCGCAACTGGCTGGCTCATGGGCAAAGGGGTCTGACCGCACAGTATGATTATCTGCCCTGCGGGCCGCTGGAACAGGCCGGCGTCAGCACGTATCAAACAATTGCTTATGGCGGTCGATGGCAGGGGTTGTTTGAGGAGAAAAGCTTTGTTATCCTGCAGGAAATCCCGGCCGCCCAATCGCTGGAAAAAAAACTGCCGGACTGTCTGACCCGAACGCCGCTGGAAAGCAGCCGGACGGAACGCGTCGCATTCCTTCATGCACTGGCCGATTTTGTCCGACGGTTTCACCAGGCCGGTTATTGCCATCGGGATTTATACCTGTGCCATATTTTTTATTCTGCGGCCAACGGTTTTTCGCTGATTGATTTGCAGCGGGCCTTCCAGCCGCGATTGTTTCGACGACGATGGATTTTAAAAGACTTGACACAATTGTATTATTCCTCACCCGGCGATATCATCAGCCGGTCAGACCGGCTGCGGTTTTACCTGCGTTATTGTCAAAAGGAAAGACTGGCAGCCTCAGACCGCCGTTTTATACGTCAGCTCAAACGAAAAGCCTGGTGGATGGCTGACCGTGAAATCCGCCGGGGCAAAGAAGTCCCCTTTGCTAAATAAACCTCTGACGATACAATACTATCATGCTATCGGCTGCAATCATTATTGAACGAACCTCCATACGCCTTGGCGGAGCCGAGCGTTCCGTGTCTGAACTGGCACAGGAACTCAAGGCCCAGGGTGTCCATACACAGATTCTGGCTGCGGCAGGCAAACCCGGCGAAGATGTCAGGATTTTATGTTCCCAGCGGGACCATCAACGCACCTCATGGAACACATTTGAAACCGCCATCAAACAGTATCTGTCTGAGCATCCTTTCGACATTGTTCACAGCACCCTGCCGCTGGGTTGTGCTGATATCTACCAGCCGCGCGGCGGCAGCTTCAAAGAGGCCATGCTGCAAAATGCGGCCAGTTATTCAACTCCGTGGCTGCGGCTCTGGAAAGAGACAAGCCATTTTCTGAATTTCCGGCGAACGGCCTTTCTTCGGGCTGAAGCCCGTTTATGTGCTGAGCACCCGCAGACCATTATTGCGGCACTGTCAGAGTATGTTAAACAGCAGTTTCTGCGGCATTATCATCTGCCGGAAAGCCGGATTGCCGTGATTGCCAACGGCATCAATCCCAACCGCCCTGCCGATCCACAAAAAAGTCAGGCCTTTCGTCGAGGGATTCTCGATAAAATCCCGACCCAGATTCGTGATAAAGCCATTTTGCTGTTTTTTGCCGCGACGAATTTTCGGCTCAAAGGCCTGCGTGAAGCGATTATCTCGCTTTCAAAAGCGATCGAGCTTTGCCCGCAGTGCCCCGCTGTCATCGTGGCGGCCGGGTCCAATCAGATCTCCGCCTATCAGCGGCTGGCCAGGCAATATCGTGTTGGCGACCGGATTCTCTTTTGCGGCCCGCAGCAGGAAACCGCCACCGCCATGACGGCCTGTGATGCGGCGATTTTGCCGTCCTGGTATGATCCGTGTTCACGATTTATCCTTGAAGCACTGGCCGCAGGCAAACCCGTCATTACGACCACATTTAACGGTGCCTCAGAACAGTACGAAGCAGGCCGGCATGGATTTATTATCCAATCACCATCCGATATATTTGCAATGGCTAAATCTATTGCAGACCTGGCAAATCCTGATACAATACAACGACTGGCAGGCAATATCCTTGCTGACAACTTGAAAGAGCGTGTCTCGATTAGCCGGCACGTCAGGCAACTGCTGGATTTGTATAAAATGATTATTGAGCGAAAGAAAGGACGACATAGTCGATGATTTTTGCGGTCTTAGCCATTGCAGCATATCTGGTCGGAGCGATCCCATTTGGCCTGCTGATTGCCCGCACTCAGGGGGTGGACCTGCGGAAGGTCGGCTCTGGCAATATTGGGGCGACCAATGTGACCCGGACGCTGGGTAAAAAATGGGGCTACCTGTGCTTTGCGATGGATGTGCTCAAGGGGTTGATTCCGATGCTGCTGGTGCCGGCGTTTGGATTAATCAATAAGGAGCAGGCAACGCTGGGACAGCTTTCGTTGTGGCTGTTAGTGGGGTGCCTGGCCATAGTGGGGCATGTGTTTCCAGTGTATCTGGGCTTCAAGGGCGGTAAAGGCGTTGCCACCAGCCTGGGCGTTGTGCTGGGCCTGTGGCCTTATTATACCGTTTGCGGATTGATAACCTTTGCCGTCTGGGGCATTGCCCTGTGGATCTGGCGGTATGTCTCACTGGCTTCAATTCTGGCAGCGATCATATTTCCGGTATCCCTGGCGATTTTGACCTTCTTGCTAACCGAGTGGGAGTTGGGGCAATTGTGGCCATTGTTCATCGTAGCAATTCTGATGCCGCTGCTGGTCATTGCTCGCCATGCGGAAAATATCAAACGACTGATGGAAGGCTCAGAACATAAAATCGGCCGGAAATCATCGATATAAGCCATTCTATATATACTTTGTTTCATATCTTGTTTTGCTTGCTTTTTTGTCAATTTCAGGTTATTCTTGGGCCTGGCATAGACCTTTGAGTGAGGCGAGATTATGGAATTTACAAAAATGCACGGGCTTGGCAATGACTATGTATATGTCGATTGCTTCCGCCATAAAATTGAAAATCCTTCACAATTAGCTGTTAAAATCAGCGACCGCCATCGTGGTGTCGGTTCGGATGGGCTGATTTTGATTTGCCCTTCTACGATAGCTGATGTTCGGATGCGGATGTTTAACGCCGACGGCTCAGAATCCCAGATGTGCGGTAATGGGATACGATGCGTCGCCAAATATGTTTACGACCATGGACTGGCCCCGGCCAATACTGAATTTTCTGTTCCAGGGATGGCCACCATGCCGCACTCGCTTCGCATTGAGACTGGCCGGGGCATTTTGACTCTGGGGCTGGATACCAACCGGGATAATAAAGTCGTTCGGGTCTGCGTGAATATGGGCCAGCCGATTCTTCAGGCCTCGCAAATTCCTGTGGCTCTCGAAACCGACCAGGTTGTCGGCGTTCCGCTGCAGGTCGCCGGGCAGGAACTAAGCATGACCTGTATTTCCATGGGCAATCCGCATGCGGTCTTTTTCTGTGAAGACCTTGATGCCATCGACTTGTCCGTGGTTGGGCCGCTGATTGAACATCATCCGCTGTTTCCTGAGCGGATCAATGTACATTTTGTCAAGGCCGACAGTCCGCAGGAATTCACCATGCGAACCTGGGAACGCGGCAGCGGGATTACGCTGGCCTGCGGCACCGGAGCCTGTGCCTGTGCGGTTGCGGGCTTTCTGACCGGACGATGTCAGCGCGTCACGATTGCTCATTTGCCCGGAGGCGACCTGGAACTGAATTGGAGCGATACGGATAACTGTGTCTATATGACCGGTCCGGCCGTTGAGGTCTTTTCCGGTATCTGGCCGGATTAACCGGGAGCCATCCATGGCAATTCTGGTGGGTATCGATGAGGCGGGCTATGGCCCGTTGCTGGGGCCCCTGGTCGTATCAGGGGTGGCCTTTTCACTCCCCCAGTCGCTGCTCAAGTCGGATTTATGGACGGTGCTAAGCAACGCCGTCTCAAGGGATAAAAAAGGGCTTGCTGGAAGGCTTTTGATTAACGACAGCAAGAAGGCGTTCTCCCGTGAAAAAGGTCCTGTTCATTTATTACGCACCGTTCTGGCCTGCCTTGAAACCCTCTGGCAATCGCAAAATCCTTTGGCTCCCTTTGCAGCACCGCAGACTCTTTTAGAATTGCTCAAACAGATTAGTCCTGCATCCTGGGGGGATTTAAGCCGCTATCCGTGGTATAAAGAATTATCTTCAGCAGCCTTGTCCTGGCCGCAGGATGCCGCTATCGCCGCAGGAGTCTGGCAGCGGACGCTCGAAAAGCAGCAGATGAAGCTGCTCTGGATGCAAACCCGCTTTCTGGAAGCAGGACTTTATAACGAACGCATCGACAAAATAAAAAACAAATCACGGGTATTGTTTATCGAAATCTGTTCCCTGATTCATGAGGTGTTTTGTCACTATTCAGACCATGATGGCCCAGTCCAATTTTTGATCGATCGTCAAGGCGGACGAATGCAATACCATCAGGAGTTGCTTGGGATGTTTCCGGGGATGGAATTGACAATCTTAAGCGAAAGCGAAACACTCAGCAGCTATGAGATGAGCAGCGGCAACAAAAAGATGCGTCTGCATTTTTGCGTTGAGGCCGACAGTAAATTTCTGCCGGTGGCGTTGGCATCGATGACCAGCAAGCTTATCCGCGAGCTGCTGGTGGAGGAGTTAAACCGTTATTTCGCCAAAACCTGCCCGGTGCTCAAGCCCACCGCAGGGTACTGGCAGGATGGCCAGCGATTTATTGCCGACCTTAAGAAATTCAATCTTCTGAAGTCACTCAAGACAGAGCTTTTAATTCGACAAAAATAGCTTTGATATACCTGGGAATCTAAACATCGTTTTTAAAACGGCTATACCTCATATCAGACTTGCAACATCCAAATATCAGTATTATTACCTATTTTTTTATTAAAATTTTTTTACTAACCCCGTTTTTTTCTTGCATTGGCTTAACGAATACCATAGATTGCATTTGTTGCCATTGAGCTGTTGCAAGAAAGTTCGATGCAACATTTAACCTGAAAGCTCCTTCTGCCGCCCGTAACTTCAGTAGCCCTGGGAAGTACACCGACTTCCTCCTCCTTCTGCGAAGTACGGGCGGTCTTTTTTGGCATATAGATGACACGTCCCAATAGAACAGCAACTCTTAATTATTTTGGTTTTTTGGTAGGCGCGTAAGCGGATAAACAAAAAAGAGTTATGAAAATAATCATATTTTTCTTTCCTTTCTGTACGGTTTTTGTTAGGATTTCGACAGGGTTTTGCCGATAGAGTATTAAGTCGATGGATGGACGATATAGAAGAAAGGTAAAACCATGGAATGGAACCGTTTTAAGCAGCAGCCGCCTTTGTTCAAGCTGGGACCGGGCGGAGAATTCAGTTACGAAATTATCGAGAATAAGGTCAAACCGGTATCGGAAACCGTATCGAATCCATTATTGAAAGTGCTTGAAATCATCGCCGATCTGGTGGGTGGGTCAATCCAGCCGGAACTGCTGATGGAAAATACTCCTGCAAATTCAAGCACTCCAACACAACCTGTATCCGAGGTGGAGCATATTGCACATGACAACAAATCCCGATCCAGTCATCATCACCCCCAGGCAGTTGGCAGTACTGCAGGAAATCGAACAATTTCACGTCAGGCATTGTTATTCGCCGACGATGGACGAACTGGCAAACGCCCTGGACGTAAGCCGGCCAACGGTATTCGAGCATATCGTCGCCCTGCGCGAAAAAAATCTGGTGGAGCAATCCAGCGGCAAGGCTCGCTCTTTAATACTTACGCAAAAGGCAAAAAGACTGCTTGAACAGATTGAATCGTCGCAGACTGAACAGCAGCAGGCAGAGGTCCTGCCGATGCTGGGGTATGTCAGTGCCGGCTATGGGATTGAGGCCATTGAAAACCAACAGCCCTTCGGGATTACAGAGATTTTTGGCAATCACGGCAGTTTATTTGTCCTGCAGGTTCGCGGCAACAGTATGGTTAATGCGGGCATTCTTGACGGCGATTACATCATCTGCAAACACGCCCGGACCGCAGAAAACGGCCAATTAGTTATTGCCCTGCTGGATGAACAAAACGCCACGGTCAAACGGTTCTTCAAAGATAAGCAGAATATCCGCCTGATGCCGGAAAACGACGCTTTCACTCCGATTTTGTCCAAAGACTGTCAGGTTCAGGCCATTGTGGTGGGATTGGTTCGGCGTTTTTAATTTGTCTGGCGTATTTGGCGGATCAGGGACAGGGTTTCCCGGACATTTTTGGTCAGTTGGGCAAAATCGCCTGCCGCCACAATCTGGCTGGTAATCAGGTTGGAGCCCACACCGACGCAGGCCACGCCGGCCTTAAACCAGGCGGCAAGGTTTTCCTGGGTGGGATCCACGCCGCCGGTAGGCATGATTTCCGTCCACGGACAAGGCCCCTTGACGGCCTTAATAAAGGCTGGGCCGCCGACTTCTTTGCCCGGAAAGACCTTACAGATTTCCACGCCAAGCATCTCGGCCCGGTGAATCTCAGTCGCCGAAGCACAGCCGGGCAGATAGGGCACCTTGCGACTGTTGCACACTTTAGCTGTATCTTCATCCAACAGCGGCCCGACGACAAAATCCGCCCCGGCGTTGATATACATCGCCGCAGTCGGTGCATCGCAGATCGAGCCAACCCCCAGAATAATCTCCGGGCGATGCATATCACGACGTTCAGTCAGCTTATTGAAGACATTGATCGCCCTGTCGCCACGGTTGGTGAATTCCACCAGCATCGCCCCGCCATCGGCACAGGCACACGTGATTTTCCATGCAGTGTCCACATCGGAATGATAAAACACCGGCACAAGGCCAATTTCTTTCATTGCACATAATACCTTCAAACGGTTATGACGAGCCATTTAGAATCTCCTCACATAGTATCTCTGACAAAAGGGTTCTCTCATTAATTACTCTTGCCGGATTCGAGCCGCTCCCATTCGAGGGCAGCCAGAATAAACGGGCCTATCGCCTTGGGATCGTTGTCGCGTACTGGTTCACCGATATAATATTCGTAGGATCCGTCGCGGTAGGGAGTCCCGCCCAGGCCAGCCACCGCACAGCACTGATGGATACTGACCAGGCCATCCGAGTCTTCGGTAATCAGATGTGTTAAGATGCCCTGATATCCTTTGCGGGCGACGGCAAGATATTTTTTACCGACAGCATTCACACGCACAGCCTTGGTCATCGCATAGACAAACATTGACGACGCTGAAGCCTCCAGGTAATTGCCCTGCCGGCCCCCCTGATCCACCACCTGATACCACAGGCCCGTCTGCGAATCCTGGTACTTTGTTAACGCTGTAAACAATCGGTCCAGAATCGCCGTCAGCTCAGGCCGGCGCGGATAAGATGCAGGCATATAATCCAGCACATCCACTAACGCCATCGCATACCAGCCCATCCCTCGCCCCCAAAAATTCGGAGACTGGCCCGTCTGGGGATTGGCCCATCGCTGGGCACGTCCTTCGTCCCAGGCGTGATACAACAGGCCGGTTTTGGCATCGCGGGCGTGTTTTTCCATCAACACAAACTGGTTGGCCACATCATCCAGCAATTGCGACTCTTTATATTCCACGGCATATCGGGCCAGGAAAGGGGAACCCATATACAAACCATCCAGCCACATCTGATGAGGATAACGCTGCTTGTGCCAGAAACCGCCTTCAGTCGTACGCGGATGGACTTTCATCTGATCTCGCAGGGTTTGGATTGCCTGACGGTATTTGGCCTTGCCGGTATAGTGATACACATCAAACAGCGTCATGCCAGGATTAATCTGATCAATGTTGTAATCCTTCATCGAGTACGTCAGAATCGTTCCATCCTCCTGAATGAGGGCATCGTAATACCGTTCGATATAGGCCGGAATCGCCGGGTCTTTGGTGTTCAGATAGCTCTGCCACATCGCCTTATAGACCGTCCCGTAGGTATAGCTCCACTTGGGCTTGGAAGCAAAGTCCAGCGACCAGATATCCGCATTGCGTTTCATGACCGTCTGAGTCATTTTGACAGACCATGGCTCGGACGACACATTGGAAGCCGTGGAAACACACCCGGCCATCATAATACAAAGCCCCCATAGCACAATCAAAGCATACATCTTGACTGAATTCATGTTCGATCCTTCCTGCATAACGCATTGTATTAAGGGACCTCTTCAATCCTGTCATCACGCCGCAGCTGTCTTGATGGTCGTACCTCAGCGGGCAATTCTGGCAGTTGCACCTTTCATCACTGCTTCGACTTCCTTTAAGGTCGCCATCGAGGTATCGCCGGGCGTGGTCATCGCCAGTGCACCGTGGGCCGCCCCATAATTGACAGCCTGTTCGGGGGACTTGCCTTCCATAAAACCATAAATCAGGCCGGAGGCAAAGCTGTCGCCCCCGCCAACCCGGTCGTAGATTTCCAGATCCGTCCGCAGCAGGGCTTCATAAAATTGGCCATCGAAATATAAAATCGCACCCCAATCATTCCGCCCGGCGGTTTTGGCATTGCGAAGGGTAGTAGCGACCGCCTTAAAATTGGGGAATTGGGCAACTGCCTTCTGTATCATTTTCTTGAAATTGGATGGGTCAAGATTAGAACAATGTTCATCCAGTCCCTCCACTTCAAAGCCTAAAGCCGCCGTAAAATCTTCTTCATTTCCGATCATCACATCGACGTATTTGGCGATTTCCCGGTTGACTTGACGGGCCTTGTCCTGACCACCGATATCCTTCCACAGCGAGGCACGATAGTTCAGATCATAGGAGACCACCGTGCCGTATTTTTTGGCAATCGTAACGGCTTCGATGATGGCGTCCGGGGTGGTTTCTGAAAGGGCCGCAAAAATCCCGCCGGTATGCAGCCAGCGGACACCATCCTGACCGAAAATTTTTTCCCAGTCAAAGTCGCCCTTTTTAATCTGCGAGGCGGCACTGTTGGCTCGGTCGGAACAGCCCACCGCGGCACGAACCCCAAAACCACGTTCGGTGAAGTTCAGCCCCACACGGGATTTTCTGCCGATACCGTCAAAGGGAACCCAGCGGATGTATTCGGTGCTGACGCCGCCCTGGAAGATAAAATCCTCCAGCAGCCTGCCAATGGGATTATCCACAATCGCCGTCGCTACTGCAGCTCGCTTGCCAAAGCAGCGTTTCAAGCCGCGAGCCACATTGTATTCGCCGCCGCCTTCCCACACACGAAACATCCGCGTTGTATGAATCCGTTCCGAGCCCGGGTCCAGACGCAGCATGATCTCACCCAGAGACAGGATATCATATTTGCATTCCGATTGCTGTCTGAGCTTCAAGCCATTCATGATTACCCCTTGCGTTCCTGCTGAAGACGTTCACTAATCAACCATAACACCGGCGCCTGACCGTGAAAATCTCCCAGCAGACGCGGTCGGTTCAGATAAAATTCAATATCATCTTCCTGTCCTGTACCGGCACACACATCCCGCACGTTGCCTTTGCGATCCACATGAGCACACAGGGCCTCCGTCGCCTTGTCCACAGCAGCCTGGTATTCCCGTCCCAGCCAGCCGTGATGGATTCCAACCGACATGGCATACGCAAACATCGCGGTACAGGAGCTTTCCGTCCAGGCATACGGATAGTCAATCAACTGTCGCCACATGCCGTTATCCGACTGGCAGGCAAGCAATTGAGCCATCATTTTCTTATAACTGGCCATGATTTCGTGCCGATACGGATTATCACTGGGCAGCGAGGACAATACTTCGGCCATGGAAGATGCAACCCAGCCATTGCCCCGGCCCCAGTGATAGGGATATTTCGGCCCATGGTAAAACAGGCCGTTGGGCTGCTGAAGCTTGCGCAGATAGGAGACAAGCTGCAGTGCGGCACGATTGGCATATGTGATATCCTGTGTGGCACGATAGGCCTGAATCTGCAGCATCCCCACCATATACATATCATCAATCCACCACCGCGTCTGCGAGGTCAGACCCTCCGGCAGCGGATTTTCCCATTGCTTGTCGGCAAAACTCAAGCCTGCGTCAAGGTACCGTTTATCCCCGCTGACCAGATAAATCTGCAGCGGAACAATCCCCATCACACTATGGTCCACATGAGGGGTACGAGAAAACAGGACCTTATCATCTTTCTCATTGAGGAAGCCTTCATAGCGGGCAATGAGCCGATTGAGCATCTCCTGATCGCCGACTGTTTTGGCAAAACGAAGCGCCCCCACCGCGGTACAGGCCTCGGCATAATGCAATCCTTTGCGATTGTCCTTGTTGCCATAAAGCATGTAGGAACGCCCCAGCAGATTTTCGACCACGCGGGTGCCGGTCTGACGCAGATCGCACGGACTGGATGAGCGAGATTTCGTATGGGTCGCACAGGAAGCCGTGATGAGTGCTACGATAGCAAGCAGTACAGTCTTTTTGTTCATAGGTCGCAATCCTCTCTTGATTTATCATTTATCGTGCCAGCCAGCCGCCATCGACAGCCACTGTATAACCATTCATATAATCCGACGCCGGAGAGGCAAGAAAGACCGCAACCCCCTTCAGGTCGTCGGGAGTCCCCCACCGCCCCGCCGGAATACGGTCCAGAATCGCCTTGTTGCGGACTTCATCCTCACGCAGCGCCTTGGTGTTATCGGTGGCCATATAGCCCGGAGCGATAGCATTGGTATTGATTTTATACTTGGCCAGTTCGCAGGCCATCAGGCGGGTCAGGCCCATAATGGCACTTTTAGACGATGTATAAGACGGCACAAGAATGCCGCCCTGAAAGCTGAGCATTGAAGCGGTGTTGATAATTTTGCCGCCGCGACCCTGCTGAATCATCTGCTTGACTACGGCCTGACTGAGAAAAAATACCCCGCGAATGTTGAGATTCATCACATCATCCCAGTCTTTTTCGGTAAATTCCGTAAACGGTGCCCGGCGGATAATGCCGGCATTGTTGAACAGAATATCAATCCCGCCCAGTTTTTCAACAGTCACCCTGACAATCATATCCACACTGTCTTTTTTAGTCAAATCCGCAGTGATGGTAACGCAGCGACGGCCCAGCTTTTCAATCTGGTCTTTTGTATCGCTCATATTCAACACATCTACCACAGCGACATCCGCTCCCGCTTCAGCCAGGGCCAGAGCCATCGCCTGTCCGAGTCCGCGAGCAGCGCCGGTTACAATCGCGGATTTGCCATCGAGTTTAAATTGATCCAGAATCATCTGTTCACCTCGCTATCTAATATCTGCAATGGAAATACCATCCATATCATCAAACGTCTGATTTTCACCGCCCATCGCCCAACAGAACGAATAGGCCTGGGTCCCCACGCCGGAATGAATCGACCAGCTCGGCGAAATGACCACCTGCCTGGGAGCCACCACGATATGACGCGTCTGGTCGGCCTTGCCCATCAGGTGAAAGACCCGAGCCGTATCGGGAAAATCAAAGTACATATATACTTCCATGCGCCGTTCATGGGTATGCGGCGGCATGGTGTTCCAGACACAGCCTTCGGCCAGTTCAGTAAAGCCCATCACCAGCTGGCAGCTTTTGACACCATCGGGATGAATGTATTTATAAATGGTCCGCTTGTTGGCCTGCGGAATACTGCCCAGCGGCACCGCAGCGGCCTGAGCCTGGACGATATGGGTCGTGGGATAGGCGGCATGGGCCGGATAGCTGACTAAATAATACTGAGCCGGCCGTTTGGGGTCCTGACTCTCAAAAACAATGCTCTGCGAGCCGCGACCAATATATAAACCGTCGCGATTGGCCATCTCATAACGTTTCCCGTCCACCTTGATGGTTCCGGCCTGACCGATATTCAGAATCCCCAGTTCGCGGCGCTGACAGAAATACTCCGCCCGCAGTTGGCCGGCACTGGTTAAAGGCAGAGGCTGCTCCATCGGGACTGCCGAGCCAACAATCACACGATCAATATCGATGTATATCATCTCGATCGTATCGGGTACAAACAGCGATTCCACCAGAAAATGATAACGGGTTTCCTGCGTAGTCATCCGTTCAAATCGAATCGGATCCGGGCTATAGCGTACTTCCATAAATCCATCCTTACTTTGCAAAGGTTACTTGAATCGGATTGGCCAGTCTGGCGGCAAAAGCAGACAGATAGGCCTGCCAGTCTTCAACCGTCTTGAAATCCAATCCCTTATCCCAGCAGGCCCCCGTATAATACACAAACGGTTTGCCGCAGGACTGTGCAACAATACCGAGTAAATGGTCGTTTTGTTCTTTGAATTGAACAGCGGTGTCGGGGGTAAAAACGATGCCGCAGCCGGTCATGCCGTTGATCTCATCCGGGGCAAACCAGTACGAAATCCATTTCTCATCAGACTTGAGAGTCTTGGTGTCCTGCCCGCCGCGGGTGACAATGCCTGCGGCCAAAGCCAGCGGCCTAGCCCCCTTGCAGGTCATCCGGCTTTCAATCCGATTGAGGTTGGAGCCTCTGTCAAGGCTGATGCGTTTGACTTCGCTGACAGTCACACCGCCGGCATCCCAGGCATCATAGGTCAATTCAAATATGATTCGGATAGGACCATTCGCCAGCTGTTTCCAATCCACAAAATTGCGGGATAGAATGAGCTTGTCTTCCGCAAGAATCCCCAGGCCGCCGCAACCCAGTGTCGGACCAACTTTATAGCAATCCAGCCCTTCGCCATGGTCGGTGTGGTATGACTTCTTTTCCTTGATGTCCTTGTACAAATGCTCAATCATCGGAGTTCGAACCTTCTTGACCCAGACATCGATACCCGGGCTGACTGTTTCCCATTCGAGGGCCTTGCTGTACATGCGAAAGGCAATCCGGTCATTTTCCCAGGCAAAATCCCCATACCGTTCCGGCACAAATCGGCCATACGTGACTTCCTGCGTCTGCGGCTTGCTGAAGCCTTCCGGCAGAGGCATAACCCAGAATACCTTCTGCTGGCCGGGGGCCAGATGCGACTGGAACAGCAGTTCATCCACCCTGCCATCGGCATTGTTGTCTACGGTTTGCGTCACAAGGAATTGATTGGTCTTCAAATCAAAAACCGACACATTATCTGGGGTAATGGAATGATTCTTCTTCAAGACGTCCGACCAGTTCAGACAGATGGTTTCATAATCCCGGAATTGTGCCGTGGGATTGGTTACATCGACTACCGCGGTCTGGATACCACTGCGAATTGCAATTTTATACATTTCGCTGCCGGCATATAGAAACGCCCCGACGCCATACACTTCAGTCTCGTCTGCAGAGGTCTGTCGGGGGTCGGCCCCAATCTGCTGGACGTATCCCAATTTACCTTCTGCGTTGACACAGCTGACAAGCCCTTGCCAGGCCTTCAGCACCGGCGGCAGATAAGTCTTTTCATCGAGGATGCCGCGATTGATGCCCCAGGCCAGCCCATAACAATAAAAGCCCGTACCGCTGGTCTCCGGCGCAGGATAACTGGCCGGATCCAGCAGGCTGGAATGCCAGAATCCATCCGGCTGCTGAAGGGCAATCAGACGAGCAGCCATCTCTTTGTACAGCTTGACATATTTAGGCCGGTCCGGATAATCCTGCGGCAGGTATTCCAGCACACGAACCAGACCGCCAAATACCCAGCCATTGCCCCGCGACCAGAAAACCTTCTTGCCATTGGCTTCGCGTTTGGCAAAATAAGTATCATCCCGGAAATACAGGTGTTCATCCTTATCATATAGATACTCGGTTGTCGCCCACCACTGCTGATTCATAAAATCGATGTAGCGGGAATCTCCCGTAATCGCTCCAAGCTGCACCCAGACTGGAGGAGCCATAAATAACGCATCACACCACCACCAGCGATCCATGCCTTTCTGCTGGCCAGTTTTGAGCGTCACTTGCGAAGGATGGGCCAGAATAAAATCAAACCGATCTTTTATCCCCTTGAGCATCTGCGGGTCTTTAAACAGGTTGTACAACTCCAGATACATCCAGCCAACACAATGATCGTCAGCATGATAAACTCGCTGATGCGGCTGCCAGTCCAGTTTCTGGCCGGTGCTCTTGAGCCATTCCATATATTTGGCATCTTCGGCCATCATCGCCCAGGCAGTGAATCCGGAATACAGTGCACCCTGCGTCCAATCGGCAGGATGATGTTTGCTGGGGTTGGCAATCTGCCAGTCCGCAACCCTGGCCATGACCTCTTTGATGGCCTGCGGCTGAGCCTGGGACGGCAAAACCACTTTCGTATTGGCCTTCATACACCCAGATACCAGCAATGCCGTTATCAACAGCATAACCATTTTATTCATACAATACCTCCACTGTATAAGTTAACGTTTTCCCAAAGAACGTGACAATTGTTCTGCGGCAGCCTTCACGACGTCGGCGTTGTTCCAATGAATGCGATCGGCTGGCCCGGTAATGCCTATGGCAGCCAGCAGTTCCCCCTGCATATCAAACACCGGTGCCGCCATACAGCGAACACCCTGGTGATATTCCTCGTCATCCCGAGAGTATCCGTCGCGGCGAACCTGCTCAACCATGGACTTAAGTTCTTCGGGCGTAATCATAGTATTGGGAGTACGTCTGGCAGGATGGACCGCGCTACAGAACTCATCAATCCGTTCCGCATATAAATAGCTAAGGAATATTTTACCTGTCGCAGAGCAATGCAGGTCCGCCAGGGTTCCTGAACGCGAGGCAACACGTATGGGATGAGGACTATCGCAAACTTCCAGTATCAGGGAATGCCAGCCGCTCGGAATGGCTAAATGCGAGGTCTGACTGGTCTGGCGGGTTAACTCCTGAAGAACCGGAACGGCCCGTTCCCGTAAATTCAGTTTGCTGATAGCGAGCAATCCAATCTCAAACAGCACCGGCCCGGCAAAATACAAATTCCCGCGTTTTTGTGCCATATCCGCATAACAGAGAGTCTTCAGGATGCGAAATGCCGTGGTTCGCGGGATAGAAAGATGCTTTTCGAGAGCCGACGAGCTAAGCCCGTGTTCGTTTTTAGCAAGAAGCCTGAGCACTTCTAAGGCTTTAACCAAGTTTGGAGTTAAATATTGTTCCATATATGAAATTCGATTTTCTTATATGGAACTTTATACTCTACAAATCTTATAGTGTCAATAAAAAAAGGGATGCCATTGCATCCCTGGTGAAGTTCATTCTCCTGAGAATCAGTCTTTGATAGGAATCATTGCCGACAGGCTGTTTTGACCTGCTGAACAATGCACGGAGATAACCCCTTCATGCTGGTTGGCGATCTGCTGTGCCAGCATCATTCCGATGCCGGTACTGAACCGTTGTTTATGGGTTTCATGGGGCGTAAATATCTGCTTTTGAAACTCCGGCGTATAAGGGTCACCATTATCAGAGACACAAATTTCAAACTGACTTTCAGAGGCAATATATCGGGTTTGAATGGTAACCATGCCTCCTTCTTCAGGAACCTGGTCAATTGCATTGAGCAGCATGTTCAAGGTCATCAATCCGATGCGTTCAGGGTCGATATTCACCTCAGGCAGGCTCGCATCTAACTGAGCCTGCAATTTGAATTTTTTAACCTGAGCGACAGATTTCAGCGAATTCAGCACACGCTTGAGCTCCTCGTTAAGATTGCAGGAACATTTTTCGAGATTTTGTTTTTTTGTATAATCAAGAATGTCCATTAGATTTTTTTTCATCCGCTTGACATTCTGACTCAAAATCGGCCAGCTCTTTTCGACTTTATCCATCTGCTTTAACTGGAATGCATAATCAATTACTTCTGTCGCTCCGCCAACCATTTGAAGGATATTCTTCAGAGCGTGAGACAGCTCCCGGAGGGCCTTACCTGCCTTCGCATAATGTCTGTCTTTTTCATCCATTTGTGCGGATTGTTCGATAGATTCAAGCAATTCTACCTCGCTCATGGCGAATTCCTTATATTGAATGGTTTGCCGATTCATTTCATAGCTGTTTTTCACCCTTTGATATCGAATATTTTGTATGCTTTCTTTATCGAAGAGTGAACAAAAATCGATAGCGGGCCCGGCAGGAGTGGCTGCCGCAATACTGCTGTCCGATAATATGGCCAAAAACCAACTCCGATCTATGATTCTGCAAGAATTAATTAACTGAATGGCATAATTAACCGATTCAATAGACATGTAGAATATCGTTTTTAGGCAGGATAAGCTTATGTCTGATTTAAAAACAAAACGAATGGCCGCAGCGGAAATTCTGATTGTGCTTTTAATCATTGGCGCACTGGCTTCCATTTCCATGCCTCGGATGTCACACAGCGCAACACTGGACCGAGAGTCGGTCTGCAAATCTAACATCGAATTGTTAAATTCCGCCGTGGAATTATACAGCGAAGAAAAAGGATGCTACCCCGCCTCGATGGCCGACATCTTGAATAATAAGGAATTTTTCCCCGCAGGAACACCTAAATGTCCTTTGGGCGGAACCTATATTCTCAAATCCGATCACAGCGTGGTTTGTTCCCATCCTTAAGCCATATATCATTGGCTTGATTTGCCATCCAATCCAAAGAAAAAGCCAGACCCCATACTGGAATCTGGCTTCGGAGGAGGGTGATGAAAAGCTCAATAATTGCGTTTCTATATTTTATATTAACTTTTCGTAAAAATCCACTACACAATTATCGAAAACCTGCCACAAAAACTTTAAATTTTTTGCATCAGGCTGCAAGACCCTCATTTTACCCCTATTCGAGCTGAGAAAATTCTCCTGATTCAATAAAAGACCTTCACACTCCCCTTAGTTTTTTCTTTTTCAACCCGAAGTTTTTTTGTTTTTGTGTAGAGTTTTGCTCCCCCAATACGTCAATATGATTAAACGACAAGAATAGTCGCGATGTGTAAATATAGACAGTATGGGGTATTCATGGAATTTTCAAAGATATCCAACCTTGATGTGGTGACTGTACCGCACCGTTTTGGCCGGGAGTTTTTTATCAATTCGCAGGGTTATTCCGATTCAGACCAGGCTGATATTTTAAAACAGATCTCCAACTTCCTAAAAACAAATCAGGCCGGTAGTATAAGCTGCCGTGTTGCGATTCCCAAAGATAAACAAACCCAAGTGGCTCATGCCCTCAAAAACGAACTGCCGGAATTGATTTGCCCGATTACCTGGTTTACACAGTCCCCTGGAGACAAATGCCCCACGTTCGTTGTTCAGCTTCATGCCTTGTCTGGCTCCCCCATTGAGGTGATACCCAATGGCAAGTCACCAACAGGATGCATCTTCGAAGATGACCATGTTCGGTATTACCAACTGCATCTTTTCCCGGACAACAAACAGACAGACAATCAGACTCAGACCTATTCGGTGTTTCAGAAAATGGATGCTGTATTACACAGTTGCGGGCTTGATTTTCATTCCACTGCCAGAACCTGGCTATATGCTCACGACATTCTGTCCTGGTATGACAAGCTCAACCGGGCGAGAGATCGCTTCTTTACAGAAAAAGGGGTGTTTAACCACCGTATTCCAGCAAGTACGGGGGTAAGCTTATCCAATCCTCTGGATTATGCGATTCAGACAGAATTGCTGGCCGCTGTGCCGAAAAATGGTTCCGTTCAAATCCGACCCGTGGAATCCCCCCTGCAATGTCCAGCCACACAATACCGTTCTTCATTCAGCCGGGCCATGGAAATTGTCACTCCCCAGCAAAAACGATTATATATTTCCGGAACCGCCAGTATTGACCCGCACGGCAAGACGATTTTTCTGGGCAATACACCTGGCCAAATTGATCACACCATGAAAGTTGTCAAGGCGATCCTGCAACATGTCGGCATGGAGTGGAGGAATACGGTCAGGGCCATCGCTTATTTCAAGTCGAGAAAAGACTATCCCCTATTTGACCAGTGGCTCCAAATGCATAATATCCCCATGCCGCATATCAAACTCGAATGCGATATCTGCCGTGACGACCTGCTGTTTGAACTCGAGCTGGATGCGATTCAAACGTATCAATGATAAAAATGCCGTACGCCGGTAAAGACCATCGCAATACCATGTTTGTCAGCACAGGCGATGACTTCATCGTCTTTCTTTGAGCCGCCGGGCTGAATCACACAGGCGATTCCGGCTTTGGCCGCGTTTTCGACATTGTCCGGGAAGGGGAAGAAGGCATCTGACCCCATCGCAGCACCTTTGGCCATCGGGCCTGCCTGCTTAACCGCAAGCATGCCTGATTCCACGCGATTCATCTGGCCGGCACCGACACCCACAAGGCATTTGTTGTTGACTAATGTGATCGTATTGCTCTTGACATGCTTGGCAACCAGCCAGGCAATACGCAAATCTTCCATCTGCTGGGGAGTGGGTTTCACTTTCGTTGGGAATGTCAATGTCTCGGGCTGCCAGCCGACCAGATCGCGTTGCTGTACCAGCAGACCGCCCACGATACAGCGGACATCATACTGGCGGGCATCCACCACCTTGCGGTCAATCGGACCGGTTTGGAGCAGGCGAACCCGCTGCCCCCATTCCTTGAGCGTGCGAATGGTTTGAATCGCATCCGCATCATAAGACGGGGCCACAATCACTTCGGCAAAGAAACCCGCCGCACCTTTGGCCTTGCCAAAGCGTGCATAGGACTCCATAATCACCGTTGCGATTTCTTTATCAACATTTCGATTCAGAGCAATAATCCCGCCAAAGGCACTGACTACATCCCCCAGATAGGCTCGCTCATAGGCCTTGATAATATCAGCATCCACCGAACACCCGCAGGGGTTCATGTGTTTGACCACCACGGCAGCCGGCTCATCAAATTCCTTAACCAGTTCAAATGCGGCATTGGCATCCATCAGGTTGTTGAAGCTGATCGGGGTAGTCGCTCCATCAATCAGCCGGGCAGTGCCCACGCTGACTTCTTTGGCATCGGACAGCCGGTAGAATGCCCCCTTCTGATGCGGATTTTCACCGTAGCGAAGTTCCTGATCTTTCCTCAGCGCGATACTGAGCCTGTCGGGAAATACCTCGCCGGCCTGTTCGTTCAGGTATTTGGATATCGCTGCATCATACGAAGCCGTTAAGGCAAAAGCCTTACGGGCACACTGTTTGCGCAAGGCAAGGCTGGTACAGCCATTTTTGGATTTCATCTCATCAAGCACCATTGGGTACTGTGATGGATCCGTAACAATCGTCACATACAGGTGATTCTTGGCTGCCGAACGAACCATGCTCGGCCCGCCAATGTCGATATTCTCGATGGCGTCTTCGAAAGAACAATCCGCCCTGGCTACGGTCTGTTCAAAGGGGTACAAATTCACGCAGACCAGGTCAATCGGCTCAATCTGATGCTGTTTCATGGCCGCGGCATGGTCGGCTTTATCACGCAGGGCCAGAAGCCCGCCGTGAATTTTGGGATGCAGGGTTTTGACGCGACCGTCCATCATTTCCGGAAAACCGGTCACCGAATCGACGCTGACAACAGACAATCCCGCATCAGATAACGCTCTGGCCGTTCCGCCAGTACTGATAAGAGTCACCCCCATCGCCGCCAGCTGCCGGGCAAAATCGACCACGCCAGTTTTATCGGAAACACTAATTAACGCTCGCTTGATTTTTACATCCATGATTCTATGCTTTCGTTTCGAATACTCACACAACTTTGATTTACTTTGATGGGGCAGTCTGCGGTTTTGGCTCAATCGGCCTGACAGCCTGTACCTGCCCTTTGTCGCTGCCCAAATAGAGCCACGAATCCGTCATATTCACCGCGACACGATTGACCCTGGCAATATTAATGGAAAGCTGTTCTTTACGCTGCGCATTATCCATCACCGACAAAATACCCGGCTTGACATACACATAGACCCGCGAACCGTGTTCGGCAAGTACCGCATATCCCGCCGGCAGATTCCAAACGGCTTTGCCGGTCTCTTTATCCACTGCATAGACGCCGGTGTTGACGGTGTACAGGTACACACACGTCTTGCCCATCGTCAATGGCATCTCCACCTTATCCCCGGCAAAAAAAGGCTTTTCCCAGGCCTGAGTACCTATCAGGGCATTCAATTTATACAGCTTGGTATCCAGGCCCGCTGCATAAATATACCCCTGATCCATCACCAGCGGTGCTCTCATCGGACCAGACAGATTAAACTGCCAGACTTTGCGGCCGTTATCGGAATCCATGGCGATCACATTGCCAGCCTGCGTACTAAACCAGACCTGCATGTCCGAAGCAATAACCGAATAGATGGGGGAATCGTTATCCGCCGACACCATAAACACACGAATGCCTTCATCAACTGTATAGGCATACAAACGGTTATCTGAACCGCAGACATAAGCGTATTTGCGATTCCGGGCGATTCCTCCGTAATTGCCACCGAGATTTTTCAGAGTAACCGTCTCGGTAACCTGGCCGAAAGCCGGATCAAAGACGACCATCTCCTGACCCACCAGAAAAACGCTTTTCTTATCAAAATGCATCGGCGGCAGAATCGGCAGACCGGGAGCAGCCAACTGCAGCAGAGAACGCACCTGACCTGTCGTACGATCAATCGAAAACAAAAAGTTCTGGGTTGTCAATACATATAAATAATTGTCATAGACATATAAATTGTCGATCTTTTCATTCGGCTTCATAGGCAGATTGACCTGCCATCCGGTCTCCAGATCCGCCTTGCCCAGCAGCTCCGATGCAACCAGATAATCTGCCGGGGATGCCGACAATCCTGCTGCTAAAACACCCGCCCCGCACAGTACAACCATTGCGATACCCATTTTCATCGAATTCATCCGATTTCTCCGGTCAGGTTATATCTATATATTCCGTTAAATCGACTTTATAATCAGCTTCAAAGGATTTCATTCGTTCGATTCGGTCAATATCATCTTTGATTCGATTGACCAGCTTGAAAATATACGGCTTGCCTTCCAGACGGTTTCGAAGATCCTCCAGCATTGGCTCCCAGCGGTTCCCATACAGCTGCGACTTTAACACAATCAGCATCCGATGCTTATCATCAAGACTGTCAATAAATCGCCGCACCTCAGCATTCGCATCAGGACCGTCAGCAACCAGTTTTTTTTCAGGAGTTTTGGCCATAAGACAAACTCAAATACGGGCCAAATCGTACATTCAAACATAAAAAAAAGCAACTTTTTTCAGTAAAAGCGGGCACAGTTTTTTTTGTAAGTACCCAGTTATGAAAGGGTTACTTTACCAACTCCAGTTTGCCGGCCAGCTGCGCCATCCGAAGGATCAGGCGGCTACGGACCATATTGACTTTTTGCTCCTGGGTTTTGATGTACTCCTGTCCGGCAACCACCCCCTGAGCCTGTGAAATAATCTGTTTGATCTTGTCAGCATCCCGGTTTTCAAAGGTCACTGCATCATAGGCCAGCACCGTGAGATTGTTTTCACTAAACCGAGCAAAACCTCCATCAATCACGAAATAGGCATTTTCACGGTCTGGAATACCCTGTACCTCCATAATCCCAAGCTCTAATCCCGTCAACAGCGGGCAATGGTTCCGAAGAATACCCCGCTGACCATCGGAACAGGGGATAATCACCGAGCCTGCTCTGCAATCCAGCAGTTTGGCTCTGGGGGTCAGAAGGACCACACGAAATGTAGGTTTTGTCACCAATCCAACCACCGATTATTTCCTTAAACCGCTTTCTTCTGGACTTTTTGCTGGGCTTCTTCGACTGCACCGATATACATAAAGGCTTGCTCGGGCAGATGATCCCACTGGCCTTCACAGATCTGGCGGCAGCTGCGAACCGTCTCAGCAGCAGGCACATACTTGCCTTCCAAGCCGGTAAAGTGCTGAGATACAATAAACGGTTGCGAGAAGAACCGTTCCAGCTTTCGGGCACGGGCAACAATTTGTTTGTCTTCTCGACTCAATTCGTCAATACCAAGAATAGCAATAATATCCTGGAGGCTCTGGTATCGCTGCAGGTATTCCAGCACCTTCTGGGCCACTTCGTAATGGTCTTTGCCCACAATATTGGGGTCCAGAATTCGAGATGTGCTTTCCAGCGGATCCACCGCAGGGTAGATGCCTTTTTCAGTAATCTTACGCGAAAGCACCACCGAGGAATCGAGATGAGTAAAGGTCGTAGCCGGGGCCGGGTCGGTCAAGTCATCGGCAGGCACGTAAACCGCCTGTACCGAGGTAATCGCACCAGATGTTGTGGATGCAATACGCTCCTGAAGCTGCCCCATTTCGCTGGCCAGGGTCGGCTGATACCCTACCGCACTCGGGATACGCCCCAGCAGAGCCGACACTTCCGATCCAGCTTGAGAAAACCGGAAAATATTATCGATAAACAACAGAATTTCACCGCCGCCCGCCTCACATAAATATTCGGCCATGGTTAAACCTGTCAATGCAACCCGAAGACGTGACCCCGGCGGTTCATTCATCTGCCCAAATACAAGACACGTATTATCTAATACCGATGCCCCCGTGTTTCCGATCTTGGTTCGCTGCATTTCCAACCACAAATCGTTACCTTCCCGGGTACGTTCGCCAACCCCGGCAAAGACCGAATATCCGCCATGCTGGGTGGCAATACGAGCGATCAGTTCCTGAATCAAAACGGTCTTGCCGACGCCGGCACCTCCAAAAAGACCTGTTTTACCCCCTTTGACAAAAGGACACAACAAATCCATCACCTTAATGCCCGTTTCGAACATCTCGGATTTGGCTGTCAAATTGACGAATTTAGGGGGTTTGCGGTGAATCGGCAAACGTTGCTTGGCATGAATAGCCGGGCCGCCATCCACAGGCTGGCCAAGCAGGTTGAATACCCTGCCAAGTGTTTCCTTGCCAACTGGGACTTCCAACGGGCCCCCCGTATCGACCACCTCCATTCCACGGCGCATACCAAAGGTGCTGCCCAAAGCCACCGCACGGACCCGTCCGCCCCCCAAATGCTGCTGGACTTCACCGACCAGCTCAAATGGCTTGCCTTCAAATTCACCTTTGATGGTTAAGGCGTTATAAATGGCCGGAATCCGATCGGCGGGGAATTCCGCCTCAAAGGTGCTTCCGACTACCTGCGTGATTCGTCCTGTATTTACCATAGTATTGACTCTGCTTTATCGTCTAATTTACTTTCATTTTTTTGCGGCACTGACACCGGTGATAATATCCAGCAGTTCCACCGTAATTTGTCCCTGTCGTGCACGGTTATAATCTTTGGTTAAATCCTGAATCATCTGATCAGCATTGTCGCTGGCATTTCGCATGGAGACCACCCGAGCCAGGTATTCACTGGTCACCGCCTCAAGAAAACACCCAGCCAAAGCCGACCGAATCAGCATCGTGGCAAGCGTTTCAAACATCGTATAGGAATCATCACCAAGCAGAAAATCTTCAAACGCCAATTCCCATGGCCAGATAACTGTAGCCCGGGTCGTCAGGTCATCAATCAGTTCAGTCACCGGCAAGATGGTCAGCGTCTGAACCTTTTGCGAAGCCTGGGAATGAAACCGGTTATAAATAACCCCCAGACGACCAATATGGCCGGCCATATATAGCTTGACAAAATGATTGGCAATCTGGTGGACCTGCTCGACAGACGGCACCTCATCAAAATCAGAATAAACGCCATCCGGCACAATTTTGCGATGTTCCAGGTAATTGACCACCTTGCGGCCCTTGGCATAAATCTTTAATTCCCGCTTGAACCGCTGCGACATTTTGATGTGGGTATCGATCTGACGAAAGACTTCGGCATTATAGCCGCCACACAGACCGCGATTACTGCCAATAGCAATGACAGCATTGGTTCTGCAGGAATTGGGCTTCAACAGGGGGTGATTGATACCCTGTTCAGCAATCACCATCAGGTACGCCAGTTGAGCCAGTGCATCAAAGTACTCAATGCCCTGCGCCCACTGATTGTAGTACTGACGGTAGCGGACCGCAGCAATCGTCTCCATGGTGCCGGTGACCTTGCTGATATTGGATGCTGCTTTACGCCGCTGCAGAATTTGTCGTGTATTGGCCATTGTTTCTTACAACCTTAACCCGCTATGCCCCGAAGCTGAACTTATAAATGGTCTTATAGGCAGCGACCGCATCGTTCATCGCGGACAACAGCTCATCCGACAGCTTGCCGGTTTTATTAATTTCATCCAGATACTCGCCTGCCTCCAGCTTCAGCCAGTCGATTAATTCCTCCAGGAAATGCCCCACATGAGCAACATCAATATCATCCAGAATTCCACTGGAGCCGGCCAGAATACTGACAACTTCTTCAGCCACACTCATCGGTGAAAACTGTTTCTGTTTGAGTACCTCGACCATACGGTAGCCTCGGTCAAGCTGCTTTTGTGCCATTTCATCCAGATCGGTACCCAGACGGGCAAAATCCTGCAACTCGCGAAACGCTGCAAGGTCCAGACGCAGCTTGGGGGCGACTTTTTTCATCGCCTGCGGCTGAGCATCCCCACCTACGCGGCTTACGCTGATGCCTACGTCGATAGCAGGACGAACACCGGCCAGGAACAGGTCTCGCTGCAGATAAATCTGACCATCGGTAATGGAAATGATGTTGGTCGGGATATAGGCCGACACCTGCCCCTCCAGCGTCTCGACAATCGGAAGCGCTGTCATCGAACCGCCGCCCAGCTCATTGGACAGCTTGGCACTGCGTTCCAGAAGCCGGCTGTGCAGATAGAAAATATCACCCGGGAAAGCCTCCCGTCCCGGAGGACGGCGCAACAGAAGACTTAATTCACGGTAGGCAATCGCATGTTTGCTGAGGTCATCATACACACACAGCGTATGGCCCTGTTTTTCATACATAAAATATTCTGCAATCGCCGCGCCAGCATACGGAGCAATATACTGCATTGCAGCACTCTGGGCAGCCGTGGCTGAAACCACCACGGTATGGTCCATTGCCCCATACTTTTTCAATGTTGCCACCACTTCCGCGACCGTGGATTCCTTCTGGCCGATGGCGACATAAACACAAATCACTCCCTTGCCCTTCTGGTTGATGATCGTATCCAGGGCAATGGCCGTCTTGCCGGTCTTGCGGTCACCGATAATCAGTTCGCGCTGCCCGCGTCCGATGGGGATCATCGAGTCCACGCTCTTTAAGCCTGTTGCCAGAGGTTCCTTAACCGGCTGTCTTTGGGCAATACCGGGGGCAGCAAACTCGATAAAACGGCGTGACTGTGCCTTGAAGGGACCAGCCCCGTCAATCGGCTCGCACAAGGCGTTAACCACCCTGCCCAGCAGTTCCGGGCCGACAGGAACCGACAACAGCCTGCCGGTGGAGCGAACCGTTCCGCCTTCACGCACTTTCTGGAAATCGCCATATACAACTGCGCCAATCGAGTCTTCATCAAGGTTAAATACTTCGCCGACGATACCACCTTCAAATTCCAGCATTTCGCCAACCATCGCATTGTCAAGGCCGTAGATACGGGCAATGCCGTCACCGACCTCCAGTACCGTGCCTACCTGCGAAACCTCAAGCCGGGCTTGATATCGCAGGACTTCCTGCTTGATCAGACTCGAAATTTCAGATACATCGAATTTCATTAGTATTTACTCGTTTACAAATGTGTTTATCCGCCTGGTACCCGCGGGCCATTACCCCTGTACCGAATCAGATCCCTTCGGTGTCGTCTCACCGGGTTTATTTTTTTGTTTGTAATACGTTTCTCTGGATCGCTCCACAATACCACTGACTGTCCGGGATAAAATGGTTCGGACAGAATTATCAATCATCAGATCGCCCTGCCGAATCACAATGCCGCCCAGAATATCCGGGTCAATCTGGACCTTGAGTTTCACTTCGGCCTTGATGGCATCCCGGATTTCCAGACGCAGCTTTTCGAGTTCAGCATCCGGCAATGGCTTTGCCAGCACCACTTCCACCAGCCGGCAGTTTTTCAGGCTGTCCACCAGCACTTCATACCGGTCAAAGATGCCGGAAAGCCCGCCAATTCGGTTTCTGCGGGCCAACACGCACAGGAAATCCAGGGTCAGCGGATGGACACGTCCGCTGAACACTCGCCGCAAAGCCGCGGTTTTTTCGTCCTCCTTCATCTTGGACGAAGTAATCAGTTTTAAAAACTCAGGCTCATCCCGCAGGAGCGTACCCACCGCAGCCAGGTCTTCCAGCACCTGTTCCACCTGGCCGGATTCTTCGGCCAGCTGAAACAGGACATCGCTGTAAATCTCGTAAATGATATGTTTGGAAGATGCCGCCATACTGTTCGCCTGATTCAACTATTATTATTGCACGCCGGGATTCCGATGTGCCTGCCTGAGTCGTTCGATCGCCTGAGAAATCAATCGCCTGTTGTCCTCATCGTTGAGTGCCTTGCCGAATACTTCCTGGCCGATGGTTTGAATAATATCGCCGGCCTGTGTCCAGAGCTGTTCCTGAGCGTCACCTTTCTCTCGTTCCAGATCGGCCTCAAAGCGAATCTTCATCTGCTCAATCTGCTTGCGACTCTGGGCCTCAACCTCTTTCGCTTCGGCCTGAGCCTGCTTGACCCGCTGATTGATGATTTCCCGACCCTGCCGCTCGGCATCGGCCAGCTTGCTGCGATAATCATCCAACACCTGCTGAGCCTGTTTGCGGCTCTTCTCGGCGTCATCGATTTCCTTCTGGATGTGGTTCTGACGGTCCGACAGGCTTTTGAGCAGCGGCTTCCATGCCAGCTTCCACAAGACCAGCAGCAGCAATGCAAACCACAAAAGCGTCCAGACCGACTCGGCCCAGTCACCCGTGAAGACGCTGGGGGCTTGTTCGTGGCCTTCTTCAGCAGTCGCTACGGCCTCTGAGGCCTGCGTTACTGCGGTCGCAACATAATACAGGCAAAATGCCGGCAATAACCTGAGCATTCGCATCACAGTGTCCTGGTAAAATTACGTTTCTTACAGCACAGCCAGCAGACAGATAATCATCGCAAACAGCGTCACGCCTTCGATCAGGGCCGCGGCGATAATCATCGTGGTGAAAATACGGTTGGCCGCTTCCGGCTGACGGGCAATGGCTTCCACCGCACTGCCGGCCAACTGGCCGATACCTCTGGCAGACCCCATCACAATCAGGCCGCAGCCCAGCACGCCGCCAAGCATACCCAAACCTTTGTCGTCAATGTTCAGTTCCGCCAGCAGCATCGGAGCTAAAGTCATTAATTCAAACATCTTACAGCATCTCCTGTACGTCAGTTACTACGTTTTCAGACACTTCTATTTAGACAAAAACCCGCCACAATGGCGGGTTCTATAATCAATGTTCATCGGCAATAGCGAATCCGATAAATATGGTCGTTAAAAATACAAATATATATGACTGCAGAAACGCCACAAACACTTCCAAAAGACTAAACAGCACCGTAGCACTAAGGGAAGTGAAGGCGACCATATAATTTTTGAACATCATAATAAAACCTAAAATTACTGCAAGCAAAATATGCCCGGCCAGAATATTTGCAAATAAACGAATCGCCAGCGAAAACAACCGGACAAATGAGCTGACGACTTCGATGACAAACATGAATGGAAACATCGGCCAGGGGACTTTGGGGGTGAATGTTTTGAGATAATGCCACACCCCTTTTTCACGAATCCCGGCGATATGGAATAACAGGAATGAAAACGTCGCCAAAGCCCCGGTGACCCAGACATTTAGCGTGGGGGCGCCGCCGATATGCTTGTGCTTGGTGAGGATATACATCAACTGGGGAATCGGCATCAATCCCAGTAAATTCATAGTCAGGATAAAGAAAAACAAGGTCCAGAGAATGCCAATATAACGATCGGTCTGATCCTTGAGAAAAGGCCGGGCCACATCTTCACGCAAATAGACACAAATCGTCTCTATCAGATTACCCAAACCACTGCGAACCAGAACGGGCTTTTTGAGCACCATCGGCAACACGACCATCAGCGTCAGCGACGCCAGGGTAATCATCAGCATGTGATTGGTAAACGGGACCTCATAAGGTCCTATGGGAATAATCCACTTTTTGCTGACAATTTCTTCGAGTACGTTGGTACTCGCGAGCATCATTCCACACACATTCATATTTAGAATCGTCCTTGTTCAGACCGTAATTATGCAACAGCCGGATAATCAGCCACGAATCTACCAACAGAAATACGGTATAAAAAATGCCGTAGCATCCCAGGAACCATGTTCGGCTGATACCGGTAAAAAAGAAGATTATAACAATTCCAACAAAACCAATCAAGATGCGAATTGCCCCGCCTAAAAAAACGCTGACAACCATCTTCTCAGGCTCACGACGCCAGACTTTACTGAGGGGCCAGAAGGCGGATAGCCCGCCCAGAGTTGCGGTAACCATGGCTACAACGCATGCTTTTTCGGCCCTGGGGCCGGCTAATTCACAGTAACGATATGTCAAAAGGAAGAGAAAACCCAGAAAAAGTCCCGTGGTAATAAACCAACCGAAGACCTTCTTGACATTTTCCGTCCACATCAAACTGTTTACCTGTCTGTGTTATTTTCCTCGGAGTTCTTGTCGCTATCTTCATTGGATTTCTGGGCACGTTTGACCATCAGATAAAACATTGTCCCGAAACCCACAAAAAAACCAATAATCATCCAGCCCGGGCTGGTATTCTCCCATTTATCCATCTGAGTACCCAGCCAGGCCATCCCCCCGCAGACGATGCAGAATTCAAAGCCGATCCCCATCCAGCGCATCCCGCTGCGGTAAAACTTCTCGTCTTTGAGACCTTTGAATTTGCGGGTCATTTCAGATATTTCCCCCACAGGGGTAGACAGATGCTTAGGACTTCGCCTGGTCCAGGATTAAGGTCTTAACCTTCTCACTGGGCAGGTTCAAGGCACCATAGGCCCCCGCCGCGGCCGAACGCAGCGCCGGGTCTGTCTCGGTTGAGCTGACCAGACTATAAATCGCATCGATTTGTTCGGCCAGCAGCAGATTTGCATTGAGTTTTGCAGACGTCGCCAGTGAAGCAAACGCCGCAATGCGAACCTCGGCACTGTTCTTGTCGGACAAGGCCATCGCAGCAATCGCTCGCTGAGCTTCCGGGCTTTCCAGTCGTGCCAGCACTTCGGCCGCCAGTGTCTGCATCTGCGGATTTGCCGAGGTGCTCACCTTGACCAGGGCCTCCATCGCCTTGGATAAATCAACGATCGGATTATGCGTCAGTGCCAGCTTTTCCATTGCTCGAATGGAACGAAGAGCATAACGGGCAGCCAGTTCCGCACCGACCTGATCCGCTCCCTGTTCAAGAATCGCCTCGGACAGATTTTCCACAATCTTCTCGCTGCCGACAAATCCGTTGGTCGGCAAAGCCAGTGCGATGGCTATTGCAGCACTGTAACGCACCTTATAATCATCAAACGTCAGCGCCCTGGCCAGCGGCTGTTCGGTACCCAATTGATACAGCAGTGATTTTGTGCCGGCATTGACGGCCAAAGCTTCAACCACTCCCAGAGCCACAAACGCTTCCTTATTCTTTAATGCCCGATCCAGGGCCTGATGCAGATATTCCGGCCCGGCCGTAGTGGCATAGGTCATCGCATCCGGATGCCCCTGCCCGAAATAGTCCGGCATCGCAATGCCATACGATTCAGCACGGAAATAACCAGCCAGCCAAAGCCCGATCGCTTTGCCGATGGCAGGGTCCGCCTTCAGTGCCCATTCGCAGCTTCGCATGGACATTAATTCATTAAAATAGGCTTTATTGACCTCGTGTCTTTGTAATCCCTTGCCCGCAGCATCCCAGAACCACAGATTGCCAAAAGTGTTATCGTCGGTGAGTGCAACAGATTCCGCACGATCATAATACATCTCTGCCAGCTTAAAGAACAATTCCGCCGCAGGGACTTTCAATGCACTTGAATCGATTTCACTGATTGCCCTTTCTGCCAGGGCCTTAAGCTCAGGAGATGGATCCTGTTCCATAATCCATTTCAAATAAGGCAATGGTTCAAAATAGCCAATCTTGCCAAGTGCCCGAATAATTTCAGCCTTGACAGCGGCATTGTCAGTCTGAAGCGCCGCAGTCAGCGGACGAATCGCACCTTTACCAATTTTGGGCAGGGCCTGAGTAATCGGAGCGAACTCACTTTTTCGACCCTCATCCGCCAAAGCACTGAGCATATAAGGAATGGCATATTCGCCGGCATTGCGGAGCCGTTCTTCAGCGGCGATTCTACCCCGAATGGTGGTACTCAGACGACGAATCTCCTCAACGATAATCTTGGGATCGGTCCGACGAACAAAACGCCCCTGCTCGATGATCTCCAGGATTTTACCGCTGACGTCCCGAAGCTGTTCGCTTTCGGCATTCATTTTCAGCAAAATGTTATACCCATCCGGATTCTCCTCGCTTAAGGCCAGCAGTTCCTGTGGATCAGGATTCGCCTGGACAATCTTTTGGCCGTATCCCTGTGCCAGGTCAAATCGTCCAATTGCGGTGTAGTGCAAAAAGTCATTCCAGTCACTTCTCACACCTTCGGCCAACACTGATGTCGCCAACACGAATAAAAAGACGACCCCAAGAATCCGCTTTCCAAGTACCATCGTTATAATCTCCGAAAATGAGTCCTGAAAACAACATACAGTCCACCTAAAGATAAGATTTCATATATATAAGGAATAAATAAAGGCTGTCAATCAAAAACACAAAAGCAGGTCAATTCCGTCAGCTTTTTACTCTCATATATAACCTATTTAATGATATAGTTTGTTTTTTATTATATATTTTAATACCTCAGGACACAATATATCCTCCCCAGCCTGTCCTGCGGCGATACGCCGGCGGACCTCTGTGCTGCTAATATCAACCAACGGTGTCGGGATTATATGCTGTTCCAAAGAAGCTATCTGGTCCGGACGAAATGAACACTGCAATGCCTTGAATGACGGCCTTTCATACCCTGCCCGATACATAATACACAGCTGACATATATCCAGTAATTCCCCAATACGATACCAATACGGCAAATCGCCCACTGCGTCTGCTCCCACAAGCCAGTAAAGCGGAGCAGACACACCAACCTGCTCACGGAAGGCCACAACCGTATCATAGGTGTAGCTTGGCTGCGGCCGTTTCAGCTCGATGTCGCTGACCTCAAGGCCGGCAATACCCCGAATCGCAAGACGAATCATTTCCAACCGCTCCCGGCCTTCGGCTACCGGCGGGTGGTGCTTATGGGGAGAACGGGCTGCCGGTATCATTACCAAGCGGTCCGCATGCAAATAGCTCATGGCAAATTGAGCCATTTGAATATGACCTTGATGCACCGGATCAAAAGACCCACCAAACAGAATGACTCCATTCGAATTCATCTTGTTTCACGGTTCCCAATTACAAGCCATATCAACCCTGCCCATTTCATAACAACCCTGGCCGTATGCAACACGAGAAGCTGCACGATTAAAGACCGTTAGTTAGTCCTGGGCCCGGTGTTCCTGTGGAACGATTTCAGATAATTTGAGCATGCGGGGTATTTTACGCCAGAGTATGCGGGAAGTCTATAGTATTTCGGAGATAACAGAAACATCAGAACCGCCCTTCCCTGGTGATGTAGTCAGGTCTAATTGAGTTTTCGATCGGGACCGCAGGACGATTGAAAAAATCTCAGAACGTGACTAATCAGAAAGGAGTTGTACTATCACTTACTGAGGCACCATCAGTACACCAGGATAGGCGTCTTAACCATCAACGCGAGATGTGACTAATCTGTCTACTTTCCATTCGATCGTATTGGCCGAAATCGGAACTTGGCTTTCTGGAATCCTGCTGCGTCAGAAATCTGTTCATAAAAGTACTGCTGGCTTCGCAGAGGGGCTTTGGGGGATACTATTCGTCGATAGGTCCCATCCGAAGAAAGATGCCAGGCATTGGTTGTATCAGAAAAATACGTCTCCAGGATTGAACTCAGTCGCTGTCTGAGACCCGGCTGAGTAATTGGAAAAAGCATTTCCAGACGCCGATCCAAATTGCGTCCCATCATATCGGCACTGCTCAAATACACTTCGGGATGCCCGCCGTTATCAAAATAATAAATACGGGCATGTTCCAGATACCGGTCCAGAATAGAGACTACCTCAATGTGCTCGGATAGTCCCTTAATTCCAGGACGTAAACAGCAAATGCCGCGAATATTGAGTTTAATTCTGACTCCAGCCGCCGAGGCGCGATACAAAGCCTGACACACACGAATGTCTTCCAGGGAATTGGCCTTAATCATAATCAAACCGGGATGATCCGGCGTGCTGGCTTTAATTTCCCGCTCAATTAAATCGAGTATTCGCTGCCGCAATGAAGTGGGAGCAATGGTCAGTTTTGACCAGCCCACCGACTCCGAAAAACCGGTTAACAAATTAAAAAAAGCCCCCACATCCGATGTCAACTGGGGATCACAAGTGATCAGACCGATATCCGAATAAAGTCGGGCTGTTTTTTCGTTATAATTACCTGTTGCCAGATGGACATAGCGTTTGATGCGTCCGGCTTCCCGCCGAATGATCAGTAAGGCCTTGGCATGGGTTTTAAGACCTGCAACACCATAAACCACATAGCAGCCCGCATCCTCCAGCCGCCTGGCCCATCGAATATTTCGAGCTTCCTCGAATCGTGCTTTTAATTCAACCAGGACCGTCACTTCCTTCCCGCTGCGTGCGGCCTGTTCAAGCGCCGAGATCACAGGCGAATCCGGGCTGGTTCGATACAGCGTCTGCTTGATGGCAAGCACACTGGGATCCTCAGCTGCCTCCCGGATCCATTCCACCACCGGCTCAAATGACTCATAGGGATGAAACAACATCACATCATGATCGCTGGCAGCATCCCATATCGATTCATAACCCGCCAGATCGGCAGGATGCTGTGCAGGCCAGTCCGGCCATCGCAACGTTTCAAATCCTCCCCGCCCAACCAGTTCCCACAGACATCGCAAGTCCGGGATTCCCGCGATGGGATAAATCTGCTGCGGGCCAACCTGGAACTGATCAAGAATCCAGTTCTGCAGTGTCGGAGAACAATCCGCAGACAGTTCCACACGAACAGCCTGGCGATGACGACGTTCCAGAACCGCCGCCTCAATCGTTTCCAGCAAATCTCCGGCTTCTTCTTCCTGGATCTTGATGTCGGCATCACGGGTAATACGGAACAAATCCACCGCTTCGATCCGTTTGCCCTGGACCACCAGGCCTGCATATTCCATCAACACGTCTTCCAGCATGACCCAGAATTCCCCCTCTCTGCTGGGCAATCCGATAAACCGCGACATGACGGTGGGAACGGGAATCACCATGAGCTGTTTTTCGTCGCCGGCTTGGGCAGACAGTGTAATGCCAATATGCAGCTGCAAATTGGGCAGCAGAGGGAAAGACTGCGTATCCATCACCGCTATCGGGGTCAGCAACGGCAACAGATGTGACTGAAAATAGTCCCTTAAAAATCGACGCTGGTCATTATTCCAGGTCTTCCGATTCAGGACATAAAGCCCATGCTTCTGTAGCAGCTTCAACAGCGTTTTGGCAGCCTCGGCATGACGTGCTGACAGGGCCAGTGTCTTTTGACGAACCGCTTCCAGCTGTTCATTGGCAGTCCATCCGCTCGGGTCTTTGGTCTGAACACCCGCCTGCACACGCTGCATCAGACCCGCCACACGAATCATGAAGAATTCATCGAGATTCGAGCTGAATATCGCCAAAAACTTCATCCGTTCCAGGAACGGCACATCCTGGCATTCAGCCATTTCCAGCACACGCTCGTTAAAGGACAACCAGCTCAGCTCCCTGTTGATATAGTATCGGGGCTCATCCAGATTCAGTGGTATCTTTGAAGTCGCAGCCATCAAGTCAATTCCAGTAATGCTTCCAGTTCAAGATTTAATCCAAATACATCTTCAAACATACTGCTGTGAATTTCCATGGATCGCTTAACCAGCGACTCATCTGACAAATCCGGCACCTGAATCCGTACGGAATCCTGATCCAGTATACATCGCACACGGTCAATCCGACGAATATTGGTTACATCCAGCACCTTGGCAAGCCGCAAAATTGCCGCCAGCTTATTGACCAGAATCCGGGATTCCTGGGGAAGTGCCGTGTATTCCAGATGGGATATCTTGGGTGCACTGCGACGATGATATCGTGCAACATGGGCAACAACCGCCACTTCTTTGGGCAGCAAACCGTATATTTCCGAATTGGCTACCAGATAGTACGTATGTTTGTGATAAGCACGAGTTGAAACAAAGGTTCCACACTCATGCAGCAGCGCCGCGACTTCCAAAAGCAGCCTTGCCCTCAAATCCAATCCATGAATGCTCTTCATTTCATCATAAAGACGCAGGGCACAATCCGCAACACGACGGGCATGATGCAGATTGACACGGTATTTCTCTGCCAGCGCCATCGCCGATTGGATTGCTTCCTGAGCGACGGATTCATCTTCCTGCCCCCGACACCGCCGGGACAGTTCCAGCAGCAGCCCATCACGCATGGATACCGCAGGAACAATCACTTCTTTGACACGGGTCAACCGCAGCAGGGATTGGAAAATCAGCAGTGCCGGCAGCAGCGTTTCGGCCTCCGAATACGACAACTCCGACTGAAGCGCCAATTGATCAACCGTCTGATTGCGATGAGATTGAACAAAGTCTTCAAAGGCCTGACGGGAGATTCGATGAAATTGAGGATTATCCATCGGCTGTCCGGCACGAGATGCCACAAACCGAGCATCACCGCCCACCGCAATAAAGGTTTTGACACGTCCCAGCGGTACCAGGGTTTTCACCGTCGCCAGCACTGAATCAATTTCGTTTTCGATCAACTCGACAATTTGTGTCGTGGAACGCCCTTCGGAGCCGAACATCTCCTGGATTCGGATTGATCCGAGCACCAGGCTGTGCGAACTAATCACTTTACCACGCTGCATAATCGTTATGGTCGTACTGCCGCCGCCGACTTCACAAATCATCATCTGACCGCCAGGAAAACGCATGGGGCTGCTATTCATCGCTGCCCGTACCGCCGAAACGGTAATGCGTCGTTCCTGTGAGGCGTCTATAATCTGTACCTGCAAACCGCAAGCCATCAGTATCCGATCCAAGAATACATCCGCATTACGAGCTTCACGCACCGCACTGGTTGCAACCGTCCAGATATGCCGGACTTGATATTCATCGATACGGCGTTTGAATTCCCGCAGGATATTGACTACCGCCCGCATAGTCGCCGGCGTCAAACGAAAATAACGAAAGCAATCCCTGCCCAGCCGCACCGGCCGATTGGCTCGTTCAAGAATATCGAAAGTCCCATCGGGATTAAGCTGGCCAATTGTCATGCGAATCGAGTTGCTTCCGATATCGATAGCCGCCAGGGTCTGCGATTCAAATTCATTTTGCTGTTGTTGAGTCATAAGATTTAATATATTGAGGTAATTTGTCTTCTTTGTCAATTGTCTGAATTGTTAGAATTCGATTAAGATTCAATTTGATTGCATCCCTGAATCGCTTTCAATCCCAGGAAATGCATACCATAAACCACCCTGGTCACATAAAAAGGTTGATTGGTATCGGTTAGATAGTTATAGTATCCACAATATCAATTGGTACCAGAAATGAGGTTGATTATGGCAAAGCTCGTATCCAAAACTCGATGTATAGGGATATTAACTGCAGGCGGTGACTGTCCGGGTTTGAACGCTGCCATTCGGGCCGTGACGAAAGCGGCCATTAATGAATACGGGATGACGGTTATCGGGATCCTTGATGCCTTTCGCGGGCTTGTCGAAAACCGGGTTATTCATCTGGAACAAAAAGATGTCAGCGGCATCCTGACCCGCGGCGGAACCATCCTTGGGACCAGTCGTGACAAAATTCACAAAATGTTAATGGGCGGAAAATATCGCAATATGATCCCGGTTGCTGTCGAAAACCTCAAACGTCATCACATTGACTGCCTGGTTTGTCTGGGCGGCGGCGGAACACTCAAAAATGCCCTGAGGCTGCATGAAGAGGGGAAAATCAATGTCATTCATTTGCCCAAGACAATCGACAACGATATTGACGGTACAGATGTCTCATTTGGGTATGATACGGCCATGCAGATAGCCACTGAAGCCATAGACAGGCTGCACACAACGGCCACAAGCCATCATCGCATTATCGTGTGTGAAATTATGGGGCATAACACAGGCTGGTTAACCTTGAGTTCCGGTATTGCCGGCGGAGCAGATGTGATTTTGATACCCGAAATACCCTACGATCTGGATATTGTAGCCGAATATCTCCAGGAACGCCGACGACGCGGCAGCCGTTTTTCCATTGTTGCGGTAGCCGAAGGCGCCATTTCTGTTGCACAAGCCAAGGCCCGCGAAAAAGCACTTGCCAAATCAATCAACAATAAAACAACCAAGAAGAATCGCAAAAAGAAATCGTCGGTATCACCTGGCATGGCAGAATTGGAAGACAGTCTAAGTGACTCCATGGACGATGATAAACGGCCCTATACCCTGGTTGAGGAACCCACGGCAAGTCGGCTGGCCCGGCAACTGCAGGAACTGACCGGCATCGAAGCACGGGTAACATCGCTCGGACATGTTCAGCGAGGCGGTACCCCCAGCTCCTTTGATCGCCTGCTGTGCACACGATTGGGCACCAAAGCCGTTCAATTATTAGCCAGGGGGGAATACAACGTTATGGTTGCCTATGATTCAGGGATCTGCAAGCCCATTCCCATCGCAGAGGTCGCATACAAACGAAAAACCATTCCGTTATCTCATCCGATGATCATCTCGGCCCGTCTGGTCGGAACCTGCCTGGGGGATGAAATCCCCAAATTTTAATTGATCAAACGGCCAGTTGCACTACCGGCTTTTGGCCACACGTTCGACCTGTTCCAGATATTTCTGGATGTTGTCCCGCGGGTTCAACTGCTGGGCACGACGCAACAGCGGCAAAGCCTCATCATATTTGCCATTTCCCACCAGCAATTGGGCATGACGAATCTTGGCATCAGCCTCGAATGACTCAATACTGGCCGCTCGTTCATAATAGAATACCGCCTTTTCCGCATCTCCTTTGCGGGCATAGTTTTGTCCCAGCAGAATGAGGGCCTCCCCATCAAGCGGATCCAACGCGACAATCTCTTCAAGAACCTTGACTTCTTCCTGGCCTGCTCCTTCAGCCACAGCCAGTCGAGCCTTTAATTTCAGGATATCCTTACGCTCCTGGGAGCCAATGGTATCACCAAAACAAGCTTCGATTGTTTCAATCAACTGGCGGCTTTCCCTGGTTGCCCCGCGGGCAGCCAGAACTTTAGCCGACCGGATAAAGCGATCCGCAGAGCCCTGCGGTTTTTTGTCAAGGGCACGAATATACGATTTGACAGCCAATTCGTACAATTGCTCATTGATATAGATATCTCCCAGCATATTGAGACTGGCGATGGTGGATTGCCCCATCTGGTCCACTAATTCATAAATTTCCGCAGCTTTTGCGGGCTGATTCATACCAATATAGGCATTGGCCAGCAAGAGCCACAAATCCGACCGATCAGGATGAGCTTCAACCAGTTGATTACACACCGCAATTGCTTCGCCGAACCGTTCCTGCTTGAAAAAAGAGCGTGCCAGCCCCATCTTCCAGTCCAGAGTCGCCGGATCCAGCAGAATCGCCATGCGATAAGCAGACTCAGCCGAAAGATGATTATCCACTGAAGCATACGCAAAACCCAGCAATCCAAAGGTAATTGCATCCCCTCCGCCCAGAGCAATAACACGTGTCAGGGCGGGTAAGGCCTTGTCATACTGGTTCTGACGGATATAAATCAGCCCCAGGTTCCGCCATGCCCGACGAAACTTTGGATATTTTTCCACAGCCGCCAGATAAGATACAGCGGCCTGGTCAAGTTTTTCCTGCTGGAAATAGATGTTGGCCAGCGTGAAATCGAATACCGCACTGGTCGCTTTGGTCTGACTTTTTTTAAGTAACTCGACCGCCTGATCCATTTTATCAGAAGAAATCAAATCCAGCACTTTCTGCATCTGGTCACGTTCATTAGTTGTTACTCGCGGCTCAATTTCGGTTTCGGCCATGTAACTTTCAATAAACTGCTTTTGAAAAGCTGGATCATTCCATATCTTTAATTGCTCTTGGGTTAAATGTGTCTCGACGGGAATCGGAGATTCAACCGTAGCTTGTGCCAGGGCAGACTGATGTAGGATTGCAATGAATACAGCCCGCAGCAGGCACCTGGTGGCGGCATTCAGCCGGAAGGACTGGATTGAAAAGCACTTCATCTTGCCTTGTTTCCTCATAATCTGTTTTGCTTTCATGACGCTTATCCTTTTGGAAAAGTAAAGGGAACACGCATCCGGAATCGCACGGGCTTGCCGTTGCGTTTACCGGGTTCAAATTTCCATTGTTTTACGGCATTCAGAGCCGGCTTTTCAAAGATCGGATCCGAGGATTTCTGGACCATCGGATTTTCGACTCGGCCTTCCTGATCGACCACAAAGATAATATATACAGTGCCGGGTGCTTTTTTGCGCAGTTCCCTGGTCAGCATGGGGCCAGGCTGATAGATTACACGCGGTGTCTGGTCCAAATCAGCCACCGAAAACAGCGCATCCACGCCGCTTTCTCCAGAGGAGACCACTGTATTCAGCTTGACCGCAAAATCGCCAGTCGTCCAGCCGTCGCTGATACCCGGATTCAGCGCCAGTTCAAGCTGTGACAGATCCAGCGGCGGAGCTTCTTCATTTAATTCCGGAGGTGTGTCTTCCTGCGGCGTTTCTTTCTGGGGTTCTTCTTGCGGCGGCGGAGGCGGTGCATCGAGCTTGGCCGTGTCAACTGACTGAACAATCATGTCTGTGGAAGGCGGCTTACTGAGCGTCTGCATCAGAGGCAGAACCAGAAACAGCAGAAACGTCAGCCCGACGGCTCCCAGCAACACCAGCAGCCGATGAGCCAGTTCCTTAAGCATCCACAATGATTTGGATTGGAGATTATTCATATCAGGTATGATTTATTTTTTGTTTTGCCGTGACGCCACGCTGACCTTGACCGCTCCGGCCAGCTTGGCCTCATCAATAACGCGAACCAGCAGGCCGGACGGTGCCGCTGTATCTGCCTGAATAATAACGGGAATCTCTTCTTTCTGGAGCATCCGTTTGACCAGGGGTTGAATACCGCTAAAGCCGATTTCCCTTCCGCCATACACCACTTCCCCTTTGGCCGTCAGTGCAATCAGAATACTGGTTTTTTCCAGCCTGACTGAGGATGCCGCCTGGGGCTTGTCCACTTCAATACCTGTCTCTTCCACAAATGTTGTTGTGACGATGAAGAAAATCAAAAGGATAAAGATGCAGTCCATCATCGGCGACATGTCGATTCCGGCTTCATTGCCTTCATCCGATCCTGTTTGACGAAATCGTCCCATAAAATCCTCATTGGTTAATACAATCAATCCAAATTTCCGCAGTGCTATTCTGCCGGCAGCCGGCTGCAATCCCTGGTCGGAGATTGTGATTCACATTCATTCTGCTGGTTTTGATGATGCAGCTTTTTATACAGTTTCTGTGTACATACCGTTTCCAGGTGCGCCAAAAAGGCTTTGTATCGCTCATGCTTTCGCACCAGCTGGTACCGGAAAAACAAGCCCGGCAAGGCAACCACCAGCCCTGTTTCAGTTGTAATCAGGGCCTCGGAAATTCCCTTGGCAATCATGCCCATCGTTTTTTCTCCACCCGAACCGGAAGCCAGTGCCGCAAATGTCGCCAGCATACCGGTTACCGTACCCAGTAATCCAAGCAGCGGCGCCACGCCGACACAGATTTTCATCACTCGCAGATCCCGATCAAATGGAGCAATTTCCGTCACATGCAGTTCTTCAAAAAAAAGCGTCATATCCTCAAGCGACTCCCCACCAGTCACAAAATCCAGCAGCTCGCCAATCGGGCCTTTACGTTCCCGGGGATGGTCAATCCAGTGACGCCAGGTCTTCTCAGATATCGTGGTGAATCCCTTACCCAACAACCTCAGATGTACATGCATACCCAGAGCATACATCACCAGGGCACTGACAGCGATCGGGATCATTGCCCAGCCGCCGGAAATCCATATTTCAACGGCCTGCTGCCATACCTTTTCAAACTGTACTCCCAGCGTCCCGTTCATTCTTCGACACCTTCCGCTGCCTGAACCAATGCGTCGGATTGTTTACTAATCTGATTGACCATGGCAATAGCGGCTTTTTCCATCTGATTAATCACGCCGCGAGCTTTACGCGATAAAAAGGCATGTATCAACAGCGAAGGGATGGCTACAATCAGGCCGAATTCCGTTGTAATCAAAGCCTCAGATATCCCAGCCGACAGGGTCTTGACATCGCCGGAACCAAACACCGTAATCAGTTTAAAGGTGTTGATAATCCCGGTCACAGTCCCCAACAACCCCAGCAGCGGGGCAGCTGAAGCACTGATGGCAATAAACGGCAAAAACCGCTCCAGTTTTAGACGCATGGACAGGACTTTTTCATACATTACCTCTTCCACCAGTTCACGGGGCTGGTCCAGATGCTGGGCTCCGGCCAGCAGCATTTCCCCCACCGGCCCGCCGATGGATTGGGCCGCCTCAAGGGCAGCTTTGTGATTATGGGCAGACAATGCCTTCAGCAGAGCCGCGATGCGTTTTTGCGAGGGATTGCGAATAAACGCCATGCTCAGCCACTTCAGAAGCCCTACACATAAGGCTGCTCCTGCCAGCGTAAAAATCGGATACATGACCGGACCACCCTTTTGAATATGCTCAATCAGTGTTTCCTCAGTCTGTTCTATTTTATGAGCGTTTCCAAGGGTAGGGTCCAGAGGAAACAAACCCTGAGTGCGAACAAAAAAATGAGTCGCTGCCTGGGCGTCAGCAGGAGTGCCGAAGGGAATCACCGCCGGCTCCAGAGAACCAAGCCGCTGTTCAGCGGTCCCGATATTCCTGCCGTCATCCGACTCAAAAAGAGCCGCCGGACCAACCAGGACAAATGTTCCATGATGAATCGAACCGGTCGAATCCACCGCAGTCCCGTCAAATTTAGTTCCGCCAAGGGCATCATCCAGCCGATCCAGAGACACCTCCAGCAGTTTGGCCTGGGCCAGATAGATATCCTCTTCCGACAATCCGGTATTTTCCGCAGCCAATTTGGCGGTTTCCAGGGCTTCTCGATACCGCTGAATTTCGGCGATGTGAAGCCGGGATTCAAAATTGCGGATATATTCGCTCAGCAAGTTGGACAGATAGGCGGATTCTTCGCGACGAGATTTGATCTCATTTTGCAAATTGGTCAAATCCAGCGTCCGGGTATCCACCAGACGGGAGGCCTGCTGATATTCCAGGCGTACTTGTGATAATTCACTTTCCAATTCACTGAGTTTGCGACTCAGGGGAATCTTTTCAGCTGCGGCCTGTTCCCGCAGGGAACGCAGTTGTGCAAGGCTGTCTTCCAGCTTTTTCTGCACCACCCCGGCAACCTGTTGGAACGTCGATCCGGAGTCTTGCGGCTGTTCCTGTGCCAGAATAATCCCTGAAATCATCAGCAACCAAAGTCCAAAACCTATTTTGTATCTGTTTGACATACCTGATTTCCTGTTTAGCGAATATCCACGGGCAACTGCACAAATGACGCTACTTTTTCATTCTTCAAGATAGCAATGACATCGCGGACCTGCGGTGCCACCGTATTATTGGGAGTCCATATCCAGCCGGTCTCAGACGCAGTACCAATTCCTGCAACAGTCCCGTTGGCGCTGGCATAGTATCCATACCCGATGCCGATATAGACTGCCGTAACCTCGACTGAGGTTCCATCCGGCAATGTCCGCACCTCACTGGCAAGGGAGATTTCCCGATTGAATTTATCCACCTCGTTTAAAATACCCACGGTATTTTGAAAACGCTCTGCAATGGACAGTTTCGTTTCCGCACCCTTTTCCGGCAGCCGCTGACTCAGGGGCTTGACGCGTTCCCGAATAGGATCTGGAAGCCGTACCAGTAGTCGCCGCGTCCGATCTTCCAGGGCGGCAATCGTATCTCCCAGAGAAGCGGAGGCCTGCTTCAGTTTGTCATTTTCTTCCATCAGGCCAGCCTTTTTGGCATCCATTTCGGCAATCCCGGCTTCGGATTCGGTTATCTTGGTGCGCAAGGATTCGATTTCCCGCTGAACCATTCCGATTCGTTCGTTGAGCATTTCGACAGCCAGGGCCAAATCACGTTTTTCCAGTGAAATAATCCGCTGGGTTTCAACCCATTTCTCAAGTGCCAAACGGGTATCCTGAATAGTCTGGGGAGTATTGTCATCCGGCGAAGCTCCCATCAGCATCAAAGCCGATAGGCCGGCCCATACGATCGTTGCCCCCATCCACCGGATCCCTTTTCGACCAGTTCGACCCCCGCCACCCGACCTGCAATTAAATCTGTGCAATTGTTTTAACATCTTTCTGTCATCCTTATATAGGGTACACCTCATCAATGCCAAACCCTAACAATCCAATATGAGCAAAGCATTAGCGTTCTGTTACGATACAATTAGGTTGTGTTCATCCTTCAGTGGTGAACCAACCAGTTTACTTCGGGTTATCCTTAAAACTCAGCCATAAGAGCAATTCCAAACTCCATACCTTTGTGATATGAACTCCGGGTCACATCACTGCCAATATAATCCGATCGATAGACCGTCCTGATGGCCGGGTCGAGGAGATTCTTGGCCTGGAATTTCAGTTTCCAGACATCTCCCAGCTTTTGAGTCAGGCTGAAGTTCAAGGTACCGTACTCCCGGGCATAAATACTGGGGATATACTTTCCATTGGATTGCCCTGCCCCGGCCACAAGGGTATCGCCCTGTATGGTATAAAACAAGCCCAATTGGGTCCCGGTTTCTTTCAGATCATAGGTCATAAAAAAGTTATAAATATGTTCCGGGGCATTGGTCATATCCCGTTTTGACATCGGAGCATTGATATTGGGCTGGTCGAACTCAGCAGCTTCCTCATCCGGCAAAATCACTTCTGAACGAATAAATGTGGCATTGGCGCCAACGGTAATACCATCCAGACTATCCCACAAATGCTCAAGTTTTTGACGCACTTCCAGCTCTATCCCGCGTACTGTTCCTTCCGGATAGTTCATCGGCGTTGTATAGGTGAACCCTGCGTTTCGCTGGACATATTCAATCGGATTTTCAATGTATTTATAGAAATATGAGGCCGACCACAATCCTCCCTGGTATGGTGTATAGTCCATCCGTAAATCGTAATTGTGCAAATCGCTCATCTGCAGGCCGGGATTTCCAATAAAAACATCACCGCCAAGAAATTCCTGTTGCTGAATCGGAGTCAACTCCTTGAACGTCTGACGAGCGACAGTACGGCTGTAGGAACCGCGAATCGAAAAGGGATCAAACGGGGTAAATTCAAATCCAAGTGAAGGGAGTATATCCCGCTGTTTGAAATCCACATCGGCATCGCCGGGATTCAGTGCAACCGGGCCAGCTGCCCCCGGGGGTATCCAGGTCACATCACTTTCGGCCTCATTGGTAATGCTCAGTTCGGTCTTTTCAAATCGGGCACCACCGATGATATTGAAATAGGAATTGACCGGTACATCAAGCATATAATAGGCCGCAGAGATATCCTGCTGCCCCTGGTAATCCACATCAATATCGGCTGCCGTGACCGGGTGGTTTTCATATGGAAATACATGGCTCCAGTAATCGCTCCAGGGGCCTTCGTAATAGGCACTGTTATCATTAAAATTACTAAACGAATCCTGATTGTAATCCCGGGTGGTACTATCGCTGAAAATCCCGAATTTCATATATCCTTCATCTTCGGTCCACTGCTCAAAGGGTAATTTCAGATTCACATAGTACTGATTGCTTTCTTCCTCAATCTCTTTCCAGGTGCGCTGAAGATTACCAAGTGTAAAATTGGCCGCAGGTTTAAAGGGATAATGGACAGCAGGATTTGTTGACGGTGGTACCCACGGCGGAAAACCGGGGTCATAAGACTCCGCCACCCACAACGAACCAAACTGCCGCTTGTCGGGCTGATACAACGTCGCTGAATTCCAGGAAACACCCCAATCCACTTCAGGACTCAGGAAGGTAAACAGGTTTTTCAGCGTCCATTCCAGTTCCGGCAGGGTATGTTTCCCGCTTATCTGAACGGTTTGTGTCGTGCGTTCTGTATATTCGAGGGTTTCGGTTCGCAAATACGGCGCCGCATCCGGCTCCTGATTGCCCGGATCCAAAGGATCAGCGGGATTATAGCCGGGGAAATACCAGGCCTTGCCGCGGGTGTCTTCGGCCAGGGTAGCAGTGCTCTCGGCGGAACGCGTGTACATATACAGGAATTTATAGGCACTGCTGTCCGTTTCAATCCCCAGAACACCCAGCCCGCCCCACTGCACTTCTTCGCTGGCCTGCGTCACATTAAACAAAGACGTCTTAAAATCCCCATGGTCCGGCGATCCCTGGCTATATTGAGGTGTCATCAGACTGCCGGGACTTTCTACCCAATACGAGTCATCTATTCCATCATCATAATAAGAACTGTCGCGTTCATAAAAAACATTGCCGAAACCACCTATCTTAACGCCATTATCAAACACATATTTCCCGCCGGCCGATTGCGACCACTTGTAGTCAATCGGAGCATTATCTCGCGTCACTCCTACCGATTCATCAAAAAAGCCATTTGAAGGGATATCCCGCTTATCCCTGCCCAGCCAATTCACTCCCCCTCCATGGTAGGTCAGAAAATCATTATTACGGAAGACCTGGGTATTGAAGCTGGTTTCGATGGATGAACTGAATACGGTTTGTTCCGGAATGCCCTTAAGGACCACATTGACCGCCCCGCCGGATGCATCGCCCTGCTGATCGGGAGTGAAGGTTTTACTGACCTGAATGCTCTCGATCACCGCCGAAGGAAACTGGTCCAGCTGCACTGCTCGCTTGTCGGTATCCGCCGTCGGCAGGCGTACACCATTCATCTGGGAATTGACATAGCGATCCGGCAGGCCGCGTATCACAGCATATTTGCCATCCTGGACTGTTGCCCCGGAAACCAGCTTCAGGGCACTCGCTGCGTCACTGGCTCCCGCCCGACTCATCAATTCAGCACTGATTGAACTCATCAGGGCAGGACTTTCCATTCGCAAGTCCAGCAGTGCCGCTTCCGTGCCCCCGCCAAGCTGAATATCCTGAACGATGAATTCCTCCATCTCAGTAAAATCTCCGGCCAGGGCTGCATTTTGCTCAGTCATGGCCCCGGCTTTGACCACAACACCGGGCTTGACCTGGCGAAGATAGCCTTCTTTGGCAAAAATCAGGGTATAGGTACCCGCCGGAACCTGATTGAACACATAATTACCTTCATCGGTGACGATGGTTTTCGCCCCAGTCTCGACAATCGTGACCTCCACCGCGGCCAGCGGAACATCAAAATCCTGGTCCGATATCACACCGCGAATACCGCCGGTCTGCTCAGCCGTCCGTGCGGACGCAGCAGACAGCAGCAATACCATCACCCAGAATCTGCAGAACAGACGGCATTTTACCATGGTTGGCTCAGTCCCTCACGAATCTGGTTCAGTCGAGTCCACAACTCAGCGTCCGGCTCGACAGCAGACAATGCCATGGAGCAACAGGCAGCCGATAAATCCTCGGCCCGCGGTCTGGAATTTGGATTTTCAACCCCTTCTTCGACGGCTTTTTTGTAAACCAGCAGTGCCGTCCTGGTGTCTCCCATAACCTGATAGGCTTCGGCAAGTTTATGCAGCGTCCGGGCGCGATCGATATTGACAATCGAAAGCCGCTGAGCGTCAAACAGGGACTGTGCAGCATCGCAGTCATGGCGAGCTGTTGTGGTATCGCCGGCCTTAAACCGAATCGCTGAAAGGCTTGCCATCAGGAAGATGCGATGATCCAGACGCCATTGGCTTTCGTTCAAGAGCTGATCCGCCTCATGGACCAGGTCCAGGGCCTTGACGGAATCACCGTGATTCAACGCAAATCCGGCCAGTGTCATCAAGAGTTCCATCCGAACGAAATACGGCATCGTATTCCAGAGTGATTTCATCTGTTGTTCGATTCGATCACGACGCTGCGTATCGGAGTAAAACCGATTGAACAATAAAGCATACGCCTGCTGGACATTCTGAAGAACATCAAAGCCCCCTTCTTTGCCCAGGGATGCCAGTGCCTGCATCTGCTCTTCAAAAGCCCCTTCATCGCACTGCATTGCTCGAATGCCGGCAACTTTTCCTTTTTGCGAATCCACCACACCGGTTTCATATTGACTGGCCTGATCATTTTGTCCCAGCAGGACCAGCACGCCGGCCATCTTAACCCGGATTGTATCTTTGCGCCAATCCTGAGCCTCGTCGCATATTTGTTGGGCTTTGTCCAGATAATCCCGCGCCGTCTCGATCGCCCCGCGTTTGGCGTAATAAAACGCGAGTTCCGCATAACACAGTCCTCGCCGCCAGTCGTCAATCCCTTCGCAGTACCGGACCGCACGTTCGGGCTGCTCCAGCTTCAAACAGGCCATCACCACAGCCTCCTGGGCACGACTTCGGTCTTTGAGATGTGGATTTTTCGGAATGGCCGAAGCCGTCTGGAAGGCCAGGTCCAGCAGCCTGACTTGATACTCCGCCAGGGGCTGATCGGAAATGGACACGGCCTGAACGGGTCCGGTCGCGGCAGAAGGTCCCAGGCCTGACTTGCGATCACAACCGCATAGTAACGCCGGCCAGACTACTCCAGCCGCAATAAGAATGAATCTGATCCTTAACGCTCTGTTGCTCACTCAATATCCTTTGTTATTGATATTCCCGACAAACACTCCCTGCATTATTCCTGGTTCCACTATTGATTGATCGGCGGACCCAAATCTGGATTATCAAATACTGACAACACCGCATCATGACTTATCCGTATTGATACGCTGCATTTCCATTGCCGCGACCAATCAGCACAGGGTACTTGAGGGCGAACTTTATCACCCGATTATGTGCATATGGTTAGCGTTTTATTCAGTTTTGATGTGGCTGTCATAATAGAATAAAACCCGCTTGTCCTTTTTCATTTGTTACGGTAAAGGACAGCAGCTTCAACCGCATGCTTTTTCAGCTTACGGGTTTATAGATGAGCTAATCCCCGATGGAGTGCCCTCTCAGCAACCTGCAGCAATGACCGTAAATCACACAGTCAGCCATAGTACAACAATTCCTTCAAATGGAGGCTACACATTGCAATTCCTGTATGGCTGTTCAAGCAGCATGATGCATTATGGCCTCTTGTTTATTGGACTTTCTTTCAGCAACGTGATATACAATTCCCCCTGTAACTGCTGTCAGGGGTGCCACCATCACCAACCCGAGACTGCCAACCAGGGTATTAAGAATCTCGGCGGCAATGATGGTCTTGTTTAAAAAAATGGGGCCGGGTATCTGCATGGACATCAAATACATCAACAGAAAAATATACCCCCCTGAATACGCCAAAAACAGGGTTGTAGTCATGGTCCCGATGACCGCCCGCCCGACACGCAGCCCGGATTCCATGTGCTCCTTCATTTTCATACCTGGATTTTTCAATTTAATCTCATCCATGGCCGCAGCGACATCCATCGCCAAATCCATCACTGCCCCCGATGAAGCGATAAACACACTGGCAATAAAAATACGCGTTAAATCCACATGAGGATGCCCCGAATACAACAGCATCTCCGAAAACGGCTGCACAGCCCCATGAATTTTGAAGCATTTCGTAAAATAGATTGCCAGGATTCCGGTCAGCAGCAAGCCGAGAAATGAACCAACCAGCGTTGTAACGCCTTTGCGGCTGAATCCGCCCACCAGGAAGGATACAGCCGCCGTCAATAAAGCCACCACACACAACCCCAGAACAACCGGATCAATCCCCCATAACCGGCCCCCAAAGGAAATGCCGCCTCGCAAAAACAGCGGCACCATGAATTTCCAGATCATTAGCACAGAAAAGACAAACGACAGAAGGGCCTTGACACCGGTCCACCCCGCCGTCACCAGCAACAGCACTGAAAATACGATTGCCAGAATCCATTCATAATGCAGCCGATAATGTCCGCGTACAAAACTGGCCCGGATTGTTCCCTGAGAATCAACCGAAAATTCCACCAGGGCTTCATCGCCAGTCGTATAGTATTCATCCACTTCCAGCTTGCCGGTCAAGAGATTGGTTGCCTCCATCTGCTTGCCTTTCCATTGCCCTTCCATAATCTCCACCTGCAGTAATTGGGTTCCTGTCTTGATGATCCTGGCAGTATGAATCACTTCGTCTTTTACAGACAGAATCCGACCTCTTGCTATAGTCGAATTCGTTTGACGACTTCCCTCATACCCTGTCGGCATCCAATATAATGCCAGACAACATAATATCAACAAGATCACGATAACACTGTTTTTCTTTTCCATCTCACACTACTTTCGACTCAGGTCCAACTGTTAACAGGAAAAAGGCAGACCTTGCCAAAAAGGTCTGCCTTGGTACGGGTTCGGGATACGAGGAGCCAAAACCTTAATTCGCCAGTTTCAGCCGCATGATACCTGCCATCTTTCTGGCAATATCGGTGTTATCATAATAGCCCTCAAACAAATAGCTGTCTTTTCCCAGAGCCATCACCGGCACCGGAATACCCGTGTGGGAATAGCTGGTATAGCCTATACCGGCATTGTTATTCAGCACATGGGTCAGGGTTACTGACAGCGGATTATAGCCGCCGTAAAGTACATAGTCGCCTTTCTGACCCGCCATCGCTACATCAAAAGCCGACTCGATGGACTGCTGCTGAGCCGGTGAAAGCGTGGACAGATCCATCCCAAATCCAGCAAGAATCATGGATTTCATCTGTTCATCCATATCTGCAGGCCCTGCATACACCCCGTTAGGGTCCAGATGTGCTGCACGATAGGCCTTCACCTGGGCCTCAAATGTCAGATAAGAAACCGTCTGGCCGTCCAGCAGATCAAAGCGGTTATCATACGCCGTCCCAGCCCATCCCAGGGACATACCACCGCAATCATGGTCGGAGGTAACAATAATCAGGGTATCATTCGGATGCTCATTGTAGAAGGCCACTGCCTGGGCAACCGCATCGTCGAATGCCAGGGTATCTTCCAGTGCAGAACGGGCATCGTTGGCGTGATTGGCCCAGTCGATCTTGCCCCCTTCAATCACCATAAAGAAACCATAGGGATTGGCTGCATCATAAATCATCTCAATGCCCTTGCGGGTAAATTCAGCCAGTGAAATATTATTGGCTTGATCATGTTTACGGTCGATTTCATACGGCAAAGCCTTGCTGCTGTCCAGAACCGGATTGACCGCCACAACCTTGCCCATACCCGGCGTCAACGCCTCAAAAGCCGCTTTGGTATTTACATAGGTATAACCATTGGCAGTCAGTGCATCAAAGACCGTTGGAGCATTGGGGTCTTTTTTCGATACGGGAATCACAAAACCGCCGCCGCCAAAATAATCAAAACCGCTGTTGGCCAGCTCGATACCGATTTCATACATATTCCCGCGGGAATTCTGATGAGCATAGAACGACGCCGGAGTGGCATGATCCAGCGATACACTGGTGACAATGCCGATTTTCTTGCCCATCTTTTTGGCTAACTCGGCAATCGTTGTGTACTTTGTACTGAAATCCGGAGACAAATTAATGACTCCGCTCAGTGTTTTCTTGCCGGTTGCCAGAGCGGTTCCAGCCGAAGCTGAATCGGTGATTAGACTGCCGTAATCATAGGTCGTGCAAAGCCCCATGACCGGAAACTGTGTCATCACCAGCTTGGCAGCCTGTACAGGCTGAACCGGCAAAAGCTTGTTTGGATCTTTCGGATCCTGTCCCGGTGCATAACTTGCCGCTAAATAGGCTTCGGCACCGTGAATCTGAGCCATCGACATACCATCGCCAATGAACAGAAAGACATACTTGGCCCCGGCATAAGGCTCCCGAGACGGGCGAGCCTGAACAACGGTCACACATACGGCCAGCATTGCCAGCACTACCATCATTTTTATGGTCTTTGTTTTCATGTCTGCAATCCTTTCTTTGAAATAGTAATCCTTGTATTGACTTATTTTTTTCGCATCAGCACCATCGCACCCAAAGCCAGAATCCCCATCGTCGCCGGCTCAGGTACACAGACGGTATCAATCACAACACGATCCACAGCAATCGCCGTATCTCCACTGTAACCAAAACCCAGCGTAACGAATTCATAATCACAGCAAGAAGCAATCACAAACCGGTACGCCTCGGTTATCCAGTTGCCTTGCTCGACCTGCCGCCCGTCCCAATAAGGGCCCAGAATGCCGCTGGTCAGAGGGGTTTGCCCGACAAAGGCTTCCAGCCCAAGATTGGGGCTGTATCCGATCGCCTGATAGGTTATTTCGAAACAAATCTCCTTCAAAATCCCATCCTTATAATTGGGAACGAAGAAATCCATATTCGAATACCCCAGTCCCTTCAGCATCATTATTCCATCACGGCCATCAAGCTGATTCACAAACCAGGCGTCCTCATAGACCATCGCATCCGGCGCATCTGCCAGGCTCAGCGCAGAAGCCTCGGCTGCAAACCAGGTATCCGGAATAAATACGCCTTCGGCAGCATCCCATCGGGACCATTCCGCGTGAACTGTACCTGGGCCGCCAATCCATTCCGGCAGAGACAGGCCCGCCCTCAGCCCGCACTGGGCTGCAAGCACCATCAACAAAACAGCAATTTTGCGCATAGAATCTCCTTGAAAAGAGTATTATTGGGTTAACATTCGACACCTTTGGCGCCGGCAGCCAAAGCATGACCAACAGGTCACTCAACTCCAGGGTATCAGGGAATCATCCCTGCTGCAGCAATGACTCCCATTTACAAGGAAAAGTATACAGACCTATTATTTACGCCCGATAAAGAGATGATATGATTACGATTAATTTCAACATAGACGGATCCTTCCTGTATTTTCGGTCTCATGGAAGGCTGTTTCTTCATCCGTCACCTCTCTGCGATACGAAGAAACATAATCAGCGAAAAATGATTCTCAGAAGTCCTGCCTATCACAGACCATCCTTGTGAATCTACCACGGCAGGTCATTGCAAACCCCCATCAAAAACCAACGGCGGAGCACTGAGTCTCCGCCGTCGGCCCTGTTTGACAGGCAACAGAAGCGTATTTGGAATATCTGTGTTAGAGATATTATTTGACCTGCAGCCAGTCCTGACTGAGAATCACAAAGTCCGTGATATCCACCACACCATCCCCGCTGATATCGCCGGTGGCGGGACTGTTCATGGATGTATCGGTCATGCCATAAGCGGCTACCGCAGTCCAGCCTTCCAGCCAGTTCTGATAGGGACTGAAAGCACCCCGATAGGGGGCCGGCGTAAAGAACCCATCCTCCGGAGCTTTGGCAGCACTGAGCACTGCAGCATTGGCTGCACACGGATTGATATGGGTCACAGGAAGCATCTTCTTGCCGCCCTTGGTCACCAGCACACCGCGTGTCAGAGACTGAATCGGCATGTTATCATTTGGAGAAGCGGAATTATAGGGGGCAACCACATTATTCTTAGCCGGGTTGCTGCCGCCAGACACGGTGACCCCGACCGTGTTGGATTCGGTATAGGCCGAAGCATAGAGGTTACGGAAGAAGACGCTGTCGGTAATTTCAGCCAGCTTGCCGGAGGTTTGAACAGTATAGAGTACTGACGGGTCCGCCGAACCGATATTGACCGGTGAAGTCACACTGTAATCCGTAGCCCAGGTATTTGCCCACGACAGAGTACCGTTGTAACCGTAGCCATTGGCACCATCTCCGTCGGAATGATCATTCTTGACCAGCACTTCACCTAAATCCATAAAGATACAGTTACGGAACTGAACACGGGCATTGTCGCGCCAAGCGGTTCCGTGATCGCCGTCAATCGGCTGGCCTATCACGGTGAAATTATAAATGGTCGATGTCGTTACCGGCTGAGCATCCGAATCTTCAGCGCCATCCATTTCGATACAGTTATCACCCACACCAGAACCCTGAACAGCGTCAGCACTATATCCCTGGACAATCAAGCCAAACTGGGCCTTGCCGCGCCAGCCTTCATCCACATCCAGACTATCGTCACCAACATTCCAAATGTTGACATATTTCAGATTGACCGTGCCGCCCCAGATTTCGATACCATCATCCACATTATTCATGATCTCAATATGATGAATATCCGTTTCACGTCCAACACCCCCCAGAGACAGACCATTCAACTCATTTGCCAATCCCACCACTTTGCCGCCATAACGAAGCGACAGGTAGCTGATGGAACCACTGTCATCATTATCATTGTTGCCGCCGTACATCACCTTGGGATCGCCAGGATAAGCCGCAACAAGCCCTTCCATCTGTTTTTCATTTAGGCCGGTCGGCAGTTTGGTATTGGAACCCACCTGTTGACCGCCATAGTGCGAAGCCGAAATCAGGGCATTCCCCATGATAGTCAGATTGCCCCACTCATTGCAGCCTTCATGCCACGAGGTCAAATTGTCGTTGGTGGAAGTCATGATAATGGGTGCATCCTTGGTGCCATTGGCATAAATCTTGGCCCCGCGGCAAACCGCCAGACTGCCGCCCAGGCCGGCTGTGCTTTGTATCAGAGTACCCGGCTCAATAGTCAGCGTCGCCCCCGGCAAAACATAAATTTGTTTCTGGAGATTATACACATTGTCCGCCGTCCATGTGACGGACGTGGCAATGTCTTCGGTCACCAGCACCTCTGCCGCCCCGGCGGACTGGGCAATAGACAGGGCTATCAACACAACCAGCATTGCAATTTGTTTCAAGCTTTTCATTCTGTCAACCTTTCTTCTTTTGAATTCATTAGAGCGTTTTTACGGCATCGGGCAACACACCCGAACCCAAAACACCATCCTCTTTGCCACACCCTACACCATATTCATTTATGAATTTTTACACCCCTGTTAGACCTGAGTTAGATTTCCATTAGATTGCCTCTGGCGGTCATTGATGAGTCTTGATAGCCAAAGGCTCCATTGTCCATTGGCGTATTAAAAAAGAACTTGGCTTGTGTTAGATTTGGAATAAATCACAAAGCGACTGCTTCAACCGCAACAGAGTCCAGAATCCAGAGCATCACCCGGTACATGCAAATCTAAGACAAAAGGCTGCGGTCGCATAAACGCCCTGCCGCTGTCCGATTGAGGCCTAAATAGATCCGATTGCTCCGCAGTACATGATCCAGACTACTGAAAAAACGCTCATTATCCGGCCAGAGAATCCGATCATCCCGGGGAAACTCTCTTTCGATATCCTTCAGAAACAGCTCCAGGGAATCCAATTCAAGCCTTCTGACATTGCGGGCAAACCCCAGCCGCTCAGCATATACCGCATTCACCTGCTGCTCAAATTGCCCCTTGATGGGCATCAGCAGCATTCGTTTCTTCAGATAAAGACATTCACTAATCAGGGAGAAACCCGCCGTCGCAATGACTCCCGCACAAGATGATAAATCCTGCAGAAAACCATCGGTACTGATCTTTCGAAAAATACAATTACCATGCTCCTGTTCGACGTGAAATCCATAAATATGGAAGTGATAGGAACAAAAAGGTCCAAATTGCTGGATAAGATATTGCTGGGTTTCGGGCCTTGAGTCAGTAACGTAAACCAGAATGTGGTCGCCGTAAGTGGGGGACAATTCCATCACCTGTCTGCGTACGACAGGATTGACCGGAACAAGCCTGGGCGTCTTGACCTCTACCCGAAAAAAATTGATCCCCACATAACATTGTGCAAAACTGTGATAGGCACGAACCACACAATCCGTCTGCAGCCGTCCCCATCCCATCGGAATCCCTTCCAGTCTGGCCAAAGTTAAAATATGCTGATGATCAATATAGACACAGGGAATTCTTCGACGAAATGCCCACCAGCCGCAAAACGGTTCAAAATCGGAAATAACAAGATCCGGCTCAAATTGTTTGGCCATCTCAAACAGGCGTTGATTGACAGAGCTTCCAGCCCGATATTCTTTTATATTCTGTCCAATGGTTTTTATGGTTTGCACTGCACCATGACAATAAACCAACTGAAGTCCGAACACCTCATGCACTCGCCCCGGAAATAAGGGCGCCAGATAAGACAGAGACTTCCCCGACGCCGCAAATCGAACTTCATGGCCCGCTTCCAGCAAACGACGACCAATGATTTCGGATCGGCTGCTGTGCCCATACCCCTCGCCGGCCACACCATAAAGAACCTTTGCCATGTTTACTCGTTTTTATCCATTAACGTAAAACCACAGTATGATTGAGACTCTCTCCATCGGCCTTTCGGTTAAAGACTTCGATTGTTCCCTCCGGACGAATACGCAGGTAATTGACTACGGATTGAGTCCAGCATCCGCTGTTGAAATACCATTGCCCGAATCGGCCCGCCTGATGCGTATGCCCGGTAATGGTAACGTTATACGCTCCCTGCTGCTGTTGGTGATAAAACCGGGCCATCATATTGCGTGTTCGGATGGGACGAATGATAGTACGGTACCCGTCATCCAGCCCCAGAGGTTCATAGATTGCCCGATTGAATTGTCGCGTCAGCCGCTGCCAGAGATGCAGTATCTGTTCGCCGGCTTCAAGGAGTATATCGGTCAGACAATCCGACGTCACAAGGCATGAGTCAGATCGAAATTCCAGCACACCGCTAATCAGTTTCATCGCCGGACGCAAACGCCCCATCGTCTCCGAAATCATCGGGTCCACCTCATGGCCATGCATAAATTTGAAATACTTGTCACCAATTTTCATCACAAACGGCTTTCTCATCCGGGCAAAAAAAGGATGCTGCAGCTGCCAGTACTGGCGTTCTTTCCAGAATTGCCAGTCGTGGTTCCCGGGCACATAAGTCACATCCATGACCGCAAATCGATCCAGCAAACCACTCCATCGATTTACCACGGTCTGAGGTGAATAGCGCCATAACTCAAATAAATCCCCCAGAATAATCAGACGCCCCCTGCAGTGGTCCACCTTGTCCAGAAATCGATATAACAAGGTCTGATTATCCCGCTTCAACAGGCTGTCTTTAGCTGAGCCGTCGCCGATATGCAAGTCACTCACCACAAAGATGTCATGCTCATGCCGATCCCGATTTACCTCATGGTTCGCAGGCACAGTTTTCCTTTCAAATAACGTCCCCACGTTTAAATGAATAACACAGAGATTTTGGGGATAAGTTAGCGGTGTGTTAGATTTGGATTAGCCGTACACAGCAGGCACTCTTTTCTCTCCTGATCCTACTTGAAATTTCCCGTTTCGTCGCGGCTAAGTACAGTCACTGCCCCCCCTTGCTTCTTTGGCTTGCGGAATAATCATACCCTTGGGTATCAAAGATTTGCTATTTTCTCATCTGGCCTTAATACTACCCTAATCTCCTGCCGTAGAATCACAATAAAAGATTGCTTTTCAGGAGAATAAACCATGGAATGCCACAGTTCACTGCTACCGTTTGAAAAATTGGTTGATTTTCTAACCCAAAACGGCTTTTCAGAGAAATTGGATACGATACTGCATATAAAATCGCTTCACATAAGACACTCACACCAGGCCGATCATAATCAAATCACAGAGGAGTGTCTGGAAAAACTCAAGGGCACATGGTGGGAATTACAATGGCCCACTCCAGATTCCGACAATATCACCCCGCAATGCCGCTATTTAGCGGATTCATTACGTGATGCCATGCGTTTACGGCCGGGCATTGACATCAGCTTGCTGGCTGACAAAACCAGTTTATTTGTCAATTATCTCATGGAAATCGAAGACTGGGAACAGGACGAAGAGTACGCCGAACTGTTCTATGAATGACCGTTGCGGATCTCTACGACAATACAGGTGAAATGACTATCGTTATCTGGTTTCCTGCTCCCCCAGTGATGATTGTATTAGTCAGCCGGAACAGGCGGTATATCGGTGTGCTTGCGGCTGCCGGCGTAGAGTTCATACTTCAGGAGCCGGCATTCCACATCCGCATTAAACATGATAATGCGGCGGCTGGTCCGCAGACCGATAGCCTTGGCCAACTCAAGGTTGCCGGTAAAGACATAACCAGTACTGCCAACACATTTCTGCTTGAAAAAATCGCCAATTCGCTTATACGTTTCCCGCAGCTTTTCAATCTCGCCCATCCGCTTGCCGTATTCGGGATTCAGAATCACAATCCCCCGCTGGGCAGGCATAGGCGTTTCGGCGAAGTCACAGACGCCAAACTCAATCAGGTGATCTACTCCAGCCGTCATTGCATTCTTGCGGGCAGCAGTAACAGCCTCAGGGTCAATATCGGTGGCGATAATCGGGGCAGGCTTGGTGTCGGTCTTGCCGCCCCGCTTTTTATTCTGCTTAAGGGCAGTCGACCGCATCTGCTGCCAAAGGTCCGGGTCATAAAAACGGGTATGCATAAAGCCGTAGTTGGAACGCAGCAGTCCGGGAGCGCGGCCGGTGGCCATCAGCGCCCCTTCGATCGCCAGCGTCCCGCTGCCGCACATCGGGCAAATTAGCGGTACAGTACCGTCATACTCGGCTGCCATCAGAATAGACGCAGCCAGTGATTCCCGCAGCGGGGCCTTGTGGGGCATTCGACGGTAGCCGCGGTCCGACAGTTTCAGGCCGGAGGTATTGAGAAACACCCGGCAAGAGTCCTGCTTCCAGAAAAACTGCACCACCACGCCGGTTTTTTCCTTGCCGGAGTCGGGACGGGAACCGGTCTTATCGGCGATGCGGTCCACAATGGCATCCTTGACCTTGAGGTTGGCAAACATGGAATTATCAATGGCCTCAGTATCGACTCGGCCGATGACCGTCAGCGTTTCTTTGGTGGAGATAATCTCCTCCCAGGGGAAGTCCTTGACTTCACGGTATAAGTCATCCGGCCGGACTGCCCGAAATTCCTTGAGCAGCCACAGGACATTATAGGCCGTCCGCAAATGGAGATTGAGCCGCATGGCATCGGACATCGTCCCCTGCAGCTCGACGCCGGCTGGGCGGACCGTATCCAACTTAAAATCAAGAGACTGGAGTTCCTTTTGCAGATACTCCCCCAGTCCCGGCGAACAGGTCACTAATATTGTATTTTTCTCGTTAGGATTCATAAATCAAGTCATTTCTAAGTGTTTTTTATCTTAAAAATGACTGTATCACAGATTGATACAAATGCAATCACATTGTAAAAAGCTTTTAACCTTTATCTGTATGGGATACCCCCTTATTCTGCAGCAACCGGGGGACGATAGGGATCGCCTTTTTCAAGACGGCCAATGAAGCGGAGCAACCCATCAAGAATGGTCAGCGGATGCGGCGGGCAGCCAGGGATATACAGATCCACGGGAACAACCGACTCGGCCCCGTTATGAGCCTGGGGATGGTCGATATAGGGGCCGCCGGACACAGCACAGGAGCCAACGGCAATCACGATACGAGGGTCGGGCAGAGCATCGTAGGTTTTTTTCAGGGCCAGACGCATGTTTTCGGTAACGGGACCTGTGATTAAAAGGCCGTCGGCGTGACGGGGTGAGGCGACAAACTGGATGCCGAAGCGTCCAAGATCCCAGGCCAGCGTGGTAAGCACGTTGCAATCCGCCTCGCAGGCGTTGCAGCCGCCGGCGGAGACCTGACGCAGCTTCAGCGAGCGGCCGAACAGCTTCTTGAGTTTGCCGTCAAGAGCAGCCGCCAGTTTCAGGGTCTGCTGATTATCAACGACAAGGTCCTGACGCTGACGGACAGCCAGGCGGTAGTCACTCGAAAAAGTGATGGCCTGGTGCGGACAGGCATTGGCACAGTCAGTGCAGAACAGGCATTTGCCCAGGTCCACCGTGACCTTTTTGCCGGCCATCGTAATCGCCCCGGTCGGGCATGCCTCAACACAGGCATGACAACCATCGGGGCATTTGCTCGTATCGAACAAGGGGCGGCAACGCAGCCGATCGGGCAATTCCGGCGGCAGGCCGTCGGGGTATTTAATTGTTCTGTGGCCCTGCTGGAGTCGTGCAAGAATAATCTTAAACATCTCTGGTTCCTCATCCGCGTATCAGACGCGGTCTTGTTATACTAATCTTATTTGAACATTTCCGTTTCGTCGCGGCTAAGTCTAGCGGCATTGACCACGGGCTTCTTTTGCTCGCGGAATAATCATATCCGTTGGATATATATTACAAATCATATCCACAATACGAAAGGTTGAAGCTTTTATTGCATAATGGGAAATCGGAAATCTCCTGGTTGCGAAGAACATAGGCCAGCCCCGACCAGTTATGGAAAGACGGGTCCACCACCTTGTAGCGGGCAAAGCGGCCCTGCGAGTCGGTGATAGCAACGTGGCAAACCTCGCCGCGCCAGCCTTCGTTGAGCGTGACCGCCAGACTTTCCGACGCAAGTGAACCAACCGACGACTGGGGTGCCCCGGCAGGGATAGCACGGAGCTGTTCACGAACAAACTCGAAGGACTGCTGGATCTCCAGCCAGCGGACAAAGGCCCTCGCAAAGACATCGCCGGTCTCACAGGTGGATACAGGCACATGGACAAAGCGAAAAATGCCCGAGGGCTGGTCCTGACGGATATCACGGGCCAAACCTGCGGCACGAGCCGCGGGACCGACGATACCCAGCTCGATGGCGATTTGACGCGGCAGCGGGCCGGTGTTTTCCAGCCTGGCCATGACCGACGGCGTATCCCAGAGCAGGTTGATGGCAACGGTAGCGTCGCGTTCGGCCAAATCCAGCCGACGCAGAAGTTCAGCGGCACGGGCGTCGTCGATATTGAAGCCGACTCCGCCGGGACAGACCATACCCCGGCCAAAGCGGCTGCCGCACAGCACCGCCGACATATTGAGCACATCGCCGCGGATCCGGCCGCAATAGCTGGAAGTAGGCAGGAACCCTACATCATTGCCAATAGCGCCAAGGTCGCCGATATGATTGGCCAGGCGTTCGAGTTCCAGAGCGATACCGCGCAGCGTCTGGGCACGGGCGGATTTCTGACAGCGGGCAAACGCCTCGATCATCTGGCAATAACCGGTGGTGTGGGCAATGGTCGTATCGCCGGCCAGCGTTTCAGCATAATGCAGACTGCGGCGATTGGGGCCGCCGATGAGGGCCTGCTCGACACCACGGTGCTGGAAGCCCAGAGCAATTTCCAGATGAAAGACCTTTTCGCCATGGCACTGAAAGCGGAAATGGCCCGGTTCGATCACGCCGGCGTGGACGGGACCGACGGCAACTTCGTGTATTTCATCCCCTTCGACGCGATAGAAATCGCTGACGGCAGGCAGGATGGCCTCGCTGGCAGGCCGGTCCCAGGCATCACGTCCGGTCAAAGACCGATGATACCGAACTGGCTTGAACCAGGGATGACCGATGGGCTTAAGGCCGAACTGCTCGGCGATTTCACGCTCGAACAGATGGACCTGCGGGCAGCGCGGGGTCAGCGACGGAAAACTGTTCCCTTTGACTTCGGTACGGCCGACATAGAGCTGGTTCTGGGCGTCATCGGCCAGAACGACATATAGCTGTGTCAGGTCGGCCTGGCTGGTCGAGACGCCAAACAGGGCTGAAACGCGATGATCGAATGCAACGGCATTGCAGATGCCCTGCTGGAAATCGTCCATCGTCAGAGTCGGAATTGAATCCAGCCTCACGGCCCGACCACTGGTCAGCGTCGCAAACTGTATCGTGTTGGAAGTCATTATTTACACTCCAGAAAAGCCACCGCGTCGTTAATTAATGCACTTAACGGGGCGGGGATATACAAACCGATGAGCAACACAATCGCCATCAGGACAACAACGGGTACGGCCGTCAGAATACTCTCGCGATAGGGTTTATCCGTGATTTCCTTCGATGGCGTTCCCTGAACCACCTGCAGGACAGTCGAGCCCATGCCGATGAAGACCACCAGGAGCAAAAACAGGAACAGCCCTGCGGCAATGAAGCGTCCTGCATTAAATGCACCGTTGAGAATGGCAAATTCACTAATGAATGGGCCAAATGGCGGCGAGCCGGTGATGGCCAGAAAGCCGGCCAGAAACAGCATCCCGGACAAGGGGACCTTACGCATGGCACCGCTGACCTGATCGAGGTTTTTGCTGCCGTAGGCACGATGAATATTGCCAGCCGACAGAAACAAGACTCCTTTGGTCATGCCATTGGTAATGACGTGCAGCATCGTGCCGAACAGCGCTGGTCCGCCGATACCCAGCCCCAGCGCCAGGATACCCATGTGTTCAACACTGGAGTAGGCCAGCATGCGTTTGAAATCCCGCTGGCCAACCATAAACAGACCCGCGACAGCCATAGAAAACAGCCCCATAAATATCAGCAGTCGGGAGATGTAAACGTTTTCTCCGGCGGCCAGACAAATATGATAGATGCGCAGTATCGCAAGGAACGCACAACTGGTAACACCGCCGGCCAGCATCGCGCCGACCACGCCGGGAGCTTCGCCATAGGCTTCCGGCTTCCAGGTGTGCATCGGGGCCAGGCCCATCTTGGTACCATATCCGACCAGCAGCAGAATAAATGCCGCCCGAAGCCACGGTTTGGATAACTGCGAGGCGTGCTGCAGAAGGGATTCAAAAGTCATTGTGGATTCCAGCCCGCCTTCCAGCGAGGCATAGGCCAGAAAAAAAGTACCCAGCAACGCCAGCGCAATACCCACAGAGCCGACGATAAGGTATTTCCAGGTGGCTTCGATGCTGCGCTGGGTGTGATTGAAGTATATCAGCGGTGCCGTAGCCAGCGTGGTGGCTTCAATCGCCACCCACATCAGCCCCAGATGATGCGACCAGGCAACGAGGCTCATGATGCCGACAAAAGCCTGAAGACAGGCACAGAAGACGCGGTTGGGACGTTCGGACCGATACTGCAGGTATCCGGCAGCATAGAACGAACAGAACAAAAACAGCACACTGACCACCAGCAGGACGATGCGTCCGGGCGGATCCAGCACCAGCCACGCCGCAGCAGTCATCAGCTCCGGCCGGGACAGGACAAACACAACCATGGCCAGATGCACCACGGCGGTCACCGGCAGCAGCCAGGGCCGCAGGCGGTTGGAGGAAATCGCCGCAGTCAGAGCTGCCATCATCAACGGAAAACAAATCATTACCCAAGCCATGAATTATTCCTTCAGAGAAACCAGCTTGCGTGTATCCATCGAGGAAAACGCCTGGTTGATGTGATTAATGATAATACAGGCTACGAAAATGCCTACAAACAGATCCAGCAGCACACCCAGTTCCACCACCAGCGGCATGGCCTCGATCAGCAGCATACCAAAGATGAAGATGCCGTTTTCGAGAATCAGGTAGCCGATGACCTGGCTGATGGCTTTGTAGCGGGTGACCAGGACAATAAAACCGACAAAGACTGTCGAAATAGCTGTGGGGACAATCAGAGTACCTTCATGAGTTTTAGCCAGGGGAAGCTGGTCAGCAAACAGCAGCGCAAAAGCTGTGGCAATCGCACCCAGAATCAAAGACGGCAGCAGACCGATCAGCGGCTCAACTTCCCGTTTGATCTGGGCGTCCCGCAGGGCACGAATAATAATCGCAGGAATAACGACAGCCTTGATCACCACCGCCGCGATCACCGTCAGGGCCACTGCCATCGACAGGTGTTCATGCACCAATAGCGGGATAAGCCCCAGCAGGACACCCTGCGCGGCAACAATATGCGTAACCGCCAGGATACGGCTGGTGCCCAGCGCCGCCAAATTCATCACCAGCAGCAATACCAGAACAGCATTAAGCAGATTGGTCATAATTACCTCACCAGCAGAATAAAACCGAAACCGCAAAACAGGATTGCGGCAATCAGCAGATACGGAACATGGCGCATCTGAAGTCGCGCCATCACAGATTCGACAACCCCAATCACCACGGCCAGCCCGAGCAGTTCGCCGATAAACAAAGGCCAGTCCAGCCACGCCCGGCCGGTCTGGAACGTAAAGACCACATGCAGCAGGACCGAGCCGATAACCAGCATCTTAAGGGACGCAGCATAGACAATCACCCCGAACAGCGGACCGCTGTGGTCCAGCACCATCACCTCGTGAATCATGGTCAGTTCGAGGTGGGTATTGGGATCATCCACGGGAATGCGGCAGGTCTCAGCCAGCAGCACAATAAACAGGCCAATAGCTACCAGCACCAGCGGCGCCGCCACCGTTGCGGTGAATCCACCCGCAGGGCCATGCAGCATCTCGGTCAGCTTCAGCGAACCAGACACTTTGGCCAGCACAAGCAAAGCAAAAAATAACGCCGGCTCAGACAAACAGGCAAAGGTCACCTCACGCGCTGTGCCCATGCCTTCAAAGGCAGAACCCGTATCCATCGCCGCGGTGGTCGTAAAAAATCGCGCCAGGCCGAACAGATACGCAAACAGAATCAGATCGCCCGTAAAGGCAATCGGGGCATCAAAACGGCCCATCGGCACAAGCAACCCCGCCAGCAGGACGGTAGCCAGGGTAATCACCGGCCCGGCCAGAAAAACCCAGGTTGTCGTCGTGCTGATGGCCATGCCCTTGCGCATCAGCTTGAACAGATCGTAATAGACCTGCAGCAAAACCGGACCGTTGCGTCCGGCAAACCACGCCTTGGTTTTGTTGATCACGCCCAGCAATAGCGGCGGCAAAACCAGCAGCACCCCAATATGAATCACTTTTTCGACCATACTAATTCCCAATCGCCCCCCAAATCATCAATATCATCACAATGACAATAATATAGAGTACATACAAATGCGTCTGGCCCTGCTGCATAATCCGCAGCCACGGCAGGTATCGCCCGGCCAGATTAAACACGGGTACAACCAGCCGGTCCAGCACCGTATCCGGAACAAGACTCTTGAACTGGGTGGCCCCGGAAAAAATGCCCTGCCGTTTTGGCCCTTCGGTTTTGGGCCACAGGAAAAATCCGAACAGCCTGACCAGCATCTGGCCCAGTGACGAACCGGTGTACTGAATGCGGGCAGTCGGTCGGCTGTAGCCGCAATCCCAGGTACCCACTTCGCGAACAACGGTTGACATGGGCAAAAACCTCACAACCAGACTAATCAGACCAACCAGAACAATCAGGGCAAGCCCCAGCATGGTAACCCAGTTCAGCGGAGCAACCGCTCTGACAGAGTTCGCCATGACAGGCAATGTCATCCACATGCCGATAGCTCTTTCGAGCAAACCGATGGTCAACATCGGATACAGCCCTATTGCTGTACATCCACCGGCCAGCAGGAGCATGGGAATCGTCATGCGGGTCGAGACCGAATACGGATGCCCCGGCAAGGCATAACGCGGCAAACCCAGAAAAACCGCCGATAGCAGCTTGACAAAACACGCCACTGCCAGCGCCCCGATCATCGCCAGAGCCACCGCCGCCAGTGCCGCAGCTGGACAACCCGCCTGCACTTCCGAACCGAGTGTACGGAATAAGCCTACATACAGCAGCCATTCGCTGGCAAAGCCGTTCAATGGAGGCAATCCACAGATGGCAACCGCCCCCACGACAAATAGTCCCATCACCAGCGGCATGTGTCGTGTCAGGCCGCCCAACCGGTTGATATCCCGTGTATGCACGGCGTGAATAATCGCACCGGCATTAAAAAACAGCAGCGACTTGAACAGGCTGTGATTCCAGACATGCAGCAGGGCCCCACCCAGTCCAAGCAGAACCCAGTCGGGACGATCCTGCGTGCGGCCCAGCAGTGCCAGCCCCAGCCCCATCGCAATAATGCCAATATTTTCGATGCTGCTGTAGGCCAGCAGGCGTTTGAGGTCATGCTGACCAATCGCAAAGGCAATGCCAGCAATCCCCGTAACCGCCCCCACAGCCAGCAAGACACCGCCCCACCACATCTCCGGAGCCGGCAACAGAGCAGTCATCCGGACAATCCCGTATACGCCCATCTTAAGCATGACACCGGACATGACCGCCGAGACATGGCTGGGAGCGTTGGCGTGAGCACCCGGCAGCCAGACATGCAGCGGCATCAGGCCTGCCTTGAAGCCAAAACCAATCACTGCGAGGATAAAAAGTGCTCCGGCCAGTTCCGACGACATGCCTTGTGTCGGACTTAGGGCAAAGGATCCCGTCGCCTGATTCCAAAGGGCAAACATCGCTATCAGACAGAGGGTCCCGATATGGGTCGCTATCAGATACACCCAGCCCGCACGGCGAACTTCAGGGTTGTCATCTTCGGCAGTCGCGGCAAAATAGGCGGCAATTGCCATGATTTCCCAGGCAATCAGAAACAGAACACCATCCCGGGCAATCGTCACCAGCGCCATCCCACCGGCCAGCAGGCCATAAAACAACCCGAGCCGCCGGCCATTGCTCGAATGCTCGGATTGGTTCCAGTAACCCAGGCCGTAAATCGAACCCAGCACCGGCACCACAAACACCGGCAGCAGAAACACAACACTGAGCGGATCGATGGCAACAGCAAATCGGCCCCAGGGCAAAAACCATGCAGCACCCACCGACGCCGTTGTTGGTTCATTCAGCGACATCACAACACCGCTCAATCCCAGTCCGCTGCCCAGCAGCATCAATAATGTTGTCAGCTTTTGCCCCGCCGCCCACCGGGACGAAAACAGACACGCCGGCAGACCACTAAGGCCCAGTGCGGCAATCGCCGCAAGTATCATCCACACACTCATATTGTTTTCATATCCTTGATACGGATCGCATATCAACCGCGGCCGCATTCATCTTCTTTAACACTCAACGCGCAAACAGTCGCGTCATAAATTCCTCAAAAGGTATTAATGTACTCAGCATCAGGATTACCGCAATCAGGATGTAGAGTACATATTGTTGTATCATGCCATGCTGGAATCGACGAAACCAGCCAAACCATCTCTCAATCCTGCTCCCAAAAGGAAGCAGCACCTTATCCAGAACCGCATCGTCCACGTGGCTGTGCATCTGTGCCGCATGAGGAAATACACCTTCGACATGCGGCTTGTGCATCCGGGGACGCAGCACCCAATTGAATAAGGCCACAATCATCTGGGCCAGCGAAGACGCCGTATATTGAATCCGGCTGGTCGGGGCGGCATAGCCGCAATCCCAGGTCACCGTGGAACGCAGAGGCGAATGATGCAGCCCCAGAGCCAGCGACAATCCCGCAAACAAAGTGATCAGCACGATAGACAGCACACTGATGGCTCCCAGCGGGGCCGCCATACAGACACCAGGCGACATAAGATCCGAATCCAGCATCCAGACGGCAATCGCAGAATCTAGAACGGGACTCAGCAAAATCGGCACAATGCCAATCACCGCACAGCAGACAGCAAGCACAATCATCGGTCCTCGCATCGAAAACGGAGCCTCGTGGGGGTTCATCGCAGCCGGCGTGCGCGGGCTGCCGAGAAAAACCACGCTATAGACTTTCACAAAACAGGCCACTGCCAGTGCCCCGATCATCGCCAGCACAGGTACGACAAGAACCGCCGCCGAGCCAGTGGTCCCATCCGAAGACATCGCTCCCAGCAAGCCCAAATAGACAAATAATTCACTGATAAAGCCGTTCAGCGGCGGTAGCCCGCAGATGGCAACCGCACCAACCAGAAACATCGCCGCAGTCCAGGGCATGGCTTTGGCCAGCCCGCCGAGATGATCAATCTGGCGGGTATGGGTGCAGTGCACAACCGAGCCGGCACATAAAAACAACAATGCCTTGAACAGGCTGTGATTCCACACATGCAGCAGACACCCGGCCAGTCCCAACACGACCCATTCGGGCCGGTCCAGAGAACGACCCAGCATCGCCAGCCCAAGCCCCATCAGGATAATACCAATATTTTCAACACTATGATAAGCCAGCAGGCGCTTGAGATCGTGCTGACCGATGGCAAATACAACGCCAAGCAAACCGCTAACAGCGCCCAGCAGAAGAATCAGGCCGCCCCAGACAGCAGGCGGGTCGGAAAGCAGCCACAAAAACCGTACCAATCCGTAGATGCCCATCTTGAGCACCACCCCCGACAGCATCGCCGAGACATGACTGGGAGCATTGGCGTGCGCTCCAGGCAGCCAGAAATGAAGCGGCATGACACCTGCCTTAAGCCCAAATCCAACCAGCGCCATAACAAACAGGATGTTCATCACCGGCAGACTGAGAACATCGTGAGCGACCGGCGTCAGGGTATAAGACCCCGTAGCCCATCGCCACAGGGCAAACATGCCAAACAAAGTCAGTGTGCCAATATGCGTGGCAATCAGATAGATCCAGCCCGCTTGCTGGCACTCGGTTTTTTCATCTTCGGTCGAGACCAGAAAAAATGCCGCGAGGGCCATCACTTCCCATCCGAACAAAAAGGCCATGGCATGTCGGCTAATGACCAATAGCGCCATCCCCGCCGTCAACAAACCCCAAAACAAGCGAAGTTTCCGGCCATTGTGCGGATACTCCTGCTGGGACCAGTAGCCAAGGCTGTAAATCGCCCCCAGCCCCCCCATCAAAAAAATCGGAAACAGAAAAAAAGCACTGAGAGCATCAAGGCCAACAAAGGAATCCCCCGCCGCCTGCCAGGGGAACTGAATAATTGGATTATACTGTGTGAATAAGCCCCCCGCAGCACCACTCAATCCTGAAATCGCGGCAAGCATCATAAACCCAGCGGACAACCTCTGCACCCAGACTGATGACCGCGACAGGCCCAGTCCCGGCAGACCGCTGGCGGCTGCAAGACCAATTGCTATCAGGATCAGGGATAAAGACATCAATGCATCCTTTCAGGCCGGCAATCCGTCGGCATCCGTTCACGTCAAATCATTTACTCTGACCATTCTGAGTCGCAGGAGCTGTTGGCAGCGAGGCTTCGGCACGGGCCAAAGTCTCCATTAATTCCTCTCGCGAGGCCTGACGTTTCAGGGCTGCCTTGAATTCCTGATTCTGCAGAACAAACCCCAAACGCGACAGCATATGCAGGTGCGCCCGAACAGTGGGACTGGTAAGCGTAAATAAAGTACCGACCGGCTGACCGTCAATCGCATGAAAATCAATCGGGTGATCGAGGAAACACAGGGCCATACTAGGCTTTGAGACATGCAGAACAACTGGGTTCCGGACATGCGGTATCGCAATTCCATCCCCAATACCGGTCGAACCGAGCGTTTCACGAGCCATTAGCACTTGATACAGGAATTCTCGGTCCACTTCCTCCGGAAGATTCAGCACGTCAACAATTGCCCGCAAAACGGACGGCTTGTCGTTGCCGCCAACACGATAATAAATCCCTCCGGCCTTTAATGCATCCGTCAAACTGGGTAACGGTGTTTTATTCGGGTCCACTTCCTTGAAAATCTCCGGTGATACTTGAATCCGCCGGGAGGTAGCCCAATCCAGCAATTCGGACCGGTTGAATCGGAATTGCTCATTGATTCGATAAAACGGAATCGCTTCCTGCTTAATCCAGCGATAAATCGTTTTTTCAGAAACATTTAACAGCGCCGCTGTATCTTTTACTGACAATTGCATTTATGACTCTCCACAGTAATATTTGCCCTTAATAGGACACCATGGAATTTTATTACAGCATGTCCAAGAATGTCAATATAAATCCAAAAATGACACACATCATATTATCAATATAGGATTATCCACATTTTCTATTGTGTGATTCCCCCTCCTTTTGTTTTCCTGACTTATCCTTATATTCTTTGCGGATAATCTTTTATGGGATATAAATTGATTTTTTTACTGAAACCCGATAAGCTCAAAAGCCATTTAAAATCCAGACGAAAATGAAAAACAAAGTAAACCAGACAACAAAAATTCAGACCACTGTCGCAGTCAAGCGACCCGGATTTGCTTCGCTGATTGCAGTAACCATTTTTCTGGGAGCGTTTTTGCTATTTCAGGTCCAGCCGCTGATCGGGAGGTTTCTGCTGCCGTGGTTTGGGGGCAGCCCTGAGGTCTGGACAACTTGTATGCTGTTTTTTCAGTTGTTCCTGCTGGCCGGCTACGGATGGGCGCATCTGTGCATCCGCTTTCTGACTCCCCGGAGGCAAAGTCTTGTCCAGATTGGACTTCTGGTCATCGCGGCAGTAACGCTGTCGGTGGTTCCGGCCGATTCGCTGAAGCCCGCACCAACGGACAACCCGATACTCAAGATACTGCTAATATGTGCGGCCAGCGTGGGACTGCCGTATTTTCTGCTGTCCACCACGGGGCCAGTGCTGCAATCGTGGTTTGCCAAGCTCTTGCCGGGCCAGTCGCCCTACCGTTTATATGCCCTCAGCAATGCCGGATCCCTGCTGGCCTTAGTCAGCTTCCCGTTGTTTTTCGAGCCGTATTTTACCCGGCTGGCAATCGCCAAATTCTGGTCGGCAGGTTTTTTGATATATGCGGGGCTGTATGCGGCAGCGGCACTCCTCCAATGGCGGTCCGCCCCTGCCGCTGACGCATCGGTAGGCCCCGAGTCCCTTAAGCCTGCGCCGAAAATCACACGGTCGCTGTTCTGGCTGTGGATCGCCCTGCCGGCCTGCGCATCGGTTGAGCTGCTGGCGGTGACAACCAAAATCACACAGGATATCGCGGTCGTTCCGTTTTTATGGATTGTGCCCCTGAGTTTGTATCTGCTGTCGTTTATCATCTGCTTTGACCATCCCCGCTGGTATGTCCGACCGGTCTTTCTGATCCTGTTCATGGCCGGAATTATCGGCGTGATTATCGCCATCAACCTCGGAGAACATCTCAACACTGCAACGATGGTTGGACTCTATCTGGCGATGCTGTTTTTCTGCTCGATGGTCTGTCATGGTGAACTGTTCCGCCTGCGGCCAGAGTCCTCGCAACTGACAGCATACTACCTGGCAATCTCGACAGGCGGAGCCATTGGGGGGATTCTGGTGGCAGTAATCGCTCCGCTCATTTTCCGAGTCTATCACGAACTGCACCTGGGCCTGCTGGCCTCGGCGGCAGCCGTGATGATGGCCCAGCAGGGATTGAAACCCGACCAGCAAAAACGCCGGCGGATCTGGGTAACGGCACTGGTGCTTGTCGGCGCCGTCGGCATCGTGTTTCAGGGACGCAAATCCGTCAAGGATCAAACCGCCATTATTAATGTCCGTAATTTCTTCGGGGTGCTGACCGTATGGGAAGAAGCACCGCACATCCCGGAAGATCATAAATTACTCCTGCAGCACGGCACCACATTCCACGGATTGCAGTTTCAGGCACCCGACAAAAAACTGCTGCCCACGTCCTATTACAGCCCAACCAGCGGCGTGGGTCTGCTGCTGGAATCAATGCCCAAACAGGACCATCGCCGCATCGGGATTGTCGGCTTGGGTGTGGGGACTATCGCCATCTACGGCAAGCCGACGGACCAGATTTGCTTTTATGAAATCAATCCCGAAGTGGAGCGTCTGGCCAGACGCTATTTTACCTATTTATCCGAATCCAAAGCGGAGATTCAGATTCTTCTGGGGGATGCACGACTGACACTCGAGAATCAGCCGCCGCAAAATTACGATGTCCTGGTCCTTGATGCATTCAATTCTGACTCGGTACCGGTACATCTGCTGACAAAGGAAGCTATCGAAATCTATCTGAAGCACCTTAACAGCGATGGCGTGCTGGCATTTCATATCTCGTCCAATTATCTGCATCTGGAAAAAGTCGTCTGGCGGATGGCCGAGGAATACCATCTCCACTCAGTCTACATTGAAGGCCAGATCAATCCGCAAAGCGGCAGCGTGTTTTCGGACTGGATACTGCTAAGCCGCAACCCTGCCATGCTGGCGACACCGCAGATAGCCAAGGCGATCAGCACCCAGCCCCCGGATAGCAGCGGAGTGAATTTATGGACCGATGACCACATAAACCTGCTGCAAATATTGAAGAAAAAAGTCGAATAATTCTCACTCAGGACGTGCGGCTGATTTTCCGGCACAGCAACAGGATAGCGACACACAATACAATCGTCGCCGGTCCTTCCGACAACGACCAGAACAGCGGCATCTTAATCACAAAATCATATACAGCCAGACACACCGATGCCGCCAGGCTCAACCAGGTCAATGCCCGCAACAGGTCCAGATATCGCGGGATATCCCGAGCGATAAAAACCAAAACAAACCCTAACAGGACATAAAGGCCGGACAAACTTCGAGTTAGGTACGCCATCAACGGCGTGAACGGCAGTTCGCCCAGACCAATCATTTTATGGATGGCCTGCATCCACGAAAATGGACAAAAAACAAAGACAATCGCCATCATCATTACCCCGCCTGTGATTTGCAGGAGTATTTTCAGCATTTTTTCATCACGCATGATCAATCCCTGCCTTTGCAATTGAACTCCTATTGAAAACTTATCGGCATAGAGACCTTTATAACACAATTTTATCCGGTTTTAATTAGAATTCCGCATTAATATACCAATAAAGAACAATAATTATTGTTATAAAAACAACAGAATATAAAAAAATAAATATATTATGATTTTTTTCACATTTTTTATTGACTCGAATAGCAATGGATTGTAATATATCGATATTAATTTACTGATATAAACAGTAACAGTCCGATTGTGACACAAAGACGATTCCCTATTTATTATATTCAGGAGAATGTACAATGACTACTCAGACTAACAAAGAACAGACAACGGTTGTCGACAATACGCCAACTCCGGCCGCAGCATTGGATTCTTTGATCCAAAAGGTCAAAAACGCCCAGCGGCTCTATTCGAGCTATACCCAGAAACAGGTGGACGAAATCTTCCGTGAAGCAGCAATGGCGGCCAATTCCAAACGCATCGAGCTGGCCAAGCTGGCCGCTCAGGAAACTCGCATGGGCATCGCCGAGGACAAGGTGATTAAAAACCATTTTGCATCCGAATTTGTCTTTAACAAATTCAAAAACACGCCCACCTGCGGCATCATCGAAGACGATGAGACCTTTGGCATCAAAAAGATTGCCGAACCAGTCGGGATTCTGGCGGGGATTATCCCCACAACCAACCCTACCTCCACGGCCATCTTCAAGGCCCTGCTGGCATTGAAGACCCGCAACGGCATCATCTTCTCGCCGCACCCTCGTGCCAAACGGTGCACCATAGAAGCCGCCAAGGTCGTTCTCCAGGCGGCAGTGGAGGCTGGTGCCCCGCAGGACATCATTGGATGGATCGAGGAGCCCACCGTTGAACTGAGCAATCAGTTGATGACCCATCCACTGGTCAATATGATCCTGGCTACCGGCGGCCCAGGCATGGTTCGTGCGGCCTACTCTTCCGGCAAGCCCGCCGTGGGTGTGGGGGCAGGCAACACCCCCGCCGTCATCGACGAAACCGCCGACATCCAAATGGCCGTCAACTCCATCCTGCTGAGTAAAACCTTTGATAATGGCATGATTTGTGCTTCAGAGCAGTCAGTTGTCGTAGTAGAGGCTGTCTATGAACAAGTTCGCAATGAATTCCTGCGTCGCGGTTCCTATATCGTCAAAGGCAAAGAAAAGACCGCCCTCGGCCAGACCATTGTCAAGGACGGCAAGCTGAATTCGGCTATCGTCGGACAATCCGCACACAAAATCGCCCAATTGGCAGGCTTCAATGTGCCGGAAGAAACCAAAATATTGATTGCCGAAGTTGAGACCGTAGGTGTAACCGAACCGTTCAGCTTTGAGAAACTCTCGCCGGTTCTGGCGATGTACCGTGTCCCTGCATTTGAGGATGCCGTCAGGGTCGCAGCCAGACTCGTCGAGTTCGGGGGCATGGGCCACACCGCCGTGCTTTATACCGATGAAGCCAACGACAACCGCATCGAGGTCTTCGGTCGGCATCTGTCCACGGCACGCGTCCTGATTAATCAGCCCTCCAGTCATGGCGCCATTGGCGATATTTACAATTTCCGTCTGGAACCGTCACTGACACTCGGATGCGGAAGCTGGGGCGGCAACAGCATCTCTGAAAACGTTGGCGTCAAGCACCTGCTGAATATCAAAACCGTTTCCGAACGGCGTGAAAACATGCTGTGGTTCCGTGTCCCGCCGAAAGTCTATTTCAAACGCGGCTGCCTGCCGATTGCCCTGTCGGACCTGGCGGGCAAAAAGAAGGCATTTATCGTGACCGATAAGCCGCTGTTTGAACTCGGAATGACTGACAGAGTGACTCAGATCCTGGAACAAATGGGTATCGAAAGTGACATCTTCTATGAAGTCAAACCCGACCCGGATCTAAGCACAATTCACAAAGGCGTTGAGCAGATGAACGTCTTCGGGCCGGATGTAATTATCGCTCTGGGCGGCGGAAGCCCCATGGATGCGGCCAAGATTATGTGGCTGCAATACGAACATCCCGGCGTGGAGTTTGAAGACCTTGCCATGCGGTTCATGGACATTCGCAAACGCGTATACCAGTTCCCAAAACTCGGCCAAAAGGCAATCCTCGTGGCGATTCCCACCACCTCCGGTACCGGCAGTGAAGTGACGCCGTTTGCCGTGGTTACCGATGACCAGACTGGCCGGAAGTACCCGATTGCCGACTATGAGCTGACACCCAACATGGCAATCGTCGATTCCGAGCTGGTGATGAACATGCCCAAGACCCTGACCGCCTATTCCGGTATTGATGCAATGACCCACGCGATTGAGGCGATTGCCGCGGTGACGGCCACCGACTATACCAACAGCCTGGCACTGGAAGCCATTCGCATCCTGATGAAATACCTGCCGCGTGCATATAAAAACGGCGCCAAGGATGAGCTGGCCCGCGAAAAAGTGCACAACGCCGCGACGATGGCGGGAATGGCCTTCGCCAATGCCTTCCTCGGGCTGTGCCACTCAATGGCCCACAAACTGGGGGCCATGTTCCATCTGCCCCACGGCCTGGCTAATGCCCTGCTGATTAATGAGGTCATTCGCTATAATGCCACCGACGCCCCGCGCAAGCAGACGGCCTTCCCGCAGTACGAGTATCCCAACGCCAAGGCCCGCTATGCCCGCATCGCCCGGTATCTGGAACTGCCCGGCACTAACGATGACCAGCTTGTCGAAAGCCTGATCGGGGCTATCAACAAACTGAAATACGAACTGGACATCCCGGCCTGCATCAAAAACGCCGGCGTAGACGAAAAGACATTCATGAACAGCCTTGACGAGCTTAGCGAAATGGCCTTCGATGACCAGTGTACTGGGGCTAACCCGCGATATCCCTTATTCGGCGAGATTAAACAGTTGTATATTCAGGCGTTCAATCCTCCTAAACGCTAACCCTTTTGGCTCTCGCCGATGTTCTATAGTATGGCCGGACCTTGTGTTCGGCCTTTTTTATTTTGTGGCATCATGGCTTGATGCTATACTGCTGCAATGATGAACAGCTATACCGCACAACAGATTATTGACCACTTTGGCATGCAGCCGCTGGGACAGGAAGGCGGCTGGTTCGTGGAGACCTATCGGGCCGCCGAGAAAATCGCCCGGACCAGCCTGGCTGCCCGCTACCCCGGCGACCGCTGTTACTGCACGGATATTCTGTATCTGTTAACTCCGGAGTCATGTTCGAAGATGCACCGCGTCCGCAGCGATGAAATATTCCACTATCACCTCGGCGACCCAGCCTGGATGCTGTGGCTGTGTCCGGATGGAACCAGCCGCGAAATCGTCATCGGACCCGATATCCTGCACGGCCAGCAGGTCCAGGTCATCGTCCCTCGCGGCACATGGCAGGGAGCCCGGCTCATCGACGCCGGCCGGTGGTGCCTGATGAGCTGCACCGTCGCGCCCGGATTCGAATACGAAGATTACGAGCACGGCAGATCGGAAGACTTAATCGCCCGCTGGCCCAAACGGAAAAAGGACATCCTGCAACTGACCTGATAATCAGGCTCAATTAACACCATGAACCACAACGAACCTCAGTTGGACATCCGTAAAACACAACGACGGTTATTAATCCGTGCAGGCCTGTTCTACGTTATCCTGGCAATGCTCCTGTTTATGCCTGCCGGGAGCTTTCACTACTGGCAGGGGTGGCTTTATTATGGTTTCATTTCCATCCCATCCATGGCCACACTGATGTATTTATGGAAATATGACCCCGCCCTGCTGTCGCGACGCGCCCGAAAACGCGAAAAACAAAAAACGCAGCAATGGATCGTCCGGCTGATGGGTTTTCTATTTTTCGCAGGCCTGATAATTGCCGGCCTGGACCATCGTCACCTGGGGTCGGCTGTCCCGGCGGCACTGGTTCTTATCGCCGATGTGTTTGTCTTTCTGGGCTACACAATGATCTTTTTCGTCTTTCGGGAAAACACCTACGCCTCACGCATCATTGAAGTCGAACAGGGGCAGCAGGTCATCTCCACTGGCCCCTATGCCCTGGTTCGCCATCCGATGTATCTGGGTGCCATCCTATTTTATCTCTTTACCCCGCTGGCACTCGGGTCCTACTGGGCGTTAATTCCCTTTGCCCTCCTGCCGCCGTTGATCGTGTTCAGGCTCCTGCAGGAAGAAACCCTGCTGCGAGACCAGTTGCCGGGCTATCCGGACTACTGCCAGAAAACACGGTATCGTCTCATCCCGCTTCTCTGGTAAGCAGATTTTTTGTCTTGTCGGGACATGGGAAAAATATCTCTCACCTTCCCGGAACGGCCTTTTACGGATTTCCGTAACGCTGTCTTTTTCCTTTGGAAGGCAATCTGCTCATTATGCGGAAAATGCTTGTCCCCGTCCCCAACTATACTCCGACCATAACCTCATCAGCAGTTTACCTAACCTTAGCGGGGTACTGAATAAGATACTTCAAGTATGCAAAAAGGCCCAAAAAAGCGGCACAATCAGGGACTGGTATGGACCATCAAAAAACCGAGGATATTACATAAATCTCTATGTTTGCGGGTTGTTACAGAGCAGAACAAATTCAAGACAAATCTTGTCCAATGGGCGATACAGGACTCGAACCTGTGACCTCACGGGTGTGATCCGTGCGCTCTAACCAACTGAGCTAAACGCCCGAAAGAAAATAATTTATATAGCCAAAATCCAGCTCTGTCAAGAGGTTTGTGGACAAGGATTATAATATAGCAATTTATGTATCCCTACCCCATCCACTATCCTGGCTATTCTGCCTCTATACATTAAAGCGGAAATTGATAATGTCACCATCCTGAACGACATAGGCCTTGCCTTCGAGCCGCATTTTGCCGGCCGCTTTGACATTTTTTTCGTCGCCGAGCTGTTTAAGGTCGTTGTAGGCCATGGTCTCGGCACGGATGAAGCCGCGTTTGATATCACTGTGAATCTTGCCAGCGGCGTCAAGCGCCGTCGTTCCGGCAGTAATGGGCCAGGCTCGAACTTCATCTTTGCCAACCGTCAGAAAGCTGATCAGGCCGAGGGTTTTGTAGCAACTCTGGACAAATTTGATGGAAGCCGGCTCTTTGAGGCCAAGATCGGCCATGAATTCCTTACGGCTTTCCGGATCCAGGCTGGCCAGCTCGCTTTCGATTTTGGCACAAAGCTGAACAATTTCGACCCCGGGAGCAACCCTGGACAAATCAATAGGCTTGTCGATCTGGTCTTCGCCAACATTGACAACAACCATCATGGGACGCAGCGTCAGAAAGCCCAGTGGCTTGATAATCTCCAGTTCATGATCGCTTTGGATGACGCTCCTGACAGGCTGTTCAGATTCGAGGGCTTTTTGCAGTTTCAATTGCAATTCCAGCTCAGCCTTATCCTGAGCCTGGGTCTTGGTGGGTTTGTTGACCTGTTTCTCGAGGCGTTCGATGCGGGTGGTGACCAGCTCAAGATCAGCCAGCAGGAATTCGGTGCGAAGCTCTTCGAGGTCTTTGGCTGGATCGATACGTTCACGATACGCAGGCACTGAATCATTGGCGAATGCCCGCACCACCAGCACAAACATATCCACGGTACGGATGTTGCCGAACAACTTGCGTGCAGCGGCTCTGCCATGCTCATCCGCAAAAGACACTCCCGGCAAATCGAGACAGTCCACGGTTCCGGGGACAAGCTTGTTGGGTTGATACAGGTTATTCAGCCAATCGAGCCGCTCATCGGGTACCGGCACAATCTGTTCATGGATTTCAGTGGACCCCATCATCGCCGGGGCTTTGCCGGAGATAGCGGATAAGATCGTACTCTTGCCAGATTGGGGCAGGCCAATTAATGCAACTTTCATTCAAACTACCTCATATTGTTATCGGTTTATTATTATTGGAAACCAAAGCTGGTTACAGCTGGTAAACAGTATTACCATACGCATCATACGCAACGACAGCCGGAAAATCCCTAAATGTGAGCCTGCGGATGGCTTCCGCACCCAGGTCTTCGTAGGCGACCAGTTCGCTTGCGACAATGTGTTTGCTGAGCAGCGCCCCCGCCCCGCCGAGCGTGGACAAGTGAACTGCAGTGTGCTGCTGCAGGGCCTGGCGTACTTCGGAACTGCGGTAGCCTTTGCCCAGCGTAGCCTTAAGGCCCTGCGAGTAGAGCATCGGACTAAAGGCGTCCATCCGGCTGGAGGTGGTCGGTCCTGCAGCTCCGATAACCTGGCCGGGCCTGGCGGGTGTCGGACCGACAAAATAGATCATCGCTCCACGAATGTCAAATGGCAATGGCTGCCCCTGCTCAATCAGGGCACATAGCCGCTTATGGGCCTGATCCCGGGCAGCATAGACATAGCCGCTGATCCGGACTTCATCGCCAGCCCGCAAGGCTTTGACGTCCGCATCATCCAGTGGCGTCTGTAATTGTATGGATTTTATGGTCATGGCTCAATTATTCATATTAAAGATAAAAGTTTGCGTCTATTTTAGCAAATTTTTCGCGTTTTTCGACTGAAAACTGAAGATTCTAACCTTGAAGTTGTATTTTTTGACGAATTACCCCATTTTTTTGCTCTGGACATCCCAAAACGGGTTATAATATGAGTATGGCTAAATATCCAATCTATCTTGAATTGTCAAACCGCCGGACGGTGGTCATAGGCGGGGGAACGGTAGCCCTGCGGAAAACACAATCCCTGGTTGAAGCCGGAGCACGTGTGACAGTCGTTGCTGAACATGTACCGGCCAATATGGTGTCCGCATTTAACCTGCCCAATGTGAAATTGGTGATAAGTACTTACAGGAAGGATTATCTGGTGGGTGCGGTTTTGTGTATTGCCGCAACCAATGATATGGCAGTGAATAAACAGATCTACGCAGACTGCCAGGAACTCGAGATTTTGTGCAATGTGGTGGATCAGCCGGAGTTATGTGATTTTTATGTCCCGGCGGTGGTTAAACGGGGTAATTTACAAATTGCCATCGGGACCGACGGCAATTGTCCAGCCTATGCCGGGCATATCCGGAAAAAACTTGAGGAGCTCTTTACCGAGACCCATGGGCGGTTTGTCGAAGAATTGGAAAGAGTCCGGCGGCATGTGATCGTGGAAATCCCCAATCCTGACCATCGCAAGATTCTATTAGGCGATCTGGCCAGCGACGAATCCTTTGAATATTTCAGCGCCTATGGTGCCGAACAGTGGCACCGGCACTGCCGCGAACAAATTCACAAAATCCAGCAGAGCTAACCCCTCAGGCCACCCGGCCAAGTGGACCAGACACCTCTGTTATTTGGATTTTAAGATATCCCGGATTTCTGTCAGCAGCAATTCTTCTTTAGTCGGAGCTGGCGGCGGCGTCGGTTTGGCTTCTTCTTTCTTCTTGGCCATATTCATGACTTTAACCATCGCAAACACCGCAACGGCAACAATCAGAAAATTCACTACCGTATTGATAAATACCCCATAATTGATCTTCACTGCCTCTGCAACAACCTTATCCCCTTCCATCACTGCCGCTTTAAGCGTGATGCCAAGTTTGGAAAAATCCATCTTGCCCAGAAGAATCCCGATGGGCGGCATAATCACATCCTTGACTAATGAATTGACAATCTGCCCAAATGCGGCACCGATAATGATACCAACGGCCATGTCCATCACGTTACCGCGCATCGCAAATGTTTTGAATTCCTGCCATAAGCTCATAATTCGCCCTTTCAAGATAAGTGTTGTCTGGATATATTTAATTTACACTTGTCAAATAACCCAACCTCTGTAACTGTATCCAGTGTATTCGATATTATTCCCCTGTAAAGCCTAATTTCAGAGAAATAAACACCCGGACTGGCTGGAAAAAGTCTTTACAAAACCCCTGTGGTTAGATATATTCATTTTTTTCCGCCGAGGTAGCTCAACGGTAGAGCACGGCTTTCGTAAAGCCGGGGTTGTGGGTTCAAATCCCATCTTCGGCTTTGATAAAAGTTCGTAGTTTTGAGTTCATAGTTCATAGTAATTCCGATATCACCAGTATTTAACTATATTGATGCCCCCAATCTCCCATGACAAACTGAACCATCTTCGGCAGAAACTGTCCGGCCTGAAACGTGTACTGGTCGCCTTTTCTGGCGGGGTAGATAGCAGCTTTCTGCTGAAAATCGCCGTGGACACGCTGGGTACTTCCAATGTGCTGGCCTGTATCGGGATCAGCAGTTCGCTATCCGCCCATCAGTTGGCTCAGGCCCGTGAGATTGCCAAGCTGGTTGGCTGCCGCTTGGAGGAAATCCCGGTCGATGAGATGGACAACGATGCTTACCGGGCCAATAAAGCAGACCGGTGTTTTCATTGCAAAAGCCGCTTGTACAAATTATTCACTGAAAAAGCCTGGCAGGAGCGGATCGATTATGTCCTTTGCGGGGCCAATTTTGATGACAAAGACGATTACCGTCCCGGGCACCATGCGGCCCAGGTATTTGGAGTACTTAGCCCGCTGATGGATGCGGAGATCACCAAGGCAGAAATTCGGGAATACAGCCGGCAACTGGGGTTGCCTACAGCAGACTTGCCGGCCTCACCGTGCCTGGCCAGCCGGGTGGCTTACGGAATGGAGATTACCCCGGAAAAACTGGCCCAGGTGGAAAAAGCCGAGGAGGTACTGCGAAGGCTGGGATTTGTGGAGTTTCGGGTTCGCCATCACGGGGTAATTGCCCGGATTGAAGTCCGGCCGGACGATTTCCAGAAAATCACGAGTGAATCGGTTCGCAGGCAGATTGTGGATGAGTTGAAGACCATCGGCTTTGGCTATGTCACCCTCGATTTACAGGGTTTCCGCAGCGGCTCAATGAACGAAGGACTGTCAATAGAGCAGAAAATGCACTAATGCCTTTATTCCTGCTCTTTCGGCCGACGGCAAAAGATGGCTATGCAGGTGTAATAAAAAATAATAGCAACTGCAAGAGGGACAATTACTCCCAGCAAGACATTTTTATCATCGCCTTGCTGCGTTGTCTTTTTCTCATATTCAAACCATGCGACACCAATACTGCCCCACAGGAATAATGCCAGCCATGTGAAATAGGTACGCCAGGCCGAAGCCCTTTTTGACCAGTCTTCATTCATTTGAATATTCAGCAATAGGCTCAGTTTATATTTTGTCAGATAAAAGCCGGCTCCTGCCGCGCATAACGATAGAAATTGACCTGATAACGCAAGGCCATGCACATGCTGTTTATCAAGGGAACCGAATAGATCATTCAAGAGCACGCCGGATACAATAAACACCAGAATCGCCACAATCCAGGCCAAATGATTCATGGCGGAGACAGACGGGCCGGTCCACATCAGATAGGCATCGCGAAGGCAAAAATAACTGAAAATAAAAAAGGGTACCGCAAAAAACAGCAAAAATAAGGATTTGCCGGATACACTGCCAAATAATGATGTTCCAGCCATCCAGAACGAAATCATCCCCAGGCTCAGCAGAGCGAAAACAATTCCCCGGGAAATAACTTTCGCCCGAAAGTTTTCCGTCAACGGCAATATCATAAGGTTCTCCTTCTATACTGTCTCTATGCCATATCAATCACATACTGAGTCCATACTCAGTTGGTCAATCCCGCGATCGCCGCACCAACCAGGGTTGCGTTATCGACACAGATGATGTCGGTGAAGATGCCCTTCTTGTTTTCCAGATATTGTTTGAGATAGAACTCGACACGAGATTTGAGGGTCTTCATCTGGTAGAAGGTCGTGCCCTCCGCGACAATGCAGATGGGCCTGGACGGGTCGGTGCCCTGGCCGCTCTTGATGGCCATGGACGAAAGATTGATCGCTGTGAATTTCGCCGCTCGCTCGGTCGTGCGATCGGCCAGCAGATACATCGTCAGGGTGTCCGCATCGCCGCCCCGCCTGCAGATTTCGGCCAGCCTGCTGCTGCCATAGGGATATATCATGAACTCATTCATCTCTTTAGTCGAAAGGTCTTTGAGGGCGGTTAGTTGGGATGCGACGGCTTTGCTAAACAAGCCATCCCTGCAGGCCTTGCGGATAATATCCCCAAACAGCGGGCCAAGATAGGCACCAGAGATCATCTTTTCGAATGGGTTGACGCCGGGATTGGCGGTGGATTTGTCAAAGGCAATATCGAGTTTGCCGCGATGACCGCGGGCAAAACCGCCGGATTCTGTATTGATAATCTGAGTCTTGGCCGGATCCAGGTCCTTGTTTTTGGTGATATTACAGTTTTTCTCAATATAGCAGGTGTTGGTGCCGGTACCGAGGATAAACCCGATATAACCGCTGTACACCTTATTTTTATAACCCATTCCCGCCAGCAGCGTAACGACAGTATCATTGAGCAGAACGATATGCTTGTTGCCCCCCATCCCCAGAGAATCCAGCGCCTGATTGAGATTTTCGCCGACAAGCTGGCCTTTGACTTCTTCGGCACGGACTTCCTTGGAGAAGCGAATCAGTCGGCCATCCTTGTTAGGATACATCTGGACCGCATAGGAAAAACAGAAACCGATATTGCTGGAAACCTCAATGACATCACGAAAATACCCGGCCATCGTCCTGAAAAATTCCGTTTTACCCATCTCACGATCCACCGCGGGCATCTTGAACAGTTTGAGATTTTCAATCACGGGCATTTTCTGATGGTCGAAATAAACGGTAGCGACCCGGAAATTGGTCCCGCCGGCGTCGGCAACGATAACCTTTTTATGGGTGGGGACATCGCCTTCGACACTGATGTAAGTAGGGATCATTTCAAGGCTGCTTTTCTTACCGGCCAGGCCTCGCTGCATCTCCTCCAGAAACAACTTTACATTGGCATCCATATCCACATCCCGATAGTCCATCCCGTAATCACTCAGAAAACGAACAACATTCCGTTTGATTGTCTTCACGGTCATTTCTCCTTATGTGGATAATAAAGGGGGCTGTTGTGCTATTCACAATACCCGTTGGGATTGGCGATATGGAATTTCCATGCTGACTCGACAATCTTTTCCAGCTCTGGGTAATCAGTCTTCCAGCCCAGCACACTGCGTGCCTTGCTTGCATCAGCAGTCAGCACCGGCGGGTCCCCGGGACGGCGTCCCGTCTCAACCACCTTAAACGCTTTGCCGGAGACCTTGCGAACGCAGTCAATCACCTGACGAACCGTATAGCCTTTGCCGTTGCCGAGGTTATACACCTGCTGGGCTTCTGAATCAAGCCGAGCCAATGCCAGCAAATGAGCCTTGGCGAGGTCTTCAACGTGAATATAATCGCGGACACAGGTGCCGTCCGGCGTCGGATAATCGGTACCGAAAATCTTGATATTGTCACGTTTGCCCATAGCAGCCTGAATAATCAGCGGAATCAGGTGTGATTCGGGCTTGTGGTCTTCGCCGCGGGTGGCATTAAAGCCGGCACCGCAGGCGTTGAAATACCGCAAGGCCGCGTAACGCAGCCGACCCGTCTGGCTCTGGAAATGGCACATCCGCTCCACTGCCCACTTGGTTTCACCATATGGATTGATGGGACATTTGGTGGTGTCTTCCGTAATCGGAATCTGGTCGGGCATGCCATACACGGCAGCGGTACTGCTGAAGACGAATTTCTGCACCCCCGCTGCTTCCATCGCCGCCAGAAGTGTGCGGGTTTTGCTGACGTTATTATCATAGTATCGCAGCGGCTGTTCAACCGATTCACCCACTTCGATGAACGCAGCAAAATGCATAACCGCTTCAATTTTGTGTTTCTTGAGCACTTCGACCGTAAAGTCGAAATCACCAAAATCGCCTTGAACGAATTCTGCTTTCTGAACCGCGGCCCTGTGGCCTTTGCTGAGATTATCCAAAACGACCGGGCTGTGCCCCTCACGACTCAGCAGTTCGGTCATGTTGCTGCCGATATATCCGGCCCCGCCGCAAACGAGAACTTTCATGAACGGAGTTCCTTTTCAATTGATTTCTGGATTTGAGTTATAATTTGATACTCGAGAGCGTCATCACGTCCCAGATCAATCCATCGCATTTGTTCAAGCCGTTCCGGCTCCACTTCAAGCCGCTGTTTACTGCGATCACTGGCGGTATAAAGGGCCGGTGCGGTATTGTAGCCTCGGATGGCTTCTTCGGGCAGCGATAACCGCTGGACGAGTGTAATACATTCTACACAGACACGATTTTGTTCCGTACGAAAGACCAGTTCCACAGAACGCTGAAGGCTTTGCAGGTTGGCCTCGGCCGAATTATAAAAACCAACATTATCCCGGCGCCAAAACTCAAAGAACTGTTTGGCCCGAAGCGGATGGGTACGGATGATGCCATTGTCGACATCAAATTTCTGGATTCGAAACTGCATGTCCAGCAGCACTTTTTCGGAAACCTGCATCAGCTTTTCCGTACCGATGGCGTCAAAACAGTATGGCTGGCTAAGCTGCTTGTTCTGATTTGCACAGCCAGCCACAACAACCAATAAACCAACTATAATCGCCTGATAAAATCCATTTTTCATAGTCTTACCCTATTTATCAAATTCCGGGTTATTCTATCGGCTTTTGTTGCAACTCTCAAGGGTCAAAACCCCCTTTTTTATCCAGTTGAGGATAACAATTTACAATTCTTGAGTTTCGAATTAGAATTTCGGGTATGCTGAACAACCAAATCATCACCCTAAAAAAGAAACTGGGAACCTATGCAATTGGGGCCGAAGTCTGCCAATTTCTGGACTATTTAGCCCTGGAAGCTGGATTATCCGCCAACACCGTCCTGGCTTATGGACGCGATTTGCTGGAATTTTGCCGGTATTGTCAGGGCATCAATTTGAAAGAAATCTCGGCCCTGGAAGTGACCCATATTTATGGACATTTAAAAGCTATTAGCCGGGCAGGTAAGGTCGAAGCCTCAATCAGCCGGGCGATGGTAGCCATCAAAATGCTGTTGCGGTTCTGTCTTTCCACAGGCAAGCTAAAGGACGATTTTGTCAGCAGTCTGGAAGGCCCCAAGCTGTGGAAACGTCTGCCCAGTGTGGCCGGATATGAGCAGATATTCAAGCTGCTGGATACACCGGACCCGAAGGAGCCATACTATCTGCGAGATAAAGCACTGCTGGAGGTGTTGTATGCCACAGGTGCGAGGGCTTCGGAAGTTGTCAATCTGAAGATTCGAGATGTCAATATCAAGGTCGGATATGTCCGATGCTTTGGTAAAGGAAGTAAAGAACGGATTGTACCGCTGGGAACAGTGGCTGGGCAGGTCATCCAGCAATATCTGGACAATCTTCGCCCAGCTTTAGAAAAACCCAAAAGCCCCGAAAACCTGTTTTTGACCCGGACCGGGCGAGCGATGGACCGGATTGATTTGTGGCGAATCGTAAAACGGCACGCCCTGCGGGCAGGAATGCCCAGGACCATGACAGTCCACACGCTAAGGCATTGCTTTGCCACACACTTGCTGTCGGGCGGAGTCGATTTGCGTTCTCTGCAGGAGATGCTGGGGCATGCCGATATTCGCACGACCCAGATATATACCCATGTGGACAACGATCGGCTGCGAAAAATACACAAACAATTTCACCCCAGACCGTAACTTATCGCGATTCAGCAATTTGCCCCACATGATCCAGTACAAGGCTGGGGCGATACGCATAACGTTCTATTTCTTCTTTTTTGGTAATCCCGCTAAGAACAAGGACTGTTTCGATTTCCGATTCTATGCCGGCAATAATATCCGTATCCATACGGTCCCCCACAATAACCGTTTCTTCACGTCGAACATTAAGCTTCTTGAGTGAATGCCGCATAATCAGTGGATTCGGCTTCCCAATAAAATACGCCTGGCGGCCCGTAGAAAGCTCAATCGGGGAAATCAGCGCCCGGCAGGCGGGAACAATCCCCTTTTCACCCGGGCCAGTAACATCAGGATTCGTGCCAATGAGCCGGGCACCACGAAGAACACAGCGTATGGCAGTTTCAATTTTATCATACGTATAATGGGTGGTCTCGCCAAAAACAACATAATCGGGACTCTCGCTGTCAAATTGCATTCCTCCTTCCCGTAAGGCTTCCATTAAACCCGTTTCGCCAATGGCATAGACTTTGGCACCTGGGGACTGGCTTCGCAGAAAACTGGCAGTGGCAATGGCGCTGGTCATAAAGTGATCCGGCCCAACCGAAATCCCCATCCCGGCCAGACGGTCAGAAAGTTGCTGGGGGGTGCGTTCGGAACTGTTGGTCAGAAATAAAAAAGGTTTCTCATTTTTCTTAAGCCAATTGATAAAAGGCTTGGCACCAGGCAAAACCTTTCTGCCATGATAAATCACACCATCCATATCACAGATAAAGGCTCGTTTATTGCGAATTTCCTCAAGCATGGTCATCGTATCGGATTCCTTTCTTTTTAGTGCCTCAGAATTATACCCGGATAAGCAATCTTTTCATATCTTTTAGAGCTGAGAATCTGGATTCGCTGTAATAGATAAAATATGGTTTTTAATATACATGCATTATTGTTCCACTATTCACATTATATAACAACAAATCCATTTATTGCTCCGAAAAAGAATATTATTGGTGATATTTGTTGCATTAATTTGAACAGCCTTTTATAATATGGCGTAAAATATGAAAAGATGGGTGGATTTTCATCTGTTTTGATAGATAATAAGAGCAGGCAAAGAGCTATATCTGATTTGCGACCTGCTCTTTCTGTGTTTTTGATGATGTGATTTTTGGAGATAAAAATGAACGGACAGTCGGATTTTATTCAGGATTCAGTGATTGAACAGACGCTCAGCCATGCGGTTCGCAAAGACCGGGCGGCAGTCGAAGATGTTATATCTAAAGCATTGGAAATGAAGGGGTTAGATTTGCCGGATATCGCGATACTTTCAACCATCAGTGATCCGGAATTGCTGGCCAAACTGTTTGATGCAGCCAAGAAGGTCAAAGAAACCATTTATGGACGTCGTCTGGTATTGTTTGCTCCTTTATATATTTCCAACCTCTGCAGCAACGAGTGTTTATATTGTGCATTCAGAGCTCGAAATAAAGAGATTAAAAGAAGAGCCCTGACCCAGCCTGAAATTTACAGGGAAGTCGAAGAACTGGTCAAACAAGGTCACAAACGTGTCCTTCTGGTGGCCGGAGAAAGTTATCCCAAAGAAGGTTTTTCGTATGTTTTGAAGTCGATTGAGACGATTTACTCTGTCAAAGTCGGGCCGGGTGAAATCCGCCGGGTCAATGTAAATGTGGCCCCGTTGACCCTGGAAGAATTTAAGCAGCTCAAAGCGGCCAAGATTGGAACCTATCAATTGTTTCAGGAGACTTATCATCGACAGACCTATAAGAGTGTACATTTAGGTGGAAAGAAAGTCGATTATGACTGGCGAGTGTCTGCGATGGACCGTGCGATGGAGGCAGGCATCGATGACGTAGGGATTGGTGTCTTGTTTGGTCTGTGCGACTGGCGTTATGAACTCCTGGCCCTGATGCAGCATATCCATCATCTGGAAGCCAAATTTGGCGTTGGCCCGCACACCATCAGCGTACCGCGACTTGAGCCGGCCACGGGGTCGGACATGGCCAGTCACCCGCCAAAACCGGTCGAAGATGTCGAGTTTCGCAAGATTGTTGCCATTCTGCGGCTGGCAGTACCCTATACGGGCATTATTATGTCCACCCGCGAAAATCCAAATATGCGGCGTGAAACCTTTGCCCTGGGTGTATCTCAAATATCGGCAGGCTCCCGCACCAATCCCGGCGGTTATGTTGAGGGCAAGGATGTGCTGGATGAGGCACAATTTTCGCTGGGTGACCACCGTGGGCTGGATGAGGTCATTCGGGACATTACAGAATTAGGCTATATTCCCTCTTTTTGTACAGGATGCTATCGCCTCGGCAGGACCGGACAGGACTTTATGGATATGGCCAAGCCGGGCTTGATCAAAGAACACTGCGACCCAAACGCCCTATCAACCTTTTTGGAATACTTGCAGGACTACGCATCGGAAGCCACCAGGCAGGCCGGGTTGAAATTGATCGAAAAAACCTTAAACAGCATGGATGACAAACCCAGAATGCGCAGCACAAAAATGCTCGAAGCGGTTCGATCCGGCAAGCGGGACGTCTATTGCTGACATGGCCCAGAGATATCGATCAGAACAGGATTCGCTGGGGCGAATGGACATCCCGGCAGAGGTACTGTACGGAATTCATACCGTACGGGCAATGGAGAATTTCCCCTACTCGTCCCGGCCGGTACCGTCTGGATTTATTCGTGCCTATGGGGTAGTCAAGCAGGCCTGTATCCAGACCTGCCTTGAGCTTGGTGAATGGGCCGACGAGCCTGCCAAAGGCGACGCAATGGTACGAGCCTGTGCCCAGATGGCTGCGGGTTTGCTTGATGAACATATCCGGGTGGATTTGTTCCAGGGTGGAGCAGGAACGAGCCTGAATATGAATGTCAACGAAGTCCTGGCTAACCGGGCACTGCAAATCCTGAATCTGCCGCTGGGCAGCTATGACCGCGTTCATCCGCTGGAAGATATCAATCGCTATCAATCGACCAATGATACGTTTCCGACAGCGTTGCGTGTCGCAGCAATTCAATCGATCCAGCAACTTGAAAAAGTTCTGGTTGCCCTGCAGGAAACATTTCAGGCCAAAGAAAAAGAGTTTGCCAATGTGGTCAAAATCGGACGAACGGAATACCAGGATGCCGTACTGACCACCCTCGGGCGGGAAATGTCAGCGTATGCAGAAGCGATCAACCGAGACCGCTGGCGTGTTTATAAATGTGTTGAACGGCTGCGGGTTGTGAATCTGGGCGGAACGGCGATCGGTTCGGGACTATCGGCACCGCGTGACTATATTTTCCGTGTGACAGAAACCTTGCGAGATTTGACTGGTCTGGGACTGGCCAGGGCCGAAAACCTGATTGATGCCACACAAAATGCAGATGTATTTGTGGAGGTGTCGGGGATCCTAAAGGCCTGCGCCAGTTCCCTGTTAAAAATCAGCGGGGATTTGCGGCTATTGTCCAGCGGACCTGCGGGGGGACTGCGAGAAATCACCCTGCCGCCGCGACAGGCCGGCTCATCCATTATGCCCGGCAAGGTCAATCCGGTAATTCCCGAATCAGTCAGCCAGGCAGCAATGCAGGTCCTGGGCAACGATGTCGTGATTGCCCATGCCGCTTCGGCTGGCACCCTTGAGTTGAATGCCTTTTTGCCGGTGATTGCAGCGAATTTGCTGGAAAGTATTGAATTGCTGACGGTAGCCAGCAATATATTACGAAAATATTGCGTAGAAGGCATCAAGGCCAATCACGAGCAATGCAGGCAATATGTGGAAAATGCCACGGCAGTGGTTACTGCCCTGCTGCCTGAGCTCGGGTACGATATCTGTGCCCGAATTGCCAAAGAATCAGAAACGACCGGGAAATCCATTCGTCAGCTTGTAACAGAACAGCACCTGCTGACAGAGCAGGAATTTGAGGCCATAATCAGCCCCGAGGCCGTCTGTCGGTTAGGCCACCCCAAAAAGAAAACAAAACCTAAAAACCATGGATCAGACAACACCTAAAAGTTTACGTCTTCATATTGGGCTATTCGGCAGACGCAATGTCGGCAAATCCAGCCTGCTCAATGCCATTGTTGGACAGGATGTGTCGATTGTATCCGAACATGCGGGAACAACCACTGACCCGGTGGAAAAGCCGATGGAACTGCTGCCGCTGGGGCCGGTGGTGTTTATTGATACGGCCGGGGTGGATGATGAGGGAGCGCTGGGTCAACTGCGCATTGCCCGGACACGCAAGGTTTTTGAACGGACTGATTTGGCAGTGATCGTCAGCGATGGCTTGTGGGGGGGCTTTGAAGAGGCTATTGCCAGCCAGCTTGCCGAACTGAAAATCCCTTATATTGCCCTGTTCAATAAGATTGACCAGGTTCGCCCGGAACAGCAGATTATCGATGCTTTACACAATAACAAGGTGCCGACAGTCTTAGTCAGCGCCAAAGAAAAACGAGGGCTGACTGAATTGCGACAGGCTCTGCTGGATAATGCCCCTGCCGAGTTTGTTGAAAATCCAGCAATAGCGGCCGACCTGGTCGGACCCGGACAGACGGCGATTCTGGTTGTTCCGATTGATAAAGAGGCCCCCAAGGGCAGACTGATTCTTCCGCAGGTCCAGACGATACGAGATTTACTGGACGGAGATGCCTGCTGTATGGTCGTTAAAGAACGGGAATTGCGAGCGGCAATTGATAAACTGAGAGAACCGCCAAAGCTGGTAGTGACCGATTCGCAGGCGTTTTTGAAGGTTGCCGCAGATACCCCCAAAGAGGTCTTGATGACCAGCTTTTCGATTTTGTTTGCCCGCTTCAAAGGCGACCTTGTAACACAGACACTCGGAGCGATGGCAGTCGATAACCTGAAAGCAGGTGATCCGGTTCTGATTGCCGAGGCTTGCAGCCATCATCCAATTGGAGAAGATATCGGTCGTGTGAAAATTCCGCGATGGCTGACACATTATGTCGGCGGCAAGCTCGATTTTACGATTTTGGCCGGACGGGACTGGCCGGAGGATATCAGCAAGTATAAACTGATTATTCACTGCGGCGCCTGCATGTGGAATCGGCGCCAGATGCTCTCGCGACTGCTGGAATGCCGCAAGGCGGGTGTGCCGATTACGAATTATGGGCTGGTCATAGCCTACAGCCTTGGTATTTTTGAGCGTGCTCTGGAGCCATTCCCGGCGGCACGTGAAGTATATCGCCAATTCAAACAGAAAGAACAAGCGTCATAATGGAACCGATCACTCTGCATGAAATAGAACACTGGCTTAGAGAAACCAGCGAAAAGGCCCTTGAGACGCTCTGGGCACGAGCGGATCAAGTACGCAAAGCCACAGTTGGCGACGAGGTACATCTGCGCGGCCTGATTGAAATTTCCAATCACTGTGTGCGCAGGTGCGCCTATTGCGGGCTGGCTGCAGGCAATCGAACCATCGAACGCTATCGGATGACGCGGGAGGAGATTTTAGAGTGTGCGATGAAGGCCGTGCGGCTGGGCTATGGCACTGTGGTCATGCAGGCCGGTGAAGATTATGGGATCACCGCCGACTGGCTGGCTGAAGTGATTCGAGAAATCAAAACACAAACGCCGCTGGCTGTAACGCTGAGCCTGGGTGAAAGACCCTACGACGAATTGAAACTCTGGAAACAGGCCGGGGCAGATCGTTACCTGCTGCGATTTGAGACCTCCGATTCGCATTTATATGAATTAATTCACCCCTCGCTGCCGGGGAAAAAATCCGATCGATTTGAAATCCTGCGGCAGCTTCAGGAACTGGGGTACGAGGCTGGCAGCGGCGTGATGATTGGTATTCCCGGCCAGACATATGCAATCCTGGCCCGAGATATCCAGATATTTAGTACGATGGATTTGGACATGATAGGGGTGGGGCCCTTTATTCCCAGTCCGAATACGCCTTTGGGACGAGGTGAAATCCATTTTGATATTGATCCAGCCCAACAGGTTCCGAACACGGAATTAATGACCTATAAGGTAGTCGCCCTGACGCGGCTTGTCCGTCCGGATGCCAATATCCCCAGCACCACCGCCCTTGCAACCATCAATAAGGAAAGCGGACGGGAATTAGGGCTAATGCGGGGAGCCAATGTTGTGATGCCGAACCTGACTCCGGTGCAATACCGTGAAAAATATGAGATTTATCCTGGAAAAGCCTGCATTAATGAGACAGCGGAGCAATGCAATGGCTGTCTGCGGAGTCGAATTGCTTCTATTGGCAGAACCGTTGGAACTGGGCCAGGCGGAAGACATATAAGACCCAAATAGCCTTGATTCTCAATTCAGAAAACTAAGCTTTTATAACACCAACACAATTTATTGTGATATATAACACATTAAATAATATGTATATTAATTATTTATATTATTATTTTAAATATAGTGATTTTTTTCACAAAATTAAGGTTGACATCTTTCAAGAAATGATATATATTTATCGATATAATGGTATCGATAACATATACTCATAGATGGAGAACCAAACATTGAAAGAGTTAACCAGTGTATCTGTTCCAACGGTGCGACGCTTACCACTGTATATGACTATTCTCAAAGAGATTGAGTCATCTAGTGAGCACGTCAGCAGCACCCTGATTGCAGACCGCCTCGGTCTGGAACAAATCCAGGTTCGCAAGGATTTGGCCGGGATTGGGGTTACTGGTCAGCCTGCGGTCGGATTTAATGTCCGCGAACTTATCGGTGCCATTGAACGCCTGCTGGGGTGGGACAATATGCGGGATGCGATTCTTGTCGGGGCCGGCAATCTGGGACAAGCCTTGCTGGGATATGATGGGTTTGCCCGTTATGGCCTGAATATCGTTGCCGCGTTTGATTCTAACCCTGAAATTATCGGAATGAAAATTCACGGCAAACCCGTGTTTGATATCGAATTGCTTTCTTCTCTGACGGAGCGGATGCATATTCAAATCGGCATTCTGACAGTCCCGGGTAAAGTGGCTCAGCCGGTTGCCGATATGCTGATAAAGGCCGGCATTCACGCAATATGGAATTTCACGCCGGTAAAACTCAGTGTGAGTGATAATACCATCGTGGAACAGGTTGATCTGGCGGCCAGTCTGGCGGTCTTATCCAGCAAATTAAAGGCAGCTAACAAATAACATACAGGTATATATTCTGAATCTGAATACGAATGATAGCTGACAACGGTCAGCGTCTATAGATAGAAAGGGATAATCATGTGTTCATCGTGTTGTAATGCTCAGCAGGAGCAGGTTCGGCGGTTTGAAAAAGTATGCCGAATTCTTGACAAACATCAGCATAATCCATCACGGCTGATTCCAATTCTGCAGGAAGTCCAGAAAGAATACCGGTATTTACCTGAAGAAGTGATGGCATTTATCGCAACCTCGCTGGGTGTGTCCCCTGCCAAGGTGTACGGGGTCGCCAGCTTCTATGCCAATTTTGCCCTCAAACCCAAAGGCAAGTATGTCATTCATATCTGTGAGGGTACAGCCTGCCATGTCAAAGGCTCGGGCAAGATTAAAGACGCCTTGTTCAAAAAACTGAATGTTACAGCGGAAAATAATACGACAACAGACATGCTGTTCACGGTTCAGCCGGTGTCATGCCTGGGAGCCTGCGGACTGGCCCCGGTAATGACAGTCAATGAAGAAGTGCACGGCCAGGTCACCCCCGAAGCGGCGGTGGCCATTGTCGATGAAATCATCAAAAAGGAACGAAACTAATGCTTACTGATATGCAAAACCTGGAACAGATTAAAGAGGGTTATGACAAGGCGGCCAAGCCCATCCAGCATCGTATCATCATCTGTGCGGGTACCGGTTGTGTCGCGAATGGCTCATTGAAAGTATTTGAAGCCCTGAAAAAAGAAGTCCAAGCCAACGGACTGACCGCAGTTGTGGCACTGGAGGAATGCAATGAAGGCCAGATTCATCTGAGCAAGAGCGGCTGCCAGGGATTCTGCCAGATGGGCCCGCTGGTCACGATTGAACCGGAAGGTATCCTTTATGTGAAAGTCAAGGTTGAGGATGCAGCCGAAATCATCAAGACCACACTCATTGATAAAAGCAAGGTCGAACGGCTGCTGTATGTGGATCCGGCACATGGCCAGGTCTGTCATACGCAAAAAGAGATCCCTTTCTATGCCCAGCAAAAACGCATCGAGCTGGGTGATTGCGGCCACATTGATCCGGAGGATATCCGGGAATATATCGCCCAAGGCGGCTATCAGGCGGCTCGCCGGGCTTATACCAAGATGACGGCCCAGCAGGTCTGCGAAGAAATTACGGCGTCGGGCTTGCGAGGACGCGGCGGCGGCGGTTTTCCCACAGGGAAAAAGTGGGCACTGACCCTGCAGCAGAAATCCGACAGGAAATATGTCGTTTGCAATGGAGACGAAGGCGATCCGGGTGCTTTTATGGATCGCAGTCTAATGGAAGGCAATCCACACCGGGTACTGGAAGGCATTATGATTGCCGGTCGTGCAATCGAAGCGGACTTTGCATATGTATATGTTCGTGCGGAATACCCGCTGGCTGTGGAACGGGTACGCAAGGCTGTGGAGGATGCACGGGCTTTGGGCATCCTGGGAGCAGATGTATTCGGCAGCGGCATGGCCTTTGACTGTGAGGTCATGGAAGGTGCCGGTGCATTTGTCTGCGGCGAAGAGACTGCTTTGATGGCCTCGATTGAAGGCCAGCGCGGAATGCCGCGTCCCAAACCCCCGTTCCCGGCACAATCTGGATTGTGGGGCAAACCCACCGTGATTAACAACGTAGAAACCCTGGCCTGTGTCCCGTTGATCATCACCAACGGGCCAGGCTGGTATCGTGAGTGCGGCACGCAAGGCTCACCGGGGACCAAAACCTTTGCCCTGACCGGCCATGTGGCCAATACGGGACTGATTGAGGTTCCGTTTGGATCGACACTGCGGCAAATCGTGTTTGATATTGGCGGCGGCGTCACGGATGCCACCGGCGAAATCGACCCGGATGCCTTCAAGGCCGTTCAGATTGGCGGACCATCCGGCGGGTGTCTGACTAAAGAGCACCTGGATTATCCTCTGGATTTCGACACGGTCAAAAAGATCGGGGCCATGGTAGGTTCCGGCGGTCTGGTGGTGATGAATAACAAGACCTGCATGGTGCAGATCGCTCACTTTTTCATGCGGTTTACACAGAATGAATCGTGCGGCAAATGCATCCCCTGTCGGGAAGGCACCAAGCAGATGCTGCTGCTGCTGGAACAAATTATGGAAGGCAAGGGCACTGCCAAGACCCTGGACACCCTCCAGACGCTGGCCGAAGCCGTCCAGAAAGGCTCGCTGTGCGGGCTGGGCAAAACGGCCCCCAACCCGGTATTGAGCACGCTGAATTATTTCCGGCATGAATACGAAGCGCATATTTTCCAGAAACGCTGCCCTGCCGGTGCGTGCAAGGCGCTGGCGATGCCGGAAATTGTAGCCGAATTGTGCAAAGGCTGCGGATTATGTGCCAAGAAGTGTCCTGTCGGGGCAATCACAGGCGAACGGAAACAACCTCATAAAATTGACGCGGATAAATGCATACGCTGCGGCGCCTGTGCCCAGGCCTGCAAGTTTAACGCGGTTGCTGGAGTATAATCATGAATACCAATGGAACCAATGAACAGATCCTTCTGAACGGTCAGCCGGTTGCGATCAACGGGCAAAAGAATCTGCTGGAGCTGATTCGATCAACAGGCATTGAACTGCCGACGTTCTGCTATCATTCAAAATTAAGCGTTTATGGCGCCTGCCGGTTGTGCATCGTGGAAATTGACGGCATGGGCGTGGTCACCTCGTGCAGCACAGTGCCGACTCCCGGCATGGTGGTTCGCACACATACCGACCAGCTTCGCAAGATGCGGCGGGTGTTTCTGGAACTGCTGCTGGCCAACCACCACCAGAGCTGTACCACCTGTGATAAATCCGACGCCTGCAAGCTGCAGGAACTAGCCCGGCAGATGGGTGTGACGGAGGTGCGATTCCCGTCCATTCCCAAACATATGCAGGCCGATACCTCCAGCCCCTCGCTGGTACGTGATCCGAATAAATGCATTCTCTGCGGCGACTGCGTCCGGGCTTGCAGCGAAATTCAGGGTATAGGTGCAATTGACTTTGCCGGCCGCGGTGCCAACACCGTCGTCGCTCCGGCGTTCAATAAAGACCTGGGGCAGGTTGATTGCGTCAACTGCGGCCTTTGTGCCAGCGTCTGCCCCACCGGTGCGATTGTTCCCAAGAGCGAAATTGAGGAGGTTTGGAAAGCCGTTAATGACCCGAATGTGACTGTCGTGGCTCAGATTGCCCCGGCGGTGCGTGTGGCCCTCGGCGAGATGTTCGGACTGGAACCCGGCGTGGCTACGACCGGGCGCATTGTCGCTGCTCTGAAAAAAATCGGCTTTGACAAAGTGTATGATACAAGCTTTGCCGCCGACTTGACGGTGCTGGAAGAAGCGACAGAATTTATAGAACGTAAAACTCTGGGCAAGAAGCTGCCGCTGTTTACCTCCTGCTGCCCAGGCTGGGTCAAGTATGCCGAGCAGTATTATCCCGAACTGCTTCCGAATCTGTCGAGCTGCCGCAGCCCGCAGCAGATGTTCGGTTCATTAGCCAAGACCACTTTGCCGGACCAATTAAAGATCAAGCCGGAACAACTGTATGTGGTATCGATTATGCCCTGTACGGCCAAGAAATTCGAGGCCAAACGTCCTGAATTTCGTGGTCCGGCCGGTGCCGATGTAGATGCGGTCCTGACGACCCAGGAACTGGGCAAGATGATTAAGCAGGCCGGTATTCAATTCCATAAACTGACTCCCGAATCGCTCGATATGCCGATGGGCTTTAAGACCGGTGCCGGCGTGATTTTCGGCACCACCGGAGGTGTCAGTGAAGCGGTCTTGCGATATGCCTATGAGAAGCTGACCGGGACACGGCTGGAAAATCCTGATTTCACCGAGGTCCGCGGCAACACCGGTATCCTCAGCAAGACGTTGCGAATCGGGGACATTTATCTGAAACTGGCGATTGTACACAGCCTGTCCAATGCCCGCAAGATTGCCGATCAGGTCAAGGCCGGCAATTGTGATTATGATTTAATTGAAGTGATGGCCTGTCCGGGTGGATGCGTTGCCGGGGCCGGCCAGCCGGTCTGTGAAGGCAGCGAGGTCATCCTGCAGCGTGCCAAAGGCCTTTATGAAGCCGATAAGACTCTCCAGCTTCATAAGTCGCAGGATAACCCCTATATTCAGCAGTGCTACCAGACGACTCTGGAAAAACCCGGCAGCCATAAGGCTCATGAGATCCTGCATACTGAATACAACAGCCGCAAACGGCTGTGCGGCAGTGCCATCAACCTGTCGGAAGGCAATGGTGACGGCAAGCTGAATGTATCGGTCTGCGTGGGAACCGGCTGCTACCTCCGCGGCTCTCAGACGCTGTTGACGCAACTGCTGGATACCGCCCGTACCAAAGGCATCGATGATAAGCTGCACATCAAGGCGACATTCTGCTTTGAGGCATGCACTAAAGGACCCACGGTCAAAATCGGCGATACGATTCTGCATAAATGCGACCTGAAAACAGCAACCCGGGAGATTGATAACCAGTTAAATGTCCGTGCCTGATGTTGATACTCAATCGGTTTGAGTATACCGCGAACAAAAAAACAAGAGGTTGAAGCTGCTGGTCTTAGCCGCGACGAAATGGGACATTACAAGTTGAATTAGTTAAGGAACTCGAACCATGCAGACGCCCAATCAAGTCGTGTTTACGAATAAAGCCCGATGTCGGGACTGCTACCGGTGCATTCGCATCTGTCCGGTCCACGCCATCGGGATCCGTGATGGGCAGGCGTATGTCGACCCGCAAAAATGCATCTGCTGCGGGACCTGCATTCGAGAATGTCCTCAAAAAGCCAAGGTTTATCGCAACGATGTGGAAATGGTTCGGGATTTACTGCATCAAGGCGGACCGGTGGCCGTAACAATTGCCCCGTCGTTTGCTGCCTTTTTCCAGCCCTGGCAGCAGAAGCGTCTGCCCAGTGCTCTGCGCAAACTTGGATTTGCATTTGTCGCGGAAACCTCCGTCGGAGCGTATCCGGTTGCTCAGGCGACACGCCAGTATTTTGAGCAGTGCCAGCAGGGAGCCTGCATCAGTACGGCCTGCCCTGCTGTGGTGGGGTTTATCGAACGGCTGCAGCCGCAACTGGCCGCTAATCTGGCACAGGTGGTTTCACCGATGATTGCCCACGGCCGTATGCTCAAGATTCAACTGGGGCCGGGGACCAGGGTGGTTTTCATCGGTCCCTGTGTGGCCAAAAAGGCCGAGGCAGACCGCTATCCGGACAAACCCATAGATGCAGTACTAACGTTTCAGGAATTGGAAGAATGGTTTGAATCAGACCATCTCAATCTGGCCAATCTGGAAGAAAGTCCGTTTGATCAGCAGCCCGCCGGATGGGCAAGATTGTTTGCCCTGGCCGGGGGAGCATTGAAAACAGCTTCGGAGAACACCGATATGCTGGCCGAGAACACCCTGGCCATGAGCGGTGTCGAGGAAATCCGGGAATGGATCGCCTCCTGCGGAGACGGGAAGGGACAGCATGTTCTGGTCGAACCGCTGTTTTGCCGACAGGGCTGTATTAACGGCCCGGCCGTGCCTCAACAGACACTACCGGTATTCCAGCGTCGCAAAGCCGTGCTGGACTATGCGGCCAATTTGCCCGGCGTGGAATCCATCGAAGCGATTCCTGCGGGCATTACCGAAAAGCCATATCGACTCAATCCCGTGGCTGAGGAACCAATTAACGAGGAAGTCATCCGGATTATTCTGGAAATGAGCGGCAAAAAGGATCCTTCCGACCAGTTGAATTGCGGAGCATGCGGGTACTCGACTTGCCGTCAGCAGGCCATTGCTGTCTTTCGCCAGATGGCCGAGCCGGAGATGTGCATTCCCTTTATGCGACGACTGGCTGAGCAGAAAACCGATAAGATTATCGACACCAGCCCCAACGGGATTGTTATTCTGGATGAACATCTCAACATCCTGAACATGAACCCCTCGTTTCGACGAATGTTCATGTGTTCAACGGCTTTATGCGGCAAGCATATCTCAACACTGATTGACCCGGATACCTTTGAAAAAGTAGCCAGCGGTCAGAAAGAGCGACTGCAAGCCCTCATTGAACATAAAAAATACGGTTTGGTCTGTCACCAGATTGTGTACGCCCTGCCGCAGGAAAAGCAATATGTCGGGATCTTTGTGGATATGACACAAAGTCTGGCTGAACGTAAACAGCTCGACGAGCTGCGCAGCCAGACACTTCAGCAGGCTCAGAACCTGTTAAGCCACCAGATTGATATGGCCCGCCGGATTGCTCAGTTCCTGGGTGAAAGTTCCGCTCAGGGACAACGGCTGGTGGACAATCTGATGCAGATGGCCCAGGAAAAGAATCCTCCGCGGAAACCGCTGGCACCCGAACAATGAAATCCGGATACCTGCATATCGACATTTTGTCCCGGCAGATGCCCAAGCGTTTTGATGATGTTTGCGGCGATGCCATCCTGCAATGGCGCACTGAAGAAGCGACCACAATCCTGCTGTGCGATGGGGTCGGCTCCGGCTCCTCGGCCCATATTGCAGCCACACTGTGCACTTCCACGTTCAAGGGATTACTGGATAACGGATTTTCCTTTCGTCAGGCGTTTCAGATTGTCGTCAAGACGCTGGAACAATGGAAGGACCCGCAAATGCCGTATTGTGCGATCAGTGCGGCTCGCATTCTGAATGATGGCCAGACCACGGTTCTGGCTTATGAAGCCCCGGCTCCTGTTTTGGTCGGGCAGGGAATCGCCACGGTCCTGCCGCAAAAACCGTTCCTCATGGAAGGAGCGATAGCCCACGAATATAGCTGTTATCTGATTGCCGGAGAAGGAATCGTACTCTTTAGCGACGGTATCAGCCAGGCGGGTTTAGGCAGAGAATTGATCGGCGGCTGGGGCAGCGAACGGGTTGCCGATTATCTGAGTCGTCTGATTGCCGATCACACCCCTGCGGCGGAGTACTGTGACAGGATTCTTGAGAAAGCCTGTGATTTATCCGGCGGCCAGTCGCACGATGACGCCACGGTGATTTATGCCCGATGCCGGCCCGGACGGACAGTGACTATTCTGACCGGCCCCCCTTCGGAGCCGGCCAAAGATGCAGCCGTCGTTCGACGTTTTCTGCAATCCGCAGGTGCCAAGGTGGTCTGCGGCGCAACGACCGCTGCAGTTGTTGCCCGCGAAGGAAATAAAACTCTGGAAATGGAAGACATGCCATCCAGTCTGGTCGCTCCCCCGCGATATTATATGGAAGGGATTGATCTGGCAACAGAAGGAGCGGTCACTTTAAATCAGCTTTGCAACATCTTGGATATCGCAGAGCCGAAATTTGAAGAGACCAATTCTGTGACCGAACTGTATGACCTCCTCATGGATGCAGACCGCATCGAGTTTTTGATGGGCAACCGGAAAAATCCCGGCTCCGGCGGCATTACCTTCTGCCAGAAAGGCATTCTAACCCGCGAAAAGATTGTCCCTATCCTGGCTGATAAACTCCGGGCTAAAGGCAAACTGGTCGTCATCCATCCTTTTTAAAACAGTGCCGCAGCCTTTAAAATGGCCATGTCCAGTTGCGTATTTCAGGCATATCTTCGCCATGTTCATAGATGTAATGCTTATGCTCAATGCGCTTATCCCGCATCTGCTGGCGTAGATAAGCGGCCTTGACTGCCAGGCCGGGCACGCGATCAATCACATCCATCACCAGATGATACCGGTCGAGATCATTCAAGACGACCATATCAAATGGCGTGGTGGTGGTCCCTTCTTCCTTATATCCCCGCACATGCAGATTGTCGTGATTGGTACGGCGATAGGTCAGCCGATGAATCAGCCATGGATAACCATGATAGGCAAAGATGATTGGCTTATCGACCGTAAACAGGGCGTCGAATTGTTTGTCTGAAAGCCCATGGGGATGCTCCTCTTTCTGCTGGAGGGTCATCAGGTCAACCACATTGATGACTCGAACACGCAACTCCGGAAGTTGTTTTCGCAAAATTGACGCAGCCGCCAGGATTTCAAGGGTTGGAATATCTCCGGCACAGGCCAGAACCACATCCGGCTCGCCGCCCCGGTCGTTACTGGCCCATTCCCAGATGCCGATCCCGGCGGTACAGTGCTTGATCGCCGCATCCATATCCAGATACTGCAAAGCCGGTTGCTTGCCTGCAACAATCACATTGACATAATTGCGGCTGCGAAGGCAATGGTCTGTAACCGACAATAGTGTATTGGCATCCGGCGGCAGATAGACTCGGACAATATCAGCCTTTTTGTTGACCACGTGATCAATAAAACCAGGGTCCTGATGACTGAAACCATTGTGATCCTGCCGCCAAACATGCGAGGTCAGCAGATAATTCAGCGAGGCAATAGAACGCCGCCACGGAATCTGGCTGCGCGTAACCTTAAGCCACTTGGCATGCTGGTTGAACATGGAATCCACCAGGTGGATAAAGGCTTCGTAACAGGAGAACAGCCCATGTCTTCCGGTCAGAAGATACCCTTCCAGCCAGCCCTGGCAGGTGTGTTCGCTGAGAATTTCCATCACCCGTCCGTCAGGACCTAAATGTTCATCGGTTGGAAGCTGGTCGGCCACCCAGGTCTTATCCGTCACTTCAAAAGCCGCCCCGAGACGGTTGGAGGCGGTCTCATCCGGCCCAAACAATCGGAAATTGTCGGGGTTATTTTTCATGATATCCCGAACAAAGGCACCCATAACCCGTGTGGCTTCAGCGGTAACGTTGCCGGGTCTGGGTACTTTGACAGCATACGCCTTAAAGTCCGGCATCTTGAGGTCTTTGAGCAGGACTCCGCCGTTGGCGTGGGGATTGGCCCCCATCCGCCTTGCCCCTTTGGGAGCCAATGCCGCCAGTTCAGGCTTAAACCGGCCCTCGGCATCAAATAATTCCCTGGGCTTATAGCTTTTCATCCATTTTTCTAACAGGCGAATGTGAGATTTTTTCTCCGCCAGTTCTGAAAATGGCACCTGATGCGATCGCCAGGTCCCCTCGACGGGCTTTCCATCCACCAGACGCGGGCCAGTCCAGCCTTTGGGGGTACGGAAAATAATCATCGGCCACAGAGGACGTTTAATCCCTTTCTTACTGCGGGCGTCGGTCTGTATTCGGCGGATTTCAGCAATTATCTTGTCAAGTGTTTCGGCCATTAGCGGGTGAAGTTTTTTCGGGTCGGAACCCTCGACAAAATAAGGCTTATAGCCGTACCCCCTGAACAGTTCCTGCAATTCCTGCTTGCTGATCCGGGCCAGCAGCGTGGGATTATTAATCTTATAGCCATTCAAATGCAAAATCGGCAGGACAGCCCCGTCGCGGGCAGGATTGAGGAATTTATTGGAATGCCAGGAAGCCGCCAGCGGCCCGGTTTCGGCTTCCCCATCACCGACCACACAGGCGGCAATCAGGTCCGGATTATCAAACACCGCCCCGTAGGCATGAGAAATGGCATACCCAAGCTCTCCCCCCTCGTGAATGGAGCCGGGTGTTTCCGGGGCGACGTGGCTGGGGATGCCGCCGGGGAACGAAAACTGCTTAAAGAGCTTTTTCATCCCCTGTTCATCCTGCGTCACGGCCGGGTAAAATTCTGTATACGTACCCTCCAGATACGTATTGGCAACCAAGGCCGGACCGCCGTGGCCGGGGCCTGCAATATAAATCATATTCAGGTCGTATTTGTCTATAATCCGATTCAGGTGGACATAGATGAAATTCAACCCCGGCGTCGTACCCCAATGCCCAAGCAGACGAGGCTTGATATGCTTGATAGACAGCGGCTTTTTGAGTAAGGGATTATCATATAGGTAAATCTGTCCGACGGACAGATAATTTGCCGCACGCCAGTATGCATCCAGTCGTTTTTGTTCTGCTGCCGTTAATGCCGTGGCCATATAGACTCCTTTCCATGCTCCTGAAACTGGTTATGCTGCAATTCCAGCAATCCATATTAGACCCTGTTTGAGAGCAGTACAAGAAAAAAATCACCCTTCTGATTGCTGCAATCAGGATTTAATGCGACTGACGACCGCATTTTTTGTGGGAAACCATGTTCTGGCATAGAACGGCATTCTGGCAGCGGCCCTGCTCGAATTCACTAATATTGGACAGCGTCGTTTCAGCAATCGCAGTCAGGGCATTATGGGTGAAAAAGGCCTGATGCCCGGTAATGATGACATTGGGAAACATCAATAACCGAGCAAAGACATCATCCTGAATAATCTGGTTGGACAAATCCTCAAAGAATAAATCGCCTTCTTCCTCATAGACATCCAGGCCAAGATAGCCAATCCGTTCGGTTTTGAGTCCCTCGATGACGGCTTTGGTATCGATCAGTGCTCCTCTGCTGGTATTAATCAGCATCACACAATCCTGCATTTTACCGATAGACTCGGCATTGATCAGATGATATGTCTGCGGGGTCAGCGGGCAGTGCAGGGTAATAATCCGGCACGTCCTGTACAATTCATCCAGCGATACATACCTGACACCCAGTTTCAGACAGTCCGGATTCGGATGAACATCATAGGCGTATAAATCGCACCCGAAGCCATGCAGTATCCGGGCCACAAGAGCGCCGATTTTACCCGTGCCGATAATGCCCACCGGCGTCTGGTACATATCAAAACCCAGCAGGCCCTCCAGTGAAAAATTACCCTCACGAACCCGTGCATGGGCCTTATGCGTCCGACGATTCAGCGCCAGCATCAGGGCAATCGTGTGCTCGGCCACAGCATAAGGCGAATAGGCAGGAACGCGGACCACCGAAAGTCCCAGTTTCTCAGCCGTATCCAGTTCCACGTTATTGAATCCGGCACATCGCAGGGCAATCAGCCGAACTCCCAGCTCCGCCAGGCGGGTCAATACCACAGCATCCAGAACATCATTGACAAACACGCAGACAACCTGACAGCCCTTGGCAAGTTCTACCGTATCAGGTCCCAGCCGCTGTTCCAAATAGATTATTTCATGGCCGAAAGCTTTATTGGCCATCTCGAAATATCGCTGTGTATAGGGTTTATTGCTGTATAATGCGATCTTCATTGCTGCACCTCTGCTGTTGATACGTTTGATAATGCTATTTGTTCTTGCTGACAGCGATCGGACTGGTAAATAGCTTTGCGTATCTGACTTGACAGCGGATTACGGTTTTTCTTTATTCTTTTTTCCGTAAGTTGCACCGCGATCCGGCGGCATAGACCGATGCCATTGAATCACCGCCTGGGTCAGTCGCTCGACCCGTTCAGGATACTCAGATGCGAGGTTCCGCCGTTCGGCGGGATCAGCAGCAAGATTGTATAGCTGAGCGTTTGACCCGTCATACTCACAAAGCAGCTTCCATTCGCCCTCACGCACTGCAAGATCAGGGAGGTCATCGATTCCGAAGATTGCATCCCGATCTGGAGGCCGGCGGAAAAACAACGGCCCCTGACGTGAGCGATTTGATCGGCCCGTCAGCACATCCTCCAGCGGCTGCCCATCAAACTGAACATCCTGCGGCACCTTAACCCCGGCAATCGCCAGCAGAGACGGAACCAGGTCGATGGCCGCCAGAAAAGAGTGTCGGTTGACCGTCCCTGCCTGTCTTGACTCAATCAGCCCCGGTCCCCACACAATCAGCGGCGAGCGAATCCCTCCTTCATACAGCATGGCCTTCAGGCCCCGCAGCGGTCCGGCGATACCGGCCCCCTGCTCTGGTCCGTTATCCGAGCAGAAGACGATGAGGGTATTGTTCCGCAGGTCCTCGTCCCGACGAATGGTGTCGAACAGAACGCCAAGCTGTCGGTCCATGGTATCCAGAACGCTGTTGTAGAGCGTCCGCTTCTTGCCGTCCCCCCGCATGTCCTCGGGTGGAAAGAAGGGAGAATGAACGTCATCAGGCCAGAGATTGATGTAAAAGGGCTTCTTGTGGGCGCGGGCTTTTTCGATAAAGTGAATCGCAGCCGCAACAAACGATTCGGTCACTTTGGAGCGGTCCTGCCAGGTGATGGGGCCGCGTCCAAGAGTATCGGAGCCAAGGGCATATTTCCGGGGACCTTTGCCGTCATAAGAGTCGCATAGCGGCAGAACACGGGGACCAAGCCCCTCGAAGTTGGTCAGCGACTCATCGAAACCATATTGGCTGATGAGCGGAGCCTCACCAATATCACGCTGGCCGCCCATGTGCCATTTGCCGAAATGGCCCGTGGCATAACCGGCTTCCTTCAGAAAACGCGCCAGCATCGGTGCGGCGGGGTCGAGCCAATGGGCGATGCCGCGTTTCTCATTTTCTGCACGGTCACTCAGGTAAGAACCGATGCGCCAGCGCTGCGGATATTGCCCGGTGGAGATAGCCACTCGGGAAGGCGAACAGATCGGGGAATTCACATAAAACTGTTCGAAACGAATCCCCTCGCTCGCAAGACGATCAATATTTTCAGTCGTAACGTCCCGCCCCCCAAAACAGGACAGATCCCCCCATCCCATGTCATCAATAAACACAACAACAATATTCGGTTGGACCACCTTCGGTTCGTCAGCCCGCAGCATGCTGACACCACCGCCCACTGCCGCAACAGCAGTTCCCATCCATTTCATAAATTCTCTTCTGGAATACACGAGATCGCAATGTCCTTTCTCTGCCTCACAGACAGGATTATTCTATGAGCAAAATCAGCTTAAGGTGAATATCTCTTCCCGCTATACCTAACGAAATGGCCAATGAGGCTCTATACATCCATTATGCATATTTGACTGGAGACCGCAATTTTTTACACAAAAAAATATTTTTGGGATTGACCTGAAATACAAATTGATGTATAGTTGTTTCTATGAATAGAAACAATACAAATAAGATCGTATCTTTTGGTTGGTGGCGCCCTGTTGGATAGGCCGACAGGATCCGAGGTTTCTATAGTCTATAACACGAAATAACGACCTGAAGGCTCGAAAATAGCATTCAGGTCTTTTTTTATTAATACACAATTGACATTACTCACAAGGTCTTGATTATGAACGAATTACAAAAACGCATTCACCAGGCCCGGCCGGGACAAATCATCCCCATTGTGCGTGAAATCGACATCCGATGTCCGGTAGAATACTTTGCCCGGCTGACTGATTATGGCCGGCGTAAACCATGCTGCCTGTTTGAATCAAGAGATTATTTGTCCGGAAGTGGAGCAGGTGAATTAACCTTTGCAACAGCACAGCCCGCCCTTTACTTAACCGGCAAAGGTACCCACTTTCGGATCGAAGCATTAACTCCTGCCGGGAAGCGTATTTTGAGATATCTGGCTTCAAACCCAAGACGCTTCTCCTTTTGCGACAGGGTCTCCTACGAACAGGATCGGATTGTCGGATCATTTAGTCTGCCACAGCAAACCCTCGATGAACAAAGTCGTCTGAAAAGCACTAATCAGATGGACGTCATTCGAGCCGTAGCATTTGCTTTCGAGCTGGCCAGCAAACCTTTCCGCATCACCTGCGGGCTGCTGGGGGCCTTGAGCTATGATTTTATCGATCAATTTGAAAAACTGCCGGCAAGCCGCTGTGATATCCTCGAAAACCCCGATTACGAGCTGTATTTTGCCGACAACATCTTCCTGATGGACCATAAAAAAGGACAGGGTTTTGTTGTCGTTAACGCCGTAGTCACCGATGGCGACCGGGACCAGATATATCAGGAAGCCATGGATACCTTTGATTTCTATACCAATAAAATACACAAGGAAATGCCGCAGCCCAGGCCTTGCACTGTCCCCCTGCCCGGTCCCGCTACCGACACCCCGCAGCAAGATTATGAAAACATGGTGCTCCAGGCCAAACAGCACATTCTGGATGGCGATATCTTTCAGGTGGTTCTGAGTCGGACGCATATTGAACCCTGCCCTGCCGAGGCGCTGGATGTCTATCGCAAGCTCCGAAAGCTCAATCCGTCTCCTTATATGTTTTATCTGAATACGGACAATACCGTACTGATGGGAGCCAGCCCGGAATTGAATCTGCGAGTCAGTGGTTCATCAGAACGCGTCGTGGAAATCCGCCCGATTGCCGGCACCAAACCCCGCGGTCGGGTAAACAACAAAATCGATCCCGATATGGATATGCGGTATGAAGCCGAGCTGAAACTGGATCGCAAGGAACTGGCCGAACATATGATGCTGGTCGATCTGGCCCGCAATGATATCGCCCGCGTTTCCAACCCCGGCAGTCGGGCCGTCAACGAGATGCTGACGGTGGAAAAATACGAATCTGTGATGCACTTGGTCAGTAATGTGCGCGGGATTCTCCGCAAAGACCTCGACGCCCTCAGCGCCTATCTGGCCACTATGAATATGGGAACCCTGACGGGGGCGCCGAAAATCGAAGCCATGAAAATCATTCGCAATCTGGAACATACCAAACGGGGCTATTATGGCGGCGCCGTCATGTATCTGACTGTGGATGGCCAGTTTGACAGTTGCATCACGATACGCAGTATGCAGATACGCGACCACAAGGCCTATATCCGGGCCGGTGCAGGAATCGTTCATGACAGCGTCCCCAAAACCGAATATGAAGAGACCGTTCACAAAGCCGGCTCATGTCTGAAGGCCATTCGCAGTGCCGTCGAAGACATCGCAAAACCGCACAAACAATAAGGAAATCCCAATGGAAAAACCAACTGTTCGAGTCCTGTTTATCGATAACTTTGATTCGTTCACCTATAATCTGGTGGATGAATTCGCGAAGCGACACTGTCCGACCAAAGTCTATCGGGCCGATACGCCGCTGGAAGAACTCAAGAAGGCCGCGCAGGAGTTTGGAGCTCAATTGCTGGTCTTGTCGCCAGGACCGGGTAACCCCGACACTGCCGGAGTAACACTGGCAGCAATTGACGCCTTCAAGGGACATTTGCCTATTTTGGGTGTCTGCCTCGGTCATCAGGCCATTGTCCAGTATTTCGGCGGTGTCATCAGCCATGCCCGTGAAGTGATGCACGGCAAACCGTCGCGCATCACCCACAATGGGCGTGGGCTTTTTGAGGGCCTTGAAAATCCCCTGCAGGTTGGACGCTATCACAGTCTTGCTGCGGTAAAAATGCCGGACTGTTTGGAAACCACCGCAGAATTCGAGGGAATTATCATGGGAGCCAATCATAAAACACTGCCGATTTATGGTGTCCAGTTTCACCCGGAAAGCATTTTAACTCCAACCGGTGGACGCATTATCGAAAACATGCTGGCGATTGCCTCAGCGTTTAAACCAAATCAATAAATTATCGGAGCCTCCAAGATGAAAAAGATTACCGAATATCTCGAGATTATTCTGGAAGGAAAAGACCTGAGTTTTGAACAGGCCCAAACCCTGCTGGATATCATTTTCACCGGCGAGGTCCCTCAGCTGCAGATTGCAGCCTTTCTGGCGGCCATGCGGGTCAAAAAAGCCGCCGTCAGTGAACTGGCCGGGCTGGCTTCTTCCCTGCGAAATCACGCCATCAAGGTCGAAACCGGTCTGGATAATCTGGTGGATACCTGCGGCACGGGCGGTGCAGCGATGAAAACCTTCAACATCTCCACAGCCGCCGCGCTGGTGGCGGCCGGAGCGGGGGTATATGTTGCCAAACACGGCAATCGTGCCATCACCAGCACCTGCGGCTCTGCCGACGTCCTGACGGCCTTAGGTGTCAATATCGCTCCCGGGCCGGAAAAAGTCGCACAGTGCATTCGTCAGGCACATATCGGTTTTATGTTTGCCCCTCAGTTTCACCCCGCCATGAAGCACGTCCAGCCGGTGCGGCAATCTCTGGATTTTCGAACAGCCTTTAATATCCTTGGCCCGCTGGCCAATCCGGCCGGGGCAACCGCCCAGGTCATGGGGGTCTCGGATGAATCTTTGATGCCCCGCATCGCCGAGACACTGAAGGTTTTGGGGGTCAAGCGAGCCATCGTGGTTCATAGTTGCGGGCTGGATGAAATCAGCACGATGAGCCCCAGCAATATCATTCACTTAGAAAACGGACAGTTCCGCAATGAATGCCTTGACCCGGTTTATCTGGGTATCCCCCGAGCTGACTATAATGACCTGATCGGCGGCGAAGCGGAAACCAACGCCCGCATCGTGAGGGATATTATCACCGGCTGCCAGAACGGGCCGCGAAAAGATATTGTGGTATTAAACGCCGCAGCGGCTATAATGGTGGCAGGTCTGGCAAAAGATTTTGCCGAAGGTATCGAGCTGGCCGATCAAGCCATCCACAGCGGGTCGGCAGCCAAATGCCTGGAACAATTAATTGCTATCAGCAACAGTTGAATACTCAGGAGACAGCGGCATTATGTTATCAATCAAAGTCAAAATCTGCGGTATCACCAACAGTGAGGACGCTCTTGCGGCAGTGGATCTGGGGGCGGATATGCTGGGTTTTAATTTCTACGAGAAAAGCCCTCGCTATATCCCCTATGAACAGGCCATCCAAATTATCAAGAAAATACCAACCTCCATTGACACCGTTGGAGTATTTGTCAACCCCACACCCACGGAATTAAAACGGATTGTCGAAGGAGGCTTCTTAAACTGGATTCAGCTTCATGGTGATGAAACACCGGAGTTTTGCCGCTCATTGACCTGGACAAATGCCCGCCTGATTAAGGCCATCCGCGTCAGAACCGCTGAGGATATCCAGAGAGCCTATCAATATCCCGTCGATGCGATTATGCTGGATTCTTATGATAAGAATCTCTATGGCGGGACAGGCAAGCCGTTTGACTGGTCGCTGATTGGAAACCTGCATCGCAGATTATTTCTGGCCGGAGGAATCAATCCCGACAATGCAGTTCAGGCCATCCAGATAGGCATTTATTGCATCGACGTCTGCAGCGGCATAGAATCCGCTCCCGGCAAAAAAGATCATATCAAAATGAAACAATTATTTGACAACATTCATCAGGCCACAGGCTGGAAGGTACGAGCATGAAACACAACGGACGATTTGGCCAATTCGGAGGCTTTTATGTGCCGGAAGTGCTGATTCCGGCCCTGGAGGAAATCGAACAGGCGTTTGATCGATTTCAAAACGACCCGCAATTTGTAGCCGACCTGAATACTCTCTATACCAATTATGCCGGCAGACCCTCCCCCCTGTATTATGCCAGACGCTTCAGCGAGTATGTGGGATTTCAGGTGTACATCAAACGCGAAGACCTGCTGCATGGCGGTGCACACAAGATTAACAATACCCTGGGCCAGGGGCTGTTGGCTCAATATATGGGCAAAAAGAAGCTGATTGCCGAGACCGGTGCCGGCCAGCACGGCCTGGCCACCGCAACCGTCGGGGCCTTGTTTGGCATGGAAACCAAAATTTTCATGGGAGCTATTGATGTCGAGCGGCAAAGCCTCAATGTCCATAAAATGAAACTGCTGGGAGCAGAAGTGATCCCTGTTCGCGGCGGAACCTGCACTCTCAAAGATGCCATCAACGACGCCCTGCGGTACTGGACATCCCATGTCGAGGATACATTCTATCTGTTCGGCACGGCAGGAGGCCCTCATCCTTACCCCACCATTGTCAAGCATTTTCAGTCCCCCATCGGCAAGGAAGCCCGCCAGCAATGCCTTGATCAGATTGGTAAATTGCCGGACATGGTCGTAGCCTGTGTCGGCGGCGGTTCCAATGCCATCGGCATCTTTAACGGCTTCATCCCCGACAACACGGTTCAATTAATTGGTGTTGAGGGCGGCGGCAAAGGCATTTCGACCGGCCATCATTGTGCCACCCTGTGCACAGGCACAGTGGGAGTCCTTCACGGAGCCAAAACCTATCTGCTCCAGGACGAAAACGGCCAGATTCACGAAACCGAATGCATCTCCGCCGGCCTGGATTACCCCGGCGTCGGCCCCGAACACGCTTATCTTAAGGATATGGGGCGTGCCCGCTATGTCCATGTCTCCGATGAACAGGTTCTGGACGCCTTTTTCCTATTGACACGTCTGGAGGGTATTCTGCCGGCACTGGAAAGCGCCCATGCCCTGGCCTGGGTCAGTGAACAAAAAGGCAAATACCCCAGCCAAACCGTCGTCGTCGTAAATTTGTCAGGCCGCGGCGATAAAGACATCGGTATCGTGGAACAACATCGACCTTTGAATAAATAAGGCACGCTTATGATTTCATACAAAACCATTTTTAATCAATTAAACAGGACAGCACTGATCCCCTTTTTTGTGCTCGGAGATCCGGACGAAAAAACCAGTCTGGATTTAATTAAAACAGCCATTGACGCGGGAGCGGATATTCTTGAGCTGGGAATTCCCTTTTCAGATCCGATTGCCGACGGCCCGACCATCCAGAAAGCCGATATTCGAGCTTTACAGGCGGGCATGACACCCCGAAAAGCCCTCGATTTGATCGCCCAAATCACAGCCTATAAAGCCATCCCTATAGGATTACTGGTGTATTACAACCTGATTTACCATTATGGCGTGGAGGCGTTTTTCAAAGACTTCAAACAGGCCGGCGGGACCAGTGTCCTGGTCGCAGACATCAGCATTGATGATGCTGACGAAATCACCCCTGCCGCCTTGTCTGCAGGACTGGAAACCGTTTTTATGGTAACCCCCAATACCCCCGATCACCGACTGCAGCAAATTGCAGACAAAACCACCGGATTTATCTATACCGTCTCCCTGCTGGGCACCACCGGACAGCGGAATACCTTATCCGCAGCAGTCAGGCCTCTTGTTGCCAAACTCAAGGCCATCACGGATAAACCGATTTGTGTCGGCTTCGGTATCAGTTCCGCCGACCATGCCGCTCAGGTTGCTTCGGCCGGGGCCGACGGCGTGATTATCGGCTCTCGCGTGGTTAAAATTATCGAAGACAACCTTGACAATCCTCAGACTATGAAACATCAGGTTGCAGCGTTTATCGCTTCGGTGCAGACAGCACTCCAAAAAGCATAAACCCCAAAACCATCTTTCATACCAATAAAAAACGGCCGCCTCAGCAGTCCCGGGCGGCCGTTGGTGTAATGCCTTGTTCAGCCTTAAACGTGAACCGGCTGCTCCTTATCCTGTTTGCGGAAGGATTCCAGGGATTGCGGCTCGGCAACCTTGCGATAGCCCAGTGCCTTGATCACTTCCAGCACTTCTGTCCAGGCGGGAAACGGACGCTGGTTGGCCCGTTTATACTGGTCAATGGCCATCAGAAATTCGAACTGTTCTTCCGTCATTTCGCCTTCTTCGGCACTGCGTCGCTCTTCGGTCCGACGATGACCAGGACCTCTGCGACGATCCAGCCCAAGACGGCGATCCACTACATTTTTCCTGCGTTCAATAAATCCGCGACGTTCTTCCTGATCGCCGGTCGTCGTGTTTTTTTGTTCTGTCATTCTGCACCCGTAGTTAAAGGTTCCTGATTTTCAAAAACGTATTAGTCTTCATCATCCCACTGTTCACTGGTCTGGCCATCGGAACCAAAGACCATATCAAAGAAATCATCACAGGCAGCCTGGCGAGCCAGAAATGTATACGCCTGTTCAAGATACTCCTCCGGCACCATGACGGCAACCTCAGCCATAGGCATCTTTTTTGTATCCGAAAGCGGCTCAATTGCCGCCGGAATGCTGTTTTCGAGCAACTGTCGCTTATATTGTTCAGCCAGCTCCATATCCTCGGCAAACGCCACCGTAACTAAATTTTTGAGGTCCGGCGGAGTCTCCAGTAGTTTTTTGGGTCTTCCCATAATCAGCCTTTCTTGACTTCTGAGGCCTCAATACAACGCATCAGACGCAGGTTGTTTCGGTCATTTCGGGGGATGAGTTAACGTGAAACAGGCTTGCGGAACCAAAATTCACGGGCAAAACACCAAAAACAGCTTCGCAAAATTCATAATTTGCGGTTATACGGCCTCCGAATGCAAAATTTTGTGTTTTTTTCAAATTTTTTTGTTGCTTTTCACCGTCAAGATTTACAAAATACCCACGAGGATTGCGTTTTACGCCTAAATCAGGCGATATTATTGGAACCACTTAACATGGAGGTAAACACAAATGGCAAAGAAGAAAGCCGCAGCAAAGAGCGCCAAGAAAGAAAAAGAAATGCTGATCGTCGCCAGCAAAGTCAAGGCCTATGTCAAAAGCAAAGGCATGATGACATCTTCGGAAGCACTCCCGGCGCTGAATGATTGCATCTACGCGATGCTGGATGCCGCTCTGGCTCGCACTGAAGCCAACAAACGCAGCACTCTGAAACCCCAGGACCTCTAATTGGGGATTCGACGACCCTGCCTTGAGTGGCTCGTCTGACATGACTCAACAGAAAAAGACCGTTTCAAAAGAAACGGTCTTTTTCTTCATAAAAGGACTTGACCACAGCAAAGCCTCAATAGATATAGTAGTATATATACATTACCTTTTAATATAGAATTAAATTCTGTTGCCCTGATTCTCTCATTTCAAATTTTTTCATAAAAAATTTATAGACGCTTCATCAAACCATCTTTATAATAATAGAATTAAAAATAAAGATGACATTTTATGTCTTAAGCTCTGGCTGAAAAATGGAATTTTCACATAAACATAAAGCATTGAGGCGAATCGGGGTTAAGCTATGAAAGTGTTCATGCTCGGCTGGGAGTTTCCACCGTTTATCAGCGGTGGCCTTGGAACAGCTTGTCACGGATTGACTAGGGCGATGAGCGATCTGGGCGTGGAAGTTATCTTCGTTCTTCCAAAACCATTTCAACAAACCGCGAGCAACCATGTACGCATGCTGACGCCTTTGCAGGTCAAACCGCAAACGGGAACATCCACCCAAATTGCAACCAGTTTTACTCAAAAAGAGCTCAAACATGTAACATTCCATGCCATTAACTCGGCTTTGCAGCCCTATGCTACACCACAGATGTATCAGCAGCAAATTGAACAGCTCATCCATCAGAAGGTCACACAGGAGCAGCTTAAAGCCATCGGCGGTATGGATGAGATTTGTCACTGGCTCAGCCAGGAACCCACTGTCATGGGACAGCCCGGCAATTACAGCGGCGATATGTACACCGAAGTCCATCGCTATGCTGCCTCGGCCGTTCGGCTGGCCATGCAGGAACAATTTGATGTCATTCATGCTCACGACTGGATGACTTATCCGGCCGGCATTGCCGTTGCCGCATTCACCGGAAAGCCCCTGGTTATCCATGTCCACTCGACCGAATATGACCGCAGCGGCGAGCATGTCAATCCGATGATTTACGACATCGAACGCCGGGGAATGCACGCCGCCCGGAAGATTATTGCCGTAAGCCACATGACCCGAAATATCATTTTGGCTCGTTATGGCATTACCGGGGACAAGGTAGAAGTTGTCTACAATGGTGTCGAACGCAACGGGGACGCCTCACAATACAACAAAATGGGCATTCGCAGCGACGAGAAGATCGTCCTGTTCCTCGGACGCATTACCATGCAGAAAGGTCCGGAATACTTTCTGATGTCTGCCCGTAAAGTCCTTGAGGTCATGGATAATGTCAAGTTCGTCATGGCCGGTTCCGGCGATATGATGCACCGAATGATTGAAATGGCCGCACAAATGGGCATCGGCGACAAAGTCTTGTTTACCGGCTTCCTCCACGGCAAAGACGTCCAGAAAGTCTTCCAGATGGCGGATCTATATGTCATGCCCTCCGTATCGGAGCCTTTTGGAATTGCTCCGCTGGAAGCCCTCAATTATGATGTGCCCGTGCTCATCAGCAAGCAAAGTGGTGTGGCTGAAGTGCTGCATCACGTATTAAAGGTTGATTTCTGGGACATCAACGAAATGGCCAACAAGATTATCGCAGTGCTCAAATATCCCCCCCTGCAGCTAACCCTGCGTGAGCACGGCAATTTCGAGGTTCGCAAGCTGCGATGGTCCGATGCCGCGAGGAAATGTATAAAAGTCTATCAGGAAATGACGCAGGGCGCTTGATCGCTTTGCTGAACAATAAGGATTGTTATGCCGTCGGTTTGTTTCTACTTTCAAGTTCATCAGCCTTTTCGACTCAGACATTATACGGTATTCGATAAAACACCGAATTATTTCGATGATTTTCGTAATGCGTCTATCTGTCGTAAAGTAGCCAACAAATGTTATTTGCCTACCAACCGGCTCTTGCTGGATATCATCCGGCGGTACGAAGGACGGTTTAAGATCGCTTTCAGCCTGACCGGAGTGGTGCTTGAACAATTTCAGCAGTTCTGTCCTGAGGTCATGAGTACCTTCGATGCCCTGGCACAGACCGGCTGTGTGGAATTTCTGGCGGAAACCTATTATCATAGCCTCAGTTTTCTGTACTCCCGCCAGGAATTCATTGAGCAGGTCAACATGCAGATGCAGTTGATCCAAAAACTGTTCGGACAGACACCTCGGGTCTTTCGCAATACCGAGCTGATTTACAACAATCAGCTTGCCGAGACTATCGAGGCCATGGGGAAATTTGATGCCGTAATTACCGAAGGTGCCGACCATGTCCTGGGCCATCGCAACAGCAATTTCGTCTATCGCCCGCCGAACTGCAAGCATCTCAAGCTGCTGTTGAAAAATTATTCGCTCAGTGACGATATCGCATTTCGATTCAGTAACCGCCAGTGGAATGAATATCCCCTGATGGCCAACAAATTCGCATCGTGGGTCAACCGCATCAACGGCAACGGTCAGGTCGTCAATCTCTTTATGGACTACGAAACCTTCGGTGAGCACCAGTGGCAGGATACCGGGATATTCGATTTCATGGCCCATCTGCCCCGGGAAGTCCTCAGCCATCAGGACAATGATTTCAAAACACCCAGTGAAGTGGCAGATGCCTACCCGGCTATGGACGTCGTCGATGTCCCGCATATCATCAGCTGGGCTGATACCGAACGGGATTTGTCGGCCTGGCTTGGCAACGCCATGCAGTCCAATGCCCTCCACGAGGTCTATCGTCTTGAAAAGATGGTCAAGCAGACACGGGACGATCAGCTTCTGGCAGACTGGAGAAAGCTGCAAACCTCGGATCATTTTTATTATATGTGCACCAAATACTTTGCCGACGGCGATGTGCACAAGTATTTCAACCCCTATGATTCACCATACGATTCTTATATCAATTATATGAACGTCCTGAATAATCTCAAGGCTCGCTGCGAACAAGCCTTGCCGGGACAGGCGACACAAAAGGATTCATCTCAATAGCGACAAGGGTTGACCAGTGAACCGAGTTCCTGAATTTATGGCCCAGACCAAGAAACACCTGCAAGGTACGACGATTCAGTTTAACCTCAAAAACGCCCCGCTGGAGCATGTAGTGGAGCGAGAATGGCTGCTGACCAACAGTCGGGCTGGCTTTTCAAGCAGCACCCTGGCCGGCTGCAATACCCGCCGCTATCACGCCCTGCTGGTTGGGTCCCGTACTCCCCCGGCCAACCGCATTAAAGCTCTGGCGACCTGCCTGGAAACCTTGCTTCGGAGCAACGGCCAGGAATTTTCTTTTAGTTGTTTTGAGTTCGATAAGGCATTTCACCCCCAGGGATATCAATATCTGACCGCATTTCGAAAAGATATCGGCGTTCACTGGGATTACCGCATGGAGTTTGCCGCACTGACCCGGTCGCTATATCTTCTTCCTGACAGCGACACGATAGCGTTGAGCTATCATTTTACCGAAGTCAAAGAGCCGTTTGATTTTTCCATCAGGCCGTTTGCCTCCATGCAAGACTTCCATAGCCTCCAGAATGAATCCTCCCATCTTTATTCTCTGTGGAATGACCAGGAAATCATTGTTCAAAATGACAGTCCCCATCATGGCAAGCTGCTGTTGTATTGTGATTCAACTCGGTTTGAACAGCATCCCCAGTGGTGGCGACGGTTTTTCTATCGTCAGGAACAGCGTCGCGGGCAGGATTGCTTTGAAGACCTCTGGTCGCCGGGCATCTTTACACGGCGAATCGAAAAACCCTGCCGACTGACATTCTGGGCATCATTGGCCGATGAGATGGAACCCAATAACAATCTGGATCAAATGGATCTCGATATTGTCATCGACAGTCTGACGCTCAAGCACAAAGAGTGGCTCAAAAAAGCCGACACCACTGAACCTGTCTGCAGCCAGCTGTTCATTTCCGCCGGCCAGTTTGTGGTGGAGCGAAATATCGGCGATCGCCCAACGCCAACAATCATTGCCGGTTATCCGTGGTTCCTTGACTGGGGCAGGGACACCTTTATTGCTCTGGAAGGTCTGTGCCTGTGTACTGGACAATATCTGACCGCTGCCGGCGTGCTGCAAACCTTTGCCAAAGCCGTCAGTGAAGGCATGATTCCGAACCGTTTTGACGATTATGGTCATGGAGCTCATTATAACAGCGTCGATGCATCACTGTGGTTTATCCATGCCGCCTTCGCCTATTTACGAACCACCGACGATCGCCAGACATTCAGCGGCAAACTGCTTCCTGCCATTAAATGGATCGTAGACTCCTATCGGCGAGGGACCCGCTTTGACATTCATGCCGATAAAGACAGCCTGATATCTGCCGGCAACGCCGATACCCAGCTGACCTGGATGGACGCCAAATGCAACGGGGTTGTATTTACACCCCGCTATGGCAAGGCCGTCGAAATTAACGCACTGTGGTATAATGCCCTGCGGAATCTGGAATGGTATTATCAGGACAAAAACATTGAGCAGACCGCCTTCTATCACTCTCTGGCCGAAGAGGTTCACAAAAACTTTCCCAGGGTCTTCTGGAATGAAAAATACAATTGCCTGTTTGACTGTGTCCTGCCGGATGGCACCGAAGATGCCAGTATTCGACCCAATCAAATCCTGGCCGTCAGCCTGCCCTATTCACCCTTGACCAGGTCGCAGCAGCAAAAAGTCGTTCAAGTGGTACAAGACCATCTTCTGACCCCACACGGCCTGCGAAGTCTCAGCCCGACGGACAGCCGATATGCCCCACGTTACGAAGGCGGCCCCTATGAACGGGATTCAGCCTATCACCAGGGAACCGTCTGGGCATGGCTGATCGGACCTTTTATCGAAGCCTATTTACGGGTTAACAATTTCACGCCGGAAGCCAAACGCCAGGCCGGTCTTTTTCTTGAACCGCTTCTGACGCATTTTATCGAGGATGGCTGCATCGGCAGTATCAGCGAGGTCTTTGACGGCGACCCGCCCCAGAAACCCAAAGGCTGCTTTGCCCAGGCATGGAGTGTTGCCGAAGTCCTGCGTGCCTGGATGCTGATTCATAAAGGCAAATAATCCCTCGTGCAGTGGCCTTCGCCGAATGGCGATGGAACTGACATTAAGCCTCGGATGAATTACTTGTGGGGTGTTCTGGTATATTAGTATCACCGAACTGACGGTATTTTCGATCCATTAAGAAATAAATTTTCTTAAACACATCAGACGGCAGCCTTTTTCGCAGCATCGCCCGTGCCTGTCCCACCGTGGTTCGCTGAGTTAAATGAGTAATCACAATATACCGGTTATTCATTCGCTCCAGCAGCGGCCCGAATTCATCAATATGCATATGACGACCGGCATCGGCCCGATCAGTATGTTCATCTTCAAAAAAAGTGCACTCCGCAATCAGAATCTGGCTATTGGCAACATAGTCCAGTTGCGAAAAATCCACATATGAGGTATCCCCCAGATATGTAACAATCGGAATTTCCAGCGGGCTGTCGATTGAAACGCCCTTCTTTTTGAGCTGCACCAGCTCCGGCCCGCTGAGATCATGATACTCCGGCCTGAGTTTTTTTCGTCGTTCAATCACACAAAAACCGATGGATTCCCGGGTATGTTTGGTGGGAAATGCACGCACAAACAGATTGGGTTTAACCTTATATTCATCACCTGGCCGCATCGGAACCAGTTGTGCCGGTATCCGGCTGCCATCCAGACGCCCCCAGGCCTGCAAGATCTGGTTCAGGGAATCGATCGTATTCGGCGGCGTCAACACCACTCCCGGGCTCATCTTCAAAAAATTCCGATGCGACAGGTAATACGCAATCCCCGCCGCGTGATCCATGTGGCCATGCGTCAACAGGATGTTTTGAATCGGAATTATCTGATCCGGCGCCTTGCCGATATCAAAGCACACATCCAATTGCGGCATCCCAATGACCGATTCCTCACCGGCCACAGAATACCCCAGTAAATCAAGACCATCTAACGTTATCTGTGATAAATTATGACTGGACATCTCACCTCTCAATAATAGTTATGGCCGCATAGTAGGCCATCTTGCCTATCCTGTCAAATTTTTTTATGGCTTGCAGTTATCCCTGTTGTGGATTACCATAAAACCATGCCAGATACACGTTTACACAGAGGAAAAGCTCCGGAGGATGACCATATATTCGGCCCGGAAATGATAGATTTGCTGTGCCGGGCAACGGCGGATTTGTCGTTATTGCTGAGCCGGGGATATGCCCCCAAAAGCTCGCTGATGCTCGTCGGCGACCGCTACAACCTGACTGCCCGGCAGCGTGTTGCTGTTGGACGCTGTGCCTGCTCCGACCAGCAGCTGGCCGGACGGAATAAAACCCAATACCCAGCAATATCTATCCAGAATAAAATCCTCTTATTGGACGGCTACAATATTCTCATTACACTGGAATCAGCTCTTAGCGGTGGCTATATTTTTCGGGGCCGTGACGGCTGCATCCGTGACCTGGCCGGAATCCACGGAACCTATCGCAAAGTAACCGAAACCATTCCGGCCCTTGAACTGATTGGCCAGACTTTAAGAAAGCTAAATATTCAAAAAGCTGTCTGGTATCTGGATAGTCCCGTGTCCAATTCCGGGCGACTGAAAACCATCCTGGGCTCACTATTCCGGAATTATCCATTCGAAAATGAGATTCAACTGATACCCAATCCGGATAAAGAGCTTGCTGCGGCTGAGCACTGCATCGCCACCAGCGACAGTGCTATACTCGACCAGTGTCAGCAATGGTTTAATCTCAGTGCCTGTCTGGTCGAACACCTTGTGCAGCAGGGCATCCCAGTTGCTTTGATCGACCTGTCACAGGGCGCATAAAAAAGCCCCGAAAACCAGAGGCCTTCGGGGCATAATCCGTATTTCAAAGCTGCTTTTTATAGGGCATTGGGGTCGGTGAACACCTGCCTTGCTCTATCAGCCAGATCCGTGATAATTTTATCACGCAGGATGATGTTTTTATCAATAACATCCTTGTGATCCGCGGATACTGGAATTTCTCGCCGCATCGCTTCATCAAATACATACGGAGTTACGAATACCAGCAGCTCGGTATTAGACAGGGTTGCCTTGGTATGACTGAACAAAGCCCCAAGCACCGGAATATCGCCCAGCAACGGCACTTTATTGACAACCTGATTGTCGTTCTGGAACAGAATGCCGCCCAACATAATCGACTGACCATCCGATACAATCAGACGGGTAGTTGTATCCAGATTTTTACGGGGATACTGTCCGTTAATCAGCGTCAACAACTCCATTTCCGAGATGTTCAGATTGATGGTCATATCAACCGCTTTCTCAGGTGTGATATTGGGACGAACACGCAGTGTAATACCCACATTTTCATACGTAAAAGTCCGGCTCGTGTTGTTCAGGTTGGAACTATCGGACTGTTCACCTTCAATAAAGGCGACTTTCTGCCCTTTGACAAAGATCGCTTCTTCATTGTCCTTGGTCCACAGTGTAGGCTGGTTTAGGACACGACCCTGAGTCTTTTTAATCAGAAAATCCACAAGGGCATAGATATCAATTGTTGTATCCAGGCGTGTACCGGTAGTCACGGTATTCGTGGATCCGCTGGCCGTCAAATTCGAAGTGGATGTTTTTTCGACATTTTGCAAGGCGTTCAGGAAACTGATACCATTAATGCCTGTATCCCCGAAGGCCTGGGGATTGGATGACAGCATCACCCCCAGACTGCTGTTGTCTTCCAGGTTGATTTCCACAATCACCACCTTGATCATCACCTGCAAGCCGGGCTGGTCCAGCGACTCAATCATCCGGGTAATATCATCCACATACTCCGCCGGGGCCATCACCAAGATCGCCTTGCTGCGCTGAACCGGCACAAAACGGACCTTGCCTATCAGATTGCTCGGAGGCAGTTGGTCATCGGTTCGCTGCTGACGGGTCCACCAGGGGGTTATCGATGATGATGACGATTCGGATGCATTGACTGCCGCACCCTGATTTTCTGCATCATAACTGCTTAATCCCTTGGCCGAACGAGGAATTGTCGTCGGCGTTCCCGCTTCATTGAAGATGGAGTTCAACTGATCGCAAAGCGATTCGCAGTCGGCATATTTGAGCACCACCACATGCGGGACCTCCCCTCGTTCCTGCCCATCAAGCTGATTGACCAGCCGCTCAATGACCTCATAGGCTTCGGGAATCTTGCTGATGACAATCAGCTTCTTGGTATCCGGCACCGGCTCAAACGTCAATAATCCGTACAACGAACCCACAATTTTTTGTTTCGATTCAACAGAATCCCCCAGCAGCATTCGCATCAGATTGCTGCTCGACCCGGTGCTGCTGCTGTCTTGGGCACTGAATAATTTATTGAGCAGTTCGGCCATTTTTACCGGGTCAGAATTCTGCAGAGTCAAAATACGATATTGGTCTTTTTGAATGTCCAGCGGGACATCCCATTCCTGCTCGATCTGCCGGGCAATTTTCTCCATATTGAGTTCCGACGCAATCACGGTCACCTGTTTCTGCGTGGGATAGGAAATCACCCTGACTTCATTTTTGGGATCTGTCCGAACCCGGCTGGAGTCATAGTATGCATAGGAACGACTTGTTGTTGTACTGGTCTGACTATATAACCCCTCGATATTTTGTTTGATCTGATCCGGATCGGCATGCTTGAGCTTGAAGGTCCGTTCAACATAATAATCCCCGCTGGGCAGGTCGATCTGGGCAATCATCTTCTCGACCATGGTACGTCCCTCTTCATCGCCGAAAATTACAATCTGCTTGGACGCCTCAAGCCCCTCGACCACAACTGGTGCCTTACCCTTGACCGACGGCATGTCGCGCAGGGTTCTGTTAATCATGGTAACCACTTCGCTTACACTGGCATAAATCACCGGCACCACGGTCTGCTGGGGTGATGCAATCTCGGCCAGGTCCAGCTTCTTGACCCATTCGGCAATGCGTTTCATATCCTCCCGATTGGCCCGGGCAATAATCCACCGCTGCTTGGCAACAGGGATCAGCCGAATGGGCGTTGTCGTGCCCTGGATGACAACAGAGGTCAAGGTTTGTGTCTGTGCCCGCGATGAACCGCCGCCAGACCGTCCATAAGATGGTTGTCCCTGCTGTCCCTGCTGCGACTGCTGAGTAGTCCCGCTGGTAGTGGTACGTGTTGCCTGTCGCTGTGCCTGGTCACTGAGTATCAGCTCCATCACGGAAACAATCTCTTCCGGATTGCCGTATTCCACTTCGAAAACCTGCTCAACCATCTGCTCGGACTCGGGAATATCCAGCTCCTTAATGATCTTTTCGATACGCAGCAGGTTATCCACCGTATCAATAATGGCAACCCGACCGGTGTTTTCATCAGCCATGGCGTAGCCGTGTTCACCCACCAGCGGTTTGATCATTTCAACCAGGTTACTGGGCCTGTAATTATACATCTGGAACCACTTTTCCACCATGCTGGTCTTGTCCTGAACCCGGGCCAGTGGTTCATCCACCCCCAGGGTCGGGATCGCCCCCAGCTTGGCCGTCAGTATCGGACGCAGGATAATCCGCTGTTCCCCCTGGTCAGCTATCACACCCCGGGACTGCAATGCCATAAATATCAGTCCCAGAGCCTGGGTACGGGTCACACGCTGCGGCGAATACACCGTAATCCGAGTTTGCATCACCTCATCAGAAGCCGGAATAATCGCTTTGCCGGTCCAGTCGCCCAGCATTTTAATAATGTTTCGCATCTCAACGTTATTGAGATTCAGCGATTCGGTCGGTTCATTGGGGTCGCCCGGCGCTGTCATCGGACGAATATCAAACCCCATACCGCGGGCAAACTGCTGCCCCCGTTCTATCATGCGCTGCCGCTCTTCCGGCGTCATCGAGGAAAAATCGAATGAAAATCCGCCTCCCTGACCGCCGCCCATCCCTCCTCGCCGACTGCCGCGTCCAAATCGTCCTTCTTCCATGGGACGCTGATTTGGATCGGCCGGACGTGCCAGATTGGCGTCCTGGAAACCTCCCTCTGCTGCCGGAACAGCAGGTGTATTAACATCCTTGACTTCGGTCTGGGTTTCTGCGATTGTGATGCAGATCAGAACAATAATGCCTGTGGCAATTCCAATACATACATTTCTCAGTTTCAAGGCTTATCTCCTTATTGCATGGGTAGTGTACGATTTCTTCGAAATTCTTCAAACGCCGCGCGACGCTCTTCCGGCGACATATTCATAAAACGATCCCGCATCTGTCCCAGTTCCTCATTGGACATTCTCCGGAAATCAAAGCCCCCTCCCGGACCGCCCTCCATCATCATACCGGGAGGTCCCATACGGGGTGATTCTGCGGATATCACTCCTGCGGCGTCTGCAGGACGCGGCCCGGCAGACGGTTCGGCCCGGGCGGTTTCACCGCGACGGCCCAAACCTTGTCCTTGTCCCTGACCGCGACTGCCATAGTCAACCGCCACATCAAAGGGGCGCAAGACCTGTTCCTGATTTTGCCAGGATATCCTGACTTCCGTCGGGGTTATTTCCAGAATTTTGGCCCCGTTGAATTCATCCCCGGTTTTCTTCCACTCCTGACCAAATAACGCATAGTCTCCCAGAATCGCCAGACATTGCGGAAGGGGCGGCGTTGCCGTAGGTCCGGCAAACGGGCTTCGCACGCGCATCGCTTCCAGAGCTTCATTTTTGATGGGCTTTGCTTCGGCATACTGCTTTTCCATGGCCAGATAGCGTTCAATCGCCTGGTCCACACGACCGGACAGACCTGAGATAGTAATCCCATAGGAAGCAACCACCCAGACCAGCCCCATCGCCGGGCACACCCACAGATAACGGATTACCGTTTGTCCAATACCACCGGCCAGCCAGTGTTTGATTTTATGCATTGCTCTTGTCATAACACTTTTGCACTCCCTCGGAAGGTGGACACCGTAAAGGTGAAATCCAGTTCCTGCCGATTTCGTTCGTCCACGCGAAGCGTCAGTTCTTCAACGCCGACATAATAAGGATTCTTTTTTAATTCTTCCAGCAGCCTCATCATCGCCGGAAACTGACACCGGCCGCGGCATTGCAGCATGATAACGCTGGATGCATTGGGACCTGTCGCCGAACCCGTCTGAAACTGAAAATTCTTGACCTGAATGCCGGCCTGTTGAATCTGTTTGGTCAGCTGGTCACGCAGAAGCTGAACCTGCTTGTCCGGTTCCACCGGCATCTCCAGCACCGGCACCGCGGCAGTCAGATTTTTTAATTTCATGGCTTCCACGCTGCCTTCCTCGGCCAGCAGCATCGACAGGTTCTGACGCTGCTGTCGAAGGCGGCTGCGAACCTCTCCGGCCTTCAGCAACAGCGGCTCAGCGATCAAAAAGTAAATCACCATCAGCCCGCCTGTCACAACACAAAACAGTGCTGTTTTTCTTTCCCGCGGATTCAGTTTGTCAAGGTATGTCATCATGATCGCGTAAAATTCCTGTAAGCTAAGGTTATCGTAAACTGCACCTGACTTCGCCGTTCATCCAGCGTCGGAGAAATCAGCTTGACATCTTTGAAACAGGCCTGCTCCTGCAATTTCTTGTGGAATGCATTGACTTGTTCGAACGAACGAGCCTTGGCGGCAATCCGAACCGGCTGACCTTTCTTGAAGCTGATGCTGTCCAGCAGCATGTCCCTGTCCATGCAGCTTCCAATTGCCGCCAGCATCTCCAGCATATCCGGACGAGCCTTGGAAATACGATCACGCATTTGCTGGCGAGCCAGAATAGCCTGGCCCGTGGTGCCGTGATACTCTGTGGACAAAATCTGCTCGATCACCTCCAGTTCCCGGGCCGATGTCCAGTATATTGCGCCCAGCAATAAAACCACAAACACCGCCGCTGCAGCAAGGCCTCGAACCAGTATTTTTTTATCCACTACAGCATCATCGATCGCCTCAGTCTTGGGCAGACGGATAAAATCATAGGTCGGCTCCTGCTCATCCAGAGCCGCCATCGCAAGGCCTATGGTTTCCGGATGATTACGGATTTCCGTCAGCTTATCCCGAATCTGCAGGGCCGTGACTTTGTTGTCCGACAGACGCCATCGCTGCACGGGCCGCCCTCCCTGGGCCAGATCCCGGCATAACGCCGCAGCAATCTCTTCTTCACCCGTAACATAAACCGGGGTGCTTTTGGGCAGTTCCATCGTATCCATCACCGCGGCCAAATCATGTGCAACCACTGTCGTCAAAGACAGGTCTTCCACATCCACCGCCGCCGCCCGCACCAGCTTTTCTCCCTCGGACACCGCCAGAATACAGCTATGCTTGCGAATCTGAATCAGGACACATTTTTCCGTCGTGCTCTCAAACACGCCCGCCCATCCCTTTACCAGACCCACAGCATCCGGCAGAATCGATGCAACTCGGCCGGGAACCAGATTACACATTTCCTGATAATAAGTCTTCCGTACCACCGCCAGACACCCATCCTGCGTGGCACCATCCTGTTTGACCATCCTCCAGGTAAAGGCCGCCTGGGACAATGGCATCGGCAACAAAGTCTCTGCCTGGGCATGAATGACAGCCGTCAGCTTGGCCCCTTCTACCAGAGGAGCTTTAAACGCAAAAAAGACCGTCTGCGTTGTATCTGCCCCAACACAGACCAGCGTCGTATCCTCTTCCGGGTTCGCTTTGCTGCCAGACAGTTTCTCAACCTCAGACGCCAGTTTCGCCGCATCTGAGACGGTCACATATCCGCTCATCCGAAAACCCGCCGCCGTTTTTTCAACCAGGCTCACAGTCCATCCTGTATTATCCACGGCTTTCAGGATGCCAATTGCTTTGGAATATACTTTCGTCTCGTTATTCAAATGCCTACTCCCTCGACTTGATAAAGGATTTCTCGACCTTCCCGGTCTCGATTCACAACCATTTCTATCGTATAACTAACCCCGCTGACCGACGAGGTCGATGTTGCGCGGATCATATACACACTGGAACGGACACAAAACAGATCGATATACTGCCGTAAAATATCCTGTGTCATTCCATCCACATTAATCAAATCCCCCACACTGGTAATTTGCCCGCCCATACTGTCACGGTAATTAATAATCTTGGCCGCCAGATCATCATTGCCGCCCAGAAAAGCACGAAGGACTTCAAAACTGACCGTGTTGACATTGATCTGTCCGGTAATCGTTGTATTGTTGGATACCGTAACCTGGTCCAGAATCCGACTGAATGTCGCCCAGTCCAGAGCTTGTGCCTGAACATCGGTTTGTCCGGCCGCCGGCGAAGTCACACCGCCACGACCGCCGCCCTGCATCCCGCCCCCCTGGCCCGGACGGCCCATACCCCCACCCGGACCGCCTTGACCACCGGGACCACCGCCGGGACGTCCACCCATACCACCCCCTTGTCCACCTCCGGGACGACCACCTTGCCCGCCGCCGGGTCCCCCCATACCCCCACCGGGGCCGCCGCCGGGGCGTCCGCCGCCCATACCGCCACCCATGCCACCACCTTCTCCGCCGCGGCCCCCCCGACCGCCTCCCTGGCCACCGCGTCCGCCACCCTGCCTGCCGCCGCCCTGCCCAGGGGCTTGCCCGCGACCTGAGGATCCGCCGGTTCCGGCATCCGCGGCCAGCAGGGCCGGGGAGACATTCATCATAGAATACTGGATCATCTGCTGGTCATGCTCGGAATAGGTCCCCGCCAAAGGCATAAGCGGCTCAATCAGACCACTGATGCGTCCGGGAGTCTGGGTGCCTGAAGAATTTCGTTGCCCGCCGCCGGTCGTTCCGCTGCCGCCGGAGGTACCCGTTCCACCGCTCGTTCCGGTACTGCTTGAGGTACCCAGCAGATCGGCAAGCGAACGGAATCGCCGGTTTTGCACAATCCAGCGAGCCTGTGCCTGGGTAATCGACAACTGACTAACCATGTCACTTTCGCTGGCAGAATTCACGTTAATTCGCTGATTACCGCTGGCATCAACATTATTCGTGGCCGAAAAACAGGTTAAATACCGGCTCCATCCGCCCTTGCCGAGGGTGCGGTTGTTTTCACCATAAAATAAATCTTCGGTAACACCACGCACCCGAAGGAGTTCACGCGGCGTCCTGAAATTGGCATTCCGGCACTGATATCCGATCGGAAGATTCAAATAATAACCGCTTTCGGCTCCATTGGTTTCGGCTTCTTCATTCCGATCCCGCCAGTCAATAATGCTGTCGGCAATCGTCTCATTCATATTCTCGGTATCCAGCGCCAGCAGTTGTGCCGCAGAAGCGGTGTTGATATTCAGCTTGGAACATTCATCGGTAATCGTCACCGTAAACGTCCCGCCGGTCAACATAACATTGTCCAGCTCCGTCGTGTCGATCGCCCAGTCATCCAGGAGGCTGTCGGTCTCTTTGGGATCCTCTTTCAGATACGCCAGTGCGGTTTCGGCACCGGCCCGTGCCATCCATCGACATCGGATTTTCTCCACCGAAGACAAACTGATGCGGCTGTCCAGACGGCTGTTCTGGGCGCCAACGGCCAGAATCGCCATCATCACCACCAGCATCCACATCACTCCGGCCAGCACGGTACCGGCTTGTTTGTCACGTTTAGACGCCATAATCCGTTATAATCCTGTAGTTCCGCTATCCATCGTACCACTGTCCAGGCTTCCGCTTTCTGCCTGCTCCCACTCAAAATTCGCAGCATCCACTTCGTCGGTAAACTGCCCCTGTTTGAATCCCACCGCAACCTGTCGGGAATAAATTTTCTGCTTGAGGGTCCCGGCCTGACCGACCGCCAGATTGACTAAAACAAGCTGCGGTGGACGCATATTTTCCGATGACCACTGGTCTGTCCAGTTACCGCTGTCAAAATACCGGACATCAAATGCCACAATCGAACTGGCAACCACTTCCAGAATGCCGCCATCGGAGGTTTCTGTCGCCGTCTGTGAATCAAGCCCGACAATGGGGCAGACACGCCGCATCAGCGTTCGAGCTTGCTTGTCTTCGGTGATGAAATATTCCACTTCGTACAATTCGGACTCCGGCTGATCCGGTCGGGCCTTGATACGGCTAAATGTCCGGAAAATCAGGCGGGGCGTGGCGATCGAACCAGTCTGATCGATCAACCCTTCAAACCGAATGGCGTTGCCAAACGGCCGGACATTACTCAAATCCGTGCGCAATTGCTCCGCCGCATTACGCAGTTCATCCACAGTCTCACTGTGTTTATCAATCGCACTGCGGGCCGCGGTAACACTGCGAAGACCCGACAAGGCCACCAGGGCAATAAATGCCCCCAGCGTTGCGGAAATTAGCATTTCCAGCAGCGTAAATGCTTTTCTGGGATGACTTGTCGTCTTCATCTTCATCGTGTCGTCCTTGTTCCGCCGGTGGAAGTCCCGCCGGCTCCCATGGTGCCCATAGTCCCGGTTGAGCCTGTTCCGGTAGCAGTGCCTGTCCCTGTTCCGGTCGTCGTGGACGGTGATGTACTGGTACTGGCCGTCTCTGCTACGGCACGCAGCCGGGTATCGCACTGAACCCGCCGTACCCGATTTTCCGAGACCCATTCCACCGTCATTCTCAGGCTGTACAATTGTTCTATACCCAGCGGTTCCAGCACAGCCTGCCATCGCCATTGCATCCCGCTATGCGGGTCATTAATCACCCCGGACAAATTCGGATTGCTAATCAGCGATTGAATACCAATCTGGTCCAGTAGAACCATTTGACGGTCCAGCATATCCCATGCTTTTTCATATTCCTGATGAATTCGCAGCGCCGAAAGGCTCCTGGCTCCAAGGGCGCAGATGGTCACTGTAGCCGTGGCCAGCAGTCCTGCTGCAACCACCACTTCAATCAAACTGAATCCCTTGTGTCGTCTGTTGGACATCATTCTTTTGAATCCAAATCCACACGTCCGGTCTGCAGTTGTTCGGCCATGCCATGCTGCATGGTAACACGTCCGGTCTGATTCACCGTCACATAGGCATGATGCAGCCCATCACCCAGTTGAATCAGACAGGCCTGTGCCCTGCCGTCCGGATAAAACAGACTCTGTGTCTGTCTGCCATCCAGGCCATCCACCACAAACAGCTCCACCAGCAGTTTCTTATCCAAAGTAAGCGGCCGGGTATAAGCATTCTTGAGTATCGGGCTTTCCATCTGCCCGGACAGACTTTCCATCTGCGGTACTTCCGCCATCGAGCTGTCAGACAGCCCCGTCGGCATCGCAGCTTCCAGATAAAACAGCTGCTGGGCCTCATTCAGTTTCAGTGCAACCACCGTTTGCCTTTCAATTGCCGCAACGCGGGCATACTTGGCAATCAGATAGAGCTGGCGGGTCTGATTCATCAACACGGTCTGCGACCCCATCTTCGAGTAACGCAGCACGGAAATGGAAGCAAGGATCCCCACCAGCGCCGCAACCGCCAGCAGCTCGATCATCGTAAAAGCTGATTGGTTTCGAGTCCTTGCCAACACACTTGTCCTCAGACTTCAATGCTTCGTTTCAAAAGCCATTAATCATTATAAATATCCGCATTATCCCCTTCACCGCCGGGCTGACCATCGGCACCATAACTGAAAATATCATAGCTGTTCATATTCACAGTGCCCTGCTGCAGATAAAAATAGGGCCGATCCCATGGATCCAGCAGGTCGCTCTTTTTCAGATACGGCCCATCCCAGCGGTCCTGAACATCCGACGGCGGAACCAATAGCGCCTCAAGGCCTTCGGTATCTGCCGGCAGCCGACCGCAGGAATATTCAAAGCGTGCCAACGCCCCTTCAATAATGGCGATCTTGCCTTTGGCAATATCCCGCTTGGCCTTGCCCAGCCCCTTGAAGGCACGCGGCACAACAAAAACCGCCAGCAAGGCAATAATGGTAGCCACCGCCAACAATTCAATAATCGTAAACCCTTTTCTGCTTTTCCTCATTGGTTTGCCTTTCATTTCCCTGTTCAACTCAAATACCTTATTCCTCATAACCTATAATGCTGACGTTAAATCCATTGCCAGAATCGGCAGCAGGGTTGCTGCGATAATAAACCCTATCACCGTCGCCAGAAGCAAAATCAATATCGTCGGCAACAGCGACACAAATCGCACCAGCGCCGAATCCGCCTGGTCATCAAATGTATCCGCCGCCTGGAGCAGCAGTTCATCCAGCCGGCCAGTCTGTTCCCCCAGGGCAACAATCTGTACCAGAAGTTTGTCAAACATCCCGGACTGTCCCAGCGGTTCGGCCACCGAGCGGCCGCCCTTGACTTCCGCGGCCACTTTGTCAATCTGCTGCCCCAGCACCTCGTTGCCCAGCGTATCCCGAACCACCGATAATCCTTCCAGAATCGTAATCCCGCATTTGCACAGCGAACCGAGCGTACGGGCAAAACGCCCCACCGCCAGAGTACGCAGCACCTTGCCAACCATCGGGATTTTCAGTTTAAAACCGTCCCAGGCAACCCGTCCGGCCTGCGTTTCCTTCCAGCGGTTAAACGCATAAATCCCGCCTATGATCACAATCGCCAGCAGCCATCCATACACAGCCAGAAAATCACTAACACCCAGCAACGCTTTGGTTGGACCAGGCAGAGACGCCTTGTCGGCTCCGATGGTGGCGATAATTTTGGGCAGCACCCAGACCAGCATAACCACCACTGAAATCAACCCGACCGCCATCACCATAATGGGATACGCTGCCGCATTTTTGATATTGGATTTGATTTTCTCTTCACGCGTCAGAAGCCGTACCAGCTGATCAAAGGTCTGATCCAGGATACCTCCGGTTTCACCCACCCGCACCATCGAAATATACAGAGGACTGAAGACACGCGGATATTGCTCCATCGCCTCCGACAGGGATTTGCCGGAACTGACCTGCCTGGACAAATTTTCCAGCAGGGTAATAATCGCAGGCTTGCTCTGCTGATCGCGGATGATTTGCAGCGCCTCCAGAACCGGAAGACCCGCCTTCAGCGCCGTCGAAAGCTGCACGGAAAACGCCAGCACGTCTTTGCTGCTGACGCGAATGCGAACCTCGCCGTCCGCAGCCGACACCGCAGCTGCCCGATGAGCCTGTCGCTGGGTTTCACTCAGTTCCAGGGCAAAATGCCCCTTTTGTGCCAGAAGCCCGATAGCCGCCTTGCGGTCCGATGCTTCGATGACTCCCTTCAGCGATTTGCCCGCTGTATCCACTGCCTTGTATTCAAATAACGACAATTCCCTTGTCTCCTGTTTGAATGATTCTCAATGGACTAATCTTCTTCCACACCCTGAGTCACACGCAGTACTTCTTCGGGCGTAGTCATTCCCGCCAGAATCTTCTCGATGCCGTCATGACGCATGGGGTGATAATCCGAGGGGGCCGCAGCCATAATCTGTTCGGTCGTCGGCCGCTCGGCAATCAGCTTGCGAAGGGTTTCCGTAATCCGCAGAAATTCGAATATCCCGTTTCGTCCCCGCATTCCCGTCTGATTGCAGTCATCGCAGCCGGTACCATGATACAAAGACGCATCCGGGGGAATCGTGATGGAATTATTGAGATTGGCCAGCAGCATCTCATCCGGCTTATACGGCTTGCGGCAGGACGGACAAATCTTGCGAACCAGCCGTTGCGCCAATACCCCTTCCAGAGAACTGGCCAGCAAAAATGGCTCCACACCCATATCAATCAGACGCGTAATCGCACCCGCCGCATTATTGGTATGCAGCGTCGACAGCACCAGGTGGCCGGTCAGAGCCGCACGAATCGCAATCTCCGCGGTTTCTTTATCACGGATTTCACCGACCATGATAATGTTGGGATCCTGACGCAAAATATGACGCAATCCTCGCCCAAAGGTCAGCCCGCGACGCGGATTGATGGGCATCTGAACCACGCCTTCCAGCTGATATTCGACCGGGTCTTCAACCGTAATAATCTTCAGCGCAGGATTATATATATGATTCAAGGACGCATACAGCGTAGTCGTTTTACCACTGCCTGTCGGACCGGTAACCAGAATAATCCCATGTGTTTTACTCAGGGCCTGGGTGAATCCCTCCAGCATCTCCGTGCTCATTCCCAGATCATGCAGAGCAATCAACGCATTGCTCCGATCCAGAATACGCATCACGACCGCCTCTCCCCACACCGAGGGAACCGTCGAAACACGCAAATCCACCTTGCCCCGACCCGTACTGAACTCGATGTGCCCATCCTGCGGAATATAACGTTCCGCAATATTCATCCCGGCCATAATTTTAATACGCGAAATAATCGCCGCCTGCAGACGTTTGGGGGAGGTTGATTTTTCGATCAGCATCCCATCAATGCGATATTTAATCTTGACCTGGTTTTCGAAAGGCTCAATATGAATATCACTGGCACGGGATTCAATCGCCTCCAGCAAAATCAGATTCACCAGGTTGACCAAGGAGGGTTCACGTGCCAGCTCATGCAGTCGCGACGCCGTCAACTGACCATTGGAATCCTGTTCTTCAGATTCTTCCGATGCGGAGAGATTGCGAACCATCCGGGCGACATTGCTGCCGTAATAATGCTGAATCACTTTTTCCAGTTCCGACGGACGGCTGTAACATCGCCGGATCGACAGCCCCGTGATCATTCGCAAATTGCTCAATGCAACATGGTCAAAGGGATCCGACATCGCCAGGATCAGACGTCCGTTTTCACGCCCCACCGGCAGCACATTGTACTGGCTGGCCGCTTCCGCAGGCACCAGCGACAATACTTCCGGCGGTATCGTCAACCCTTCCAGCTCCAGCTTCTCAATCCCCGCCTGTTCACACAGCACTTCATTGAGAAAACGCGTATTGAGCCCTGTGATATCCAGCAAAATCTGCCCCAGCTTACGGGGATCGTCTTTTTGCATTTCCAGTGCCTCAGTCAACTGCTTGGAATTGATAAGGCCTTTACTGCAAAGCAATTCTCCAAGTTTTGGACGCATTATCGAAATATTCCTTTTCGCCTGTGTGTCTAAGCACGTTTCCATCGTCTGTTTCGCCACTTTAACATTTTTACAATCTCTTTATTTTAAACAACTTACGCACTTAGTGTCAAATCCAGATGAAGCTTGTAAGCTTAGACGGACAAAGACAGAAAATTGTTTCAAAAATTTTAAAGACAGGCAAAATTTGACTCGATGAAGAGCGGAAATGATAGAAAACAGCCTATTGCAGACTATCCGAGTGCAGTATCCGATGTATCAATCGGACAATTTCGGGTATGGGGCTAGATCGAATTCTCAATCACGCCATGATGTTTCTGAATCGCAATACGCAATCCCGGCGCGATTGCTGAAATAGCACTGAACTCCTCTGGGCTAAACGGCCTCTCGGCCTGCCGATACAGCAAAATAAACCCCACACCTTTACCCATTTTACCAAGCGGAACCCCCGCAATTGTAATATGTTTTAGTAACGCAGGATTCGCCTGAAGTCCCATCTCAAGCATATGCTCCAGGGTACAAATTCGGCTGCTTCGGCTGATTTCCTGGACCACCGGCATCGTGAACCACGTCTCAAAATGCCCTTTCTCGACGGCAAACTCCGACGACGAGTTGGAAGAAAAATGAATATCAAACCCTTTCGGCTCAGCCAGGAAAATCGCCACCCCCGACGCATCCAGATTCTCGCGGATAAACGAGGCCGCTGAATCCAGAATCAAAGTCAGATCGGATAGCCCCAGCAGGCACTCATGAAACCGCAACACAAACGAAAGCGTAGCAACCTTCTGAACAAATTCTCCGTGCGCACCAACAATATCACGACATAAAATGTCTATTTTTTTGTGCTGCCGCTGCTCCCGTCTGCGCAACATGCGGATCACACGTAAGGCTCGTTCATTTCGTTTGAGGTTCAAGACCGAATCCCTTAAAAAAACAGTTCTCCCAATTTATTCGGCCCTTTTCTGCCGCTTCTGAAGAAACGTTTTACAAGATTAGCAATTTCTGGCCATTTCGTCCGATAATGCTTGGAACGACAAAACCTACTCCAAATACACAGACTCCCCAGAGCGAATCGGCGGGATTGCCGATATTTTCCCCTGTATATCCTCTTTAAATAGGGCAAAACTCGGTGCTATTTCCAGAATACAGTCCGGCCGCCCATCGGATCGACGCGGCACTTTCACCCCTGCCGCTTCCAGCCAGCAAGCCGCCCGATCGATCATCATCTGATAAGTCACCTCGGCACTATCCACCCCGGTGGCATTTTTGACAGGAGCAAATTCCTCACTTCGCAGCGTTTCCAGAATAATGGATTGTTTGGCCATCGGTAACGCATCAAACACAAATGTTTCCAGCTTTACCCCATTGGGTTTGTCCGGATTGACCGCATTGCCCTGAGCATCGATATGCGGGATTTTCTTGATAGCCTTGTGGAACGGCAATGCAAACCCGCCGCCGGCGTTGAGCTTTTCGATAAAGCTGACGCTGATCATATGGATTCCAATGGACCCCAATTCAAAAACGAGCCGGCCATCGGCAGTTTTGCGATGAGCCTGTTCATCCGGCAGATCACTGTATTCAATCACCGTGACCTTGCCATCCACCAGGCAGAAATTCCCCACCTTTTCCAGCGGTCCGGCCTTGAGCAATGCCTTGGATGACATCTCCGCTCCATCCATCGCATGCAGCCCGATAAACAGCGGATCCAGCACATGAACCAGAGGATTATCCACCTGCCAATACGACAGGTATTCAATACCGCGGCGTTTCATATCTGCCAGCGCCCCGCTGTCGGCCAATGCCTTCAGACTGCCCCCATGTCCGTCCGGGCTGGTCGCCAACGTCCCTTTGTCTGCCAAAAATATCTTGCCGTCAAAGGCAAAATTCGGCATCGTGCCCTGAACAAAAATCACCACATTGGATTTCTTCAAACCAAAATAACCAGCTTTCTCAAAACTGTCCACCGTGGCTTGATAATTCAGCGGGCTGGTCATCACATACCATGGAATATCCACGTTATATCGCTTCGACGCTGCCAGAATCGACTCGCCAAAAATCGTAAACAGTGTTTTCTTTTTTATCGGACTGGTCGGGTAATTGCCTTTGGGACCGTCAAATCCCAGCCGCGTTCCCTGTCCGCCGGCAACAACAAAACCTGCCGCCTTGCCTTGCCGCAGCAGCGTTTCTCCCAACTGGCGCGCCTTGGCATACTTGTCTTTCTGAGCTGCTGTCCTGGGCTGGGCAGGATACGAAGGTGCCGGCTCAAACGAGGTGGGAATTGCAATCATCCCATCGTGTTTGACATATCGCTCAACCCACTCGGGAATACGGCCAAAATCCAGCTTCTCAATCTGCCCAAGCAGCGCATCCTGCTGCCGGGCATCAAGCTGGGAATAAAACGCCAGCAGGTGTTCCTGCCCAATCTGTTTACACTGTCTCAAAGCCTTATCAAATCGTGTCTGATCTGCCATACTTCTGTTTTCCGATAATCCAAACTATGATAATTTACCCGTAATGAATGTCTTTGCAGTGCGGATAGCCTCATCGATTTTAGACGGGTCCTTGCCGCCGGCCTGAGCAAACTGCGGACGTCCACCACCCCCGCCGCCGACAATCGGAGCAATCTGTTTGACAATATCGCCTGCAGATATTTTTTTAATCAAATCATCCGTCACGCCGGCAAACAGCATCACTTTGCCGTCTCCGTCTGCCATCCCCAGCACCACCACCGCCGACCCGGCTTTGGCCCGCAGACTGTCAATTAAGCCGCGTGCCTGATCTACACCCAGCGCCGGAATCGATTCGGCAACCACCACCGTCGCTCCCTGCCTGGAAGATCTGGCCAGCAGATCGTCTGCCGAGACCTGGGCGGATGCCGCTGCTGCCGCCCCGCTTTTCAGCTGCTTGGCCAGCGATTTATTGTCCTCCATCATTTTCGCCACCCGGGACGTAATCTGATCGGCTGGGACTTTGAGCATCCCAACCAGCTCATCTACAATTGCATTGCGGCCCATCAGATACGCCACCAGCCTGGTCCCGGTCAATGCCGTAATACGTCGAACACCTGCCGAGACACTTTCTTCTTTGACAATCCCAAACCCGCCGATTTCAGACGTGTTGGACACATGCGTGCCGCCACAGAATTCCTTGCTGAACGCCTCGCCAAAATGGTCCTTATCCGGTGCCCCGATCCCGATCACGCGGACCACATCTCCGTATTTTTCGCCAAACAGGGCCATGGCCCCCAGTTTCCTGGCCTCCTCAATCGGCAGGCTCACACACGTTACCGGCAGCCCCTCGGCTATCTTCTGATTGACCAAAGCCTGGATTTCCGCGGACTGTTCCGGCGTCAGCCCCTTGGGCCAGGTGTAATCAAACCGCAGATAATCCGGACAGACCGCACTACCCTGTTGTTTGACCGAATCCCCCAGAACCTTTTGCAGTGCCCATTGCAGAATATGCGTTGCGGTGTGATTCTTGCGGCTGGCCTGACGATCTTGATACACTTGCATCGTTGCCACATCTCCGGCAACCACTCCGCCGCGGTGCAGTCGCCCTTTATGGAGCACGCAATTGCCGACTTTTTCTGTCCCCTCAACTATAAATTCCCAGTCTTCTCCGCGAATGAGCCCCTCATCGCCAACCTGTCCGCCTGATTCGGCATAAAAACAGGTCTTGTCCAGAACCAGTGCCGCCGGTTTATGGGCATCTTCAAACTCGCCTTCCGCTGTAAAACCTTCCGATGTAACCCAGCCCAGAACCGTACCCTGGCAGGAATCGGTCTGGTATTTTGCCGTATCATCGGTGGCCGGCAGCTGAACATTAGACAGACTGGCCGCCAGAGAGACCCCTTTCTGCGCCGCACGGGCACGCTCTTTCTGCTGATCCATCAGCTTGACAAACAGCTCCGTATCAACCTTTAAGCCCCGTTCACGGGCCATCAGTTCCGTCAAATCCAGCGGAAAACCAAACGTGTCATAAAGCTGGAACGCATCGTCGCCGCAAATCGTTTTGTTCCCAGCCTTTTGAGCCTTATCCGCAGCCACGGCAAACAATTCCAACCCGCGATCCAGCGTCCTGCCAAACGAGGCCTCTTCCGACTGAATCACACCAGCAACAAAATCACCGCGACCCTTAAGTTCCGGGAAGGCATCGCCCATCTCTCGGACCAGGACCGGCACCAGCTGATACATAAACGGCTCATGTGCACCGAGATTGCGTCCAAAGCGTGCGGCTCGACGCAGCAGCCGGCGAATCACATACCCCCGCCCGTCGTTGGACGGCGACACGCCATCAGCGATTGCAAATGTCAGCGTACGAATATGATCGGCAATCACGCGGAACGCATTATCGATTGTGTTGCCCAGCCGTGACGTGTATTTTTGTTTGGTAATATCTTCAACCGCACGGATAATCGGCATAAACAAGTCGGTGTCATAATTGCTCGTTTTGTTTTGCAGCACTGAGCACACACGTTCCAGACCTGCCCCGGTATCGATATAATTAGCCTTGAGCCGTTCCAGCGACCCATCGGGCTTGCGGTTATATTGGATAAACACCAGGTTCCATAATTCCATAAATCGGGCACAGCCGCCATTGACCCTGCAGACATGGCCGGGGATATGTTGCATATCACAGCGGTCGGGCCCCAGGTCGATATGAATTTCACTGCATGGCCCGCATGGCCCGGTATGCCCCATCTCCCAGAAGTTGTCTTTTTTGCTGCAGAATAAAACCTTTTCTTTGGGCAGCGGGGTCAGCTTGGTCCATAGCTCCGCCGCCTCCGTATCCGGCCCGGACCCATCGGCTTTATCCCCGCCAAACACCGTTGCCCACAACCGGCCCGGTGCAATCCCGTAAACCTCGGTCAGCAGCTTCCAGGCCCACTCAATCGATTCGGCCTTGAAATAATCTCCGAAAGACCAGTTCCCCAGCATCTCAAAGAACGTATGGTGGTACGTATCCAGCCCCACTTCCTCAAGGTCATTGTGCTTGCCGCTGACCCGGATGCATTTCTGACTGTTGGCCGCACGTTTCCACTTGGCCTGAGCATGCCCCAGGAAGATATCCTTGAACTGGTTCATCCCCGCATTGGTAAACAGCAGCGTATCGTCCCCGACAGGCACCACAGGCCAGCTGGGCACAAAGGTATGCCCCTGGCTCTTAAAAAACTCGATAAACGATCCGCGAATCTCTTTGGACGTAAGCATAAGTTCTTTCTTGCTCGAATTTTAATTCACTTTCAGCCAATAAAAAATTAGGTAGTATTATAGCTTTTTCCGACAGAATGTCCAAAGAAATATTTCCAGATGTCACGTATCCTGTAAATCCAGACAAAAGCCAAAGGGTATCTTGTCGATAGACGATAGACAAGATACCCTGCCGATGACAATAAAACCAAATGTCTGTTTCAATCAGCCTGTGGCCAACCCTGCAGTAAACATAGACAACCTAATGGCTCAATCCCTTGGCCTCAAGGACCTTTGCCCGGATTTCGTCAACCAGCTCTTTATGGTCCACCAGATATTGCTTGGCATTGTCCCGACCCTGCCCCAGCTTGATATCTCCATAAGTGAACCACGCCCCGCTCTTGTTGACAATATTGATTTCCGCCGCCATATCCAGCAGATCGCCTTCGGTGCTGATACCGCTGTCGAACATAATATCGAATTCCGAGGTCTTAAATGGAGCTGCCACCTTGTTTTTCACCACGCGGGCACGGACACGGTTGCCAATCGCCTCACCCTTGGCATCCTGAATAGTCGAAACACGCCGGACATCCACGCGAACGGAGGCATAAAATTTCAACGCATTGCCGCCGGTGGTGGTTTCAGGATTCCCAAACATCACGCCGATTTTCATGCGAATCTGATTGATAAATATCACGCACGTCTTGCTCTTGCTGATAACACCAGTCAGCTTGCGAAGGGCCTGGCTCATCAGGCGGGCCTGCAGACCGACATGACTTTGCCCCATCTCACCCTGAAGTTCGGCCGCTGGAACCAATGCAGCCACCGAGTCGATGACGATAATATCCACCGCATTGGATTTAACCAGCATCTCAGCGATATCCAGGGCCTGTTCTCCTGTATCAGGCTGACTGATGAGCATATTACTGATATTCACGCCCAGCTTGCGGGCCCAGGTCGTATCCAGAGCATGTTCCGCATCAATAAATGCGGCGACACCGCCGGCCTTTTGCGCATTGGCAATCACGTGCAGGGCAAGGGTGGTCTTGCCGGATGATTCAGGACCATAAAATTCGATAATGCGTCCGCGCGGAACACCCGCTCCGCCCAGGGCGATATCCAGTGACAAGGCACCGGTACTGATACCATCGATGGTTTTGACTACGGTTTCATCCATCTTCATAATCGAGCCGGCGCCATATTGCTTCTCGATTTGGGCAATCGCCCGATCCAGGGCTTCATTTTTGACAGCCGGACGGTCCGTTTTTTCAGCCTTTTCTGGCTTTTCCGCCTTGGGCTTCTCGACGTCCGTCTTGACGGATTCTTTTGTTTTGGGTTGAGCTTTTTCTGTGACAGCTTTCTTTTTGAATGCCATGATCAATTGCTCCTGTAGAGTACGTTGACTGAGTCTGATCGTTCCTGTTATCTTGTCTTGCCGCGGCGATACAGGGTAACGTTCCCCTGATACTGCTTACGGCATCATTATGCTTATGGGGTCTATCTTAAATTTGTCCGGTGAACCACGGTATAAGCAGGTCCGCCGCCGGACAAATGACTTTCAAAAACACACACCGAATCCACAAAACTGCCTCCAAACGGCTCATCGCGCAGGGGAGCAATGATCCGTCTCAAGTCATCTCCGGCTGCGGGCAGTTTCACCCGGCACAGCGTCAGATGCCCGACAAACTCACGGTTTTCCACCGGCCAGCCGGCCTTCTCAAAACCTTCCTGAATATCCCGCTGCAGTGCTTTGAGTGCCGGGTTGGGGGTAATACCCGCCCAGCCAACCCGCACGGGTTTGCCAAAGGTACCCAGCCCCTTGATTTCCAGATCAAAGCCCTGATGAGCACAGGCTGCCTGTTCCACAATCCGACATACATCCATCACCCGCCGGTCTTCGGTCTCACCCAAAAACACCAGCGTCAGGTGCGTATTTTCCGGCTCCACCCACTTGATACCGCCTTTGACGGCACCGATCTCACGACGCAGCCGCTGACGCATCTTTTCAATCCGCTCCCTGACAGCAGCGTCGATTTCTATAGCCACAAATAATCGCATCCAATCCTTTCTGCCTCGGACCACACCCGGCTGACGACCTGCCCAGCTCAGAACTGGGTAATTCGCCGGAGATGATCAAATCGATCATCAATCATCTGCCGCGTGGCGTTCTTAATGCCGTAAATCGAAAAATCGCCAATGGTAAATGAAGCCACCACCGTTCCGTAAACCATCGCGTTGCGCAGACTGACAACATCCACCCGCCCCGCCGAAGCCAGATATCCCATCAACCCGCCGGCAAAAGAATCCCCCGCACCGGTCGGATCAATAACCACCGGTGTCGGATACGCCGGCAGGAGAAAACAATCCCCTTCCTTGTTATACATCATCGAGCCATGCTCGCCTTTTTTGATAATCACCACTCGCGGTCCCATCCCAAGAATTTCCTTGGCCGCAGTCACCAGATTTCGCTGCCCGGTCAGCAGCTTTGCTTCCCCCTCATTGAGAATCAGCATATCGATGCGATCCAGCAGTTCACGCAGGTCTTCATTGGCCGTGACAATCCAGTGATTCATGGTATCGGCGGCAACAAACGACGGACTGCCAAGCTGATCCAGCAACTGCATCTGCAACGCCGGGGCCGTATTGGCCAGAAACACATACTCACAGTTGCGATACGAATCCGGCACATGCGGCGGCTCTTCAGACAGCACGTTCAATTCAACCGATTCGGTATGGGCCGAATTCATATCCCCTTCATAAGACCCGCTCCATCGAAATGTCTTGCTGCCCTTGCGTACTTCCAGGCCGGTTAAATCCACTTTACGATCACCAAATATATCCTTTAGATTAAAGGGACAATCTTCCCCCACTACGCCGAGAAACTTAATCTCCGTAAAAAAGCCTGCCCCCATCGTAAAATGTACGGATGAACCACCGATACAATCCTTATTAAATCCGTAAGGTGTTCTGACTGTATCAATGCCGATGGAACCTGTTACCAATAAAGACATTCTCCGAAACCTCCTGTTACGATTGAAATTTAGTTATGGTTAATGCAATCCGTTTTAATGTTCGATCCAGACCAAGAATGTCAACTGTATCGAAGATGGGCGGGCTGATCGTTGTACCTGTTAACGCCACCCGCAGCGGCTGTGCGATCTTGCCAAGACCAACCTGCTTCTGTTCCGCAATGCCCCGCAGCAGCGTCTCAATGGATTCTGCGGTCACCTCAGGAAGCGATTTCAGGCCCTCAGCAATGACCCTTAGCATAACCAGCCCCTCATTTTTGAGCAAGACCTTTTTGACGGCCTCTTCATCATAGACAATTGCGTCATCCGCCATAAAGGCAAATCGACATTTTTGCTCAATCTGCTCAAGCGTGCGGGCACCCTCATTAACCTTCAGAAGTCGCAATAATAAAGCATCCCCGGCCTGGGCAACCGGAGAATGATTCTCCTTCAGATAGGCCTTGAAATACCCCAAAAGTCTATCCGGTTTACACAATTTAATATGCTCAGTGTTGAATGCCAGCAACTTCTTGCGATCAAACAAGCTGTTGCTCTTGTTAACCCGCGACAGGTCAAACGATGCGGTCATCTCCTCGACCGTCATAATCTCCCGCTGGTCGCCGGGATTCCAGCCCAGCAAGGCCAGGAAATTAACCAATGTCTCCGGCAAATATCCGCTTCTAAGAAAGTCCACAATATTGATTTCCGGCAGATGCACCCCGGCATAAGCTGCCATCGCATCGACAATCGGCATATCGGGAGTGGAATCCCCGGCAAGAAAACGCTGTACCGTCTCAAGATCAGTCCCGCCGGCGGCTGCCATTGCGGCTAAGTCAATATCACCGCGTGATTTAACTGCATCTTTAAGGACTTTGGCCCGTTCACGCTTGCTTAGTTTGCCGCCGCCTTCGCTGACAATCACCGGCAAATGGGCATAGACCGGCGTGCGAAAGCCCAAGGCCTGCTGCAGCAACTGATGATTGGGCGTATTCATCAGGTGCTCCTGGCCGCGAATGACATGTGTAACATTCATCAGTTGGTCATCAATGACCACTGCGAAATGGTACGTTGGGAAACCATCGCTTTTGATGATGATAAAATCCCCCAGCTCAGCAGGGTCAAACTGGACCTGGCCGCGAATCTCATCCTGAATGATAACCGGCTTGCTCTGGTCCACCGCAAAGCGGATGGTGACCGGCCGGCCTTCGGATTGTGCCTTTTTGACATCCGATTCATCAGGAAATCGGGCCGGACGAGGATAAATATTCTTCCGTTTTTCGGCCTCGGCCTGTTTGCGCATTGCGTCGAGTTCATCAGCAGTATCGAAGCAATAATATGCCTTACCCTGTTCGACAAGCTGATGTGCAAATTTTGTATAGATATCAAGACGCTGCGACTGAAGATAAGGACCGTTTGGGCCGCCTTTATCCGGACCTTCATCCCAGTCGATTCCCAGCCATTTCAAGTCCTCAAGAACCTGGGCGGTAGCCGTCGGGGTATTCCGCTTGACATCGGTATCCTCAATACGCAGCAGAAACTTGCCGCCCATGCGTCGAGCCAGCAGCCAGTTGAACAGAGCTGTCCTCGCCCCGCCGACATGCAGGTAGCCCGTCGGTGATGGCGCAAAACGTGTTACTATCATGATATACCTCTTCTTTCAGTTCAAAAATAAGGATAGAGGAGTGTAAGCGAGCCAACCCCTAAAGTCAAGGACAGACCCTACACCGAAATTACGACTCATACACTCCACTATCCCACTCCTCTGCCGCTCGTAAAATTGGGTGGTCAACAACCACATATATCCCGCGAGTAAACCTCGGGTAACGCCACTCGACATAGCCGCGACGAGCCAAAATTGGGTTCGTTTGGCCGGACAACGTCCGGGTTTATGCCGCGAGCCGCCACGGGGCCACGCTTTCCTACATAGCCGCGACGAGCCAAAATTGGGTTCGTTTGGCCGGACAACGTCCGGGTTTATGCCGCGGGCCACCACGGGGCCACGCCTTCCTACATAGCCGCGACGAGCCAAAATTGGGTTCGTTTGGCCGGACAACGTCCGGGTTTATGCCGCGAGCCGCCACGGGGCCACGCTTTCCTACATAGCCGCGACGAGCCAAAATTGGGTTCGTTTGGTAACACTCATTAAAAATCAAAGAGCTAAAATTAAGGATACCCCCCGAGGCGGAAGGTGATTTACTCTCAAGCACAGAGGCTTGAGCAACCAGGTACTGTGGCTTGCTTTTATTGCGACTCATCTTGTCCACAACAAGCGTCTTTGGCCTTGAATTGATGCTGCCTTGCCGCGGTTTCCGGCCAGCCTGCCTTGTGCAGGCTTGCGAGCCTCCGTTTGTATCACGGCTGACAACTGGAAGGAATTATATAGACCTAACAAAAACCATACAAGCAAAAAATGAAAAAATTGATATTATTTTTTTTCTCTTGATTGGAGTTGTTCTGGGTTTTGAGAGCGACCGCAACCCTGCCCAAACATTAAACCAGACAGGGATTATACTTCTCCATCGGCTTCGTGAAATAAACGGAAATTATGGATTTTCTTCTGGAAAAGGGAGATAGATGGGGGCGATGGAACGGATTTGCGGGTCGGAGCGGGTCAGTTGCCCAGGAGTTTTATCAGCCCGTCATAGGATGGAATTTTTCGGATGGACGGATCGATTTTCAGCGCCGTCTGCATTTCTTTTCGGGCGTTCGGAAAGTCATTGCGAGTATAGAATAAATAGGCCAGCATAGCATGTACAGATGCGGTCTGTGGTTCGGGAAACAGGGTGACAGCCCTGTTGAGCGTCTCCATGGCCTTGTCGGGATGGCCGGATTTGTCATAGGCGTCAGCCAGGCTCAGATGCGGCCCGATCATGCTTGCAGGTTCCAGCGACAGGGCCTTTAACAGATGCGCGATGGCCTGGTCGTACTGGCCGGACTGGCTGTGGATCGAGGCCAGTTCCAGATATGCTTCGACGGTGCTGGGGTTCAGTTTCAGGAGGTTTTTCAAAACCGACTGGGCCTCTGCGATTCTGGCCTGGCTGTGCAGGTTTCGGCCAAGGTTCAGATACGCCAGATGATACGGACAGAGCCGGAGCACTTTTCTGAGCAGCTGTTCCTCGGCTTTGAGATTGTGCAGGCCGCTGTTGTTGAAGGCCGCATATTGAAAAAGCATCTGCCAGTCGTCGGGTCGGTTTTGAAGGGCTTGCTGGTGCACCCGCGTACAGGCCTCCAGGCCGCTTTTGGACAGAGCCAGCAGACGTCTGTCGATATCCTGTTTTGTATCCGCCAGACGGCGGGCATGGTCGAGTTGGCTGGTGAATGGCGGCTTTTGAAGAAACGTCTGATACACCAGACTCAAACAGACCGCACGCTCATAGTCCGTATAGGCGATCATATGGGCAATTTGTTCTTCACTGAAGGGGTCGGTTACGGCTGGATGCAGATCCGGCAGCAGCGTTTTTTGGATATAGGGCAGTATCGCACAGGCCAGGATATAGTTGCCTTTGAAGGTCAGATGGACATGTTCGTAGAACAGGTCCCGGCCGGGAATCTGATGCGGGCTGGCAGCTTCCATGGCAGCGATACTGTCGGCAAAATAAAGCCTGGCCTGTCCGGCGTCGGCTGCGGCGGCACGAAGGATTTCATTGATACGGCTGTCGGCACGGAAACGCAGTGTGTCGTACTGACGAGCAAGGATATATCTTTCCCTGGCGTTTTGATAGTCCTGGGTATTCCAGTAACAATCGCCCAGACGAAATTGAAGCTCTGCGTATGCGGCATCGATTTTTTCGGCCTCAAGGTATAGTTCAATCGCCCGGGCATACTGTCCCTGGGTCTGAAGGGCAACGCCCTGCTGGTAGATTTCCTGCCATCGCTGCTGGTCGGCATCGGACCATTGCAGGGGGTGGAGGGACGCAAAAGGCGGACAGTCTTTCAGGTTTGTCGGCACATTGGAGACAATCACAGCGGCCCCGGCCTCAAGCCCGACCCGGCAGATATCCACAAGGTTCTTTTCGAAATGCCGGTAAGTAATAGCCAGAGCTGGATCATCGTATCGAATCTGCTTATCCAGAAACATCTCCAGCCCGCCCCACTGCTTGTGTTTTTGGGGAGCAGGTACAGCCCATCGCATCAGCTGGTCGAGAAGCTGTCCGGTGCGGGTCGATTTGACGGCAATGTTGGCCCGAATAAGAGGCAGGTTTGGTGACAATGGGGCAAACACAGTGCCGGGTCCATAGGGACCAACAATTTCATTATTGCCCATATAGACAATGAATATATCCGGCTGATACCGGGCACAGTCTTTGGCGATTTCGAGAACAGCATGGGAATTGATGGCGGGCATCGCGGCGGTCAGCACTTCAAAGTCAACCTCCGGATACATCGCATCGAGCATGACCTCGAGGATATGGCCGAAGCTGTAGGCGGGTGCCGGGACTCCTGCGGCGGCGGATTCTCCGAGTATGAAAATACGGCGGGTCTGGGGAGATTTGCGGGTATCGAATACAAAACCATCAAAATGACGAGCCATCGAAGGCGGAAAAAATCGCCAGGCAAATTGATAATTATGGCAATAGACCGACTTGTCTTCGAGCTGACGTTTCAGGATGGCTTGAGGGGGATAGCCATACCCCACACAACGCAGCGTCAATTCCAAAACACCCCCCAAAAAACACGGAATCAAGATGATGCTGACCAGGCGAAACAGCCACAGCTTTCTCCTGCCTGGCGACAGGGAAACAGGAATGTGCCTGGGGGAACCATGTTTTTGCGATCGCTTCTTTCGGCTCATAGCTATCAACAACGAACCTACCTGAGAAAGAAGTTCAGCAGCGGTTGAGTGCAATACTACATGATGTACCTGACAGGCATGCGTATTCCAGGAGCATACACACCATATAGTGAATGCCTCTGCACGTCGCCGCGACGAATCGGCACCTGTTCACGATTCGCTATACAAGCGATATACTATTACTATAGCAGGCTTGAGAGAAGGATTCAAGATGTTGACTGCATTTTTTTGAATTACTGTCAAGGCTGCCCCACAGGATATTACAAATCACCGAAACAACCAAACGAGCCGTCGCCCCAAATCCCAGGACCGAATTGAAGATCGTTGACATGCAATCGCCTACCCCACAGAGCAGATGAGCAAACTGATCAAGTTCGCAACAGGCCCTGCCGTTGTGTGCAAAAGCCCCCCCAAAAAACAGGTTTCCGGGCGTCTGGATAGACACCCGGAAACCGTTATTATCAATCGTGCAAATGGGGCTTATGGAAGACTGATCTGATAGGCATCTTCCAGCCATTTTCCTGCGAAGGTAGCAAAATCGGTCATATCAATACGGCAATCGTCATTGACATCCAGTGCCACCATCAGTGCATCGGCTGCCCAGGCTTCCCAATCGCAAACCCACGGCTTGGTGGTCACCGTCTTCAGATATTCATGAGCGACTTCCTGAGCACTCAGACCGTAGTTCCATATCTTGAGATCATCGACCATGCCGTTGAAGTAGCCGTCGCCTGCACCCCACATACTTCTGGCAATCCAGTTCTGCGTTGTCGGGGCAAAGCTGATCGGGTCATTGGTCAAGCTGGTGTTGATTGCAACCCGTTCGCCATTGATATACAGCCGGGCGGTATTGCCGGACAATGTGGCGGTAACAAAGGTCCATTCTCCCACCGGCAGCGCCTGAGCGGGCGAGGTCACACTCTGTTCGGTCCCGGCCACTTTCACCGCAAAGCGTACTGCATTGTTGACGCTGCCAGGATTCAGACACAGGAAAATATAGTTATTCGTGTCATTGCCGAAATCGAGGATTCGATTCCAGTTGGAACCGCCGCTGGAATAGACCCAGGCCGAAATCGAGATATCCTGATAAGCAGCCACCATGCCTTCATCAATTTGGGCATACTGAGCATCGACGTTATTCGGATCTGCCGGGTTGGCGCGAGGATTGTTGAACTTCAGCGAATAACTGCCCGCAAGTCCGGGAACCGTATTGGCTTCCAGCACCGGCACATCATTGCCGGTATCATTGCTGGCCATCTTCAGATCAAATCCATTCACGATATCCGGCGTAATCCCATTGGGATTGACATCATAGCTCATCGATTCCATCGGATAATGACTCATCAGGCGTTTGGTCATCACGCGAGCCGGGCCGGTGTCCCGATTGGAGGCCGTGCTGGGCAGTGAATTGGTCCCAACGCAATAATAATAACCTTCATCAGCCACCTGCACATCCAGAATGGTCAGCGTGTCTGTATTCACACCGCTGTAATCCGGACCGTTTACAAGGGCAATATCCGGGTCGCCCTTCTTATACCACTGATAGGTATCGATGGCGGTTCCCTTGGCAGATAAGACAAGGTTATTGCCTGCTTCCACGACATTATATGCCGGTGCGACTGCAGTGATCAAGGCAACCGAAGGCACGGTAACGAAGGACCACAGTTCGCCCATAACGTTGTTGGGATGACCAGCCGGATAAGGATTGCCATTGGGATCCGCAATCACTTCTTCGATCTTCCAGTAATACGTCATCCCGCGCTTGACTGTGACCGGGCCATATTCATTATAGGGATCGGTCAGGCTGGGATCTGGATTGTGAACCTGAGGTACTGTATCCAGCAGATAGACATTCGGATCATTGGCCGAGATGCCCCGGGACAGATAGATGTTATGACGGAGGACTGCTGGATTCACCGGGGTAGTCGAACCCTCAATTGCATTCCAGCTCAGCGTAACCTGTGCCTCGGACAGTGAGATGGGTGTACCAACCGAGCCATCCAGATTAACCGGGGTCACATTGGGATTATAGGGGATATCGGTCTGCATCACATAGGCTTTCACAGCATCCAGCAACGCCTTCTTGCCGGCGTCTGTGTTCGGCAGGCCGGATCCGTTGACATGAAAATTAAACAGCAGGCGATTGCCAAGCATGGTGGTGCCGCGGGCATTTGTGTCGCCGGGTCTCCAGCCGACAACCGCATTGTAACCGCCGATGGTAGCGAGGACTTTACCCGTACCCACAGAGCCTGAACCCACCCGGTCAAAGGCTCCGGTTCCGCTCCACCAGTCAAAAGTGCCCTCGGCTCCAAAAATCTTGGCGCCCTCGGCAGTAACCGTCGTTTCATTTCCATCGATGGCTGGCCCCTGTTCACCACCGCCTTCCCAATTCATCCTGCTGGAACGCGTAAAATAACTGCTGTGCACAATAATCGGGATGGTAAGATAGGTATTATAATAGGTATCATCGTCGGTGGTATAATCGGAGCTGTAATTGGTGCGAGCGATCACAAGCAGGTCTGCCCCAAGCAGCGCTGCCTGGACAGCAGCATCCCCAGTATTGCCATAGTCACCATATGTCACGGTTGCATTTGGAAAAGCACTTTTGTAGAAATCAACGGTAGGCTGGTTCAGGGTTTGATGGTTTGATACCCAGCCGGTAGCGGATATCAAAATGTTTTTGATCGGCTTGGCATAGCTCGTTGTGACACACATCACAACGAACAGTGATGATAGTGCAATCATTCTTCTCATTTGGGTTCTCCTAAATTAATTTAGATCATACGACTTCTTACAATTCCATTTGACGCTCTGGCTTTCCTGAATACACTTGCCATCCTATTCACTCAGCACATCGCAGTTCTTTTCGTCACCAACCTCCTTTCCTCTAATTGATCCTGGTTGAGTCTGATTTATATTTCTTCGATCATTGCCGGGCATCGTGTCGGCAATGAAAACACCACTGACTTTTAAAGAGCGATTTTGCCAATCAATCCACATTCAGAATCAGTTCCGGGCGACAGAAGAAACACCAGTCGTAAGCATTTCCCTGATTTCCCCTGCCCGCTTTTCCTTCCGTAACCACCAGCGACAGAAAACGATCCCGTTCGGTCAAGGTCACGTCGATAGGGAAATTCTCCGGTGCGGAAACACCTTTTTTGGAAAACCGGACCTGCCCATCCACGAGAACCCAGACATCGAAATAACTGGTAATCTCCGGATACGGAATCGGGGCAACCGCGATCGCCGTGAAGCGTTCCGGCTGCAGACCATCCGGCAGCAGGCTGCGAATCGCCTTCAGATCGTAAGTAATCCCGATATTGGCATGCATAAAGATGGCCGGATTTTCAGGTGTCCCATACCGTACATCATTGACTATCAGACTGAACTCATCATCGATCGCCCTGCTGCCGTTGATAATCGGAGAACACCAGTACGCATTGGTATCCGGACATTGTTCGAATACATGGCCCTGTGAACTGACCACAGCCGGCCCGGGGTTGCCATCGGGGACAAAAATGCCATCAATGCCGGGGATTTGAGAAACCGGACAAAACGACGAGGTCCAGGATTTCTGGTTTCTGATCCCATAGCCATTCACATACAAGGGGCTTTCAGACAGCTCGCCAGTCTCGATTTCGATGCCGTAATCCTGACGGCCAGTCCCCAGTCCATTTCCACCGCCAACCATATCCGCCAGATTGATTGCCGATTGCCCCCGCCAGATAAACCTGGAAGCTGAATCGATAGCCCGAACAAACAGGGATTCGTTACAGTGAATGTCGGAGATGACGCCAGAAATACCCGAGACCCGCTTGGCCATTCCCGCCCCCACCTCCACACTGTTTTTTTTGTCTGACTGCCCGCCGGCAATCAGCATGGTTTTCCCCTTGATGACATGCAGAAATGTCTCGTGAGTCGGACTGGCATGAACACCGAATTCGGTGCCAAAATCAATCACTTTGCCGTTTTGGGTATAGACGGAAAAACCAGTCGCCTCCCGGGGTACAATGGCATACACTTTGCCGTATTGCAGTCCGATTCGGTCTTCGGCAAGAATCTGAAATTCCGCCGGAGCTTCAATCACAACCTGAGCATTGGAGTCAAACCGAAGCTCGACAAACCCTTCCCGCAAAACCATCGATTTGCCGTTGGCCTGCAACCGCTCGCCGATTTGCGACGGACCGGCCGGATTGGCCCATTGTGCCGAGAGACTATCCGTTAAGGTAGCCACTTCAAGACGTGACGGATCCGGCACAAAATACATGAAACTCACCACAAAAATAATCGCCGCGGCCAGCGCAGCAAATGAAACGGCTGTACTGAAGCTGATTTTTCGGGAAATTTTGGTATATGTCAGATCCATGTGCTGAAGAGGTGATGGATCCGGAACCTCTTTGACGGGTTCAATGGTCGGGGCGGATTTTTCATGCTGCGACATCATGCCCCAGAACTGCTGATCGAATAACTCGTGATTCGGGCTATTCTTAAAGTACTCCGAGGATCGTATCCTGCACAAAATCGACATAAAATCGATATAATGCTTCATGGCCTGCGGATGCTCTTGCAGCATTTGTTTTAAGGCACAAAACTGCTCGGGGGTACTGCGTCCTTCGATTGCAGTATAAATTAACTCGTACAGACGTTTGAGGTCATGTGCGTTCATGTCAGGCCAAATCCTCCGACATCAGTGTTCTTTTGATGCAGTTGTGCAGCAATATAAAGATAGTCGGAATTCGCTTATAGAGAGTATGTAAGTTGCGATTGGTTTTCGATGCTATTTCCGGCACCGAAAACCGTTCATAAAACCGCATGCGAATCAAGTCCAGATCGGACGGTTCGAGCTTGCTGAGACATACCGTCAACGCAGCCAGCTGCTCTTCGGAGTGCTTTGATTCCTTCTCGTGAGCCGAGGTAAGCGCATCGAGCATCTGGTCATCAAACTGGAATTCATGTCGTTTTGTGCGATAATAGTTGGATACCGTCAGCCGGATGATTTTTCGAGCCCAGGCCAAGAAGTAGGTATCACGCTGATAGGTATCAAATTTTTCCCACATAATGCTGGCTGATTTCTGGAGGATATCTTCAGCATCTGAGTAATTGGGCACCAGTGTCAGGATGAAATTAAACAACTGGTTGTTGTATTTGATAAAATACCCAATATATTCATCTTTTCTGGACATAGAATTATCTCTAATCCCTGCAAACATCCTTTATGGTCTTAATCTATATATGTAAATCATTCTGCGGTTTAGTATAATTTATTTTTTTTCTCTGTCACAGTCCAAATAGACACGTAAATCTCTCTTTTTTTAGGAGTACATAGCCATATCAAAGGGCATGCCGGAATCTATCCGACATGCCCTGTCTTTATATACCAATATGTGTATTGCTACAAACCTTGTCTATTTCGTCGTAGAAAGGCGGTTACTGGTTAGCCGTTTTGGCTTTGATCACGGCCTCAAATGCCTTTTTGGGCTGATAATTTCTGTCAAACAGCAGAGGAGACCCTCCGATCCAGGATGTTGCATCATACACACCCCAGAAGGTAACGCGGGAGATCTTGTCTCGATGTTTGATAAATATGCCGAAAAGTTCGGCGTATTTTTGTGCCAGCTTTTGCTGGGTTTCTTCGCTTTGAGCAGTCGTATCGGCGGTGCTTTGTCTGTTAATCTGGTTAACATCCGCCCCCCGATAACCCCGGGTCTGGGTCCTGATGTCCAGTTCGGTAACCATCACTTTTACGCCGGTTGCGGCCAGGCTATTGATGGCATACTCCAGGGACTCTTTGCTTGGATATTCCAGACCACCATGGAGCTGAATCCCGACACCGTCTATCCGGAGACCTTTAGACTGAAGGTGCTTGACAATAGCGACAGCGCCATCACATTTTGCCTTACTCGTATCCAGATTATAATCATTGTAGTACAATTCCGCATCCGGGTCGGCCTGATGAGCATATTCAAAAGCTTTGGCAATATGATCAAATTTCTGCTCGGGCTTGCCTTCGCCGATAATTCTGAACCATTGCGTGTTTCTCATACTGCCGTCTTCATTCAGGGCTTCATTGACGACATCCCAGCCTTTGATGCGGCCTTTATACCGACCTACAACCGTGGTAATATGGTCTTTCATTCTGGCCAGCAAGGTATCACGAGTCACAGGCTGTCCGGAATCATCCGTAAAGACCCAGCCGGGAACCTGGGCGTGCCAAACCAGCGTATGGCCAATGGGAACCATATTGTGTTTCTCACAGAATTCCATGAAACTGTCTGCCGGACCCCAATTGTACTGCCCCGGCTGCGGATGGATGAGCTGCCATTTCATGTCATTTTCGGAGGTGGCTGTATTGAATTGCTGGATGGCAATGGCTGCGGCCTGGGGGTCCTGGCCTGTCACCACGTTGCGATTGTATGCGCCTCCAATCAGGAAATAATCCTTATAGACGTCCTTCAAGGCCGGCAGATCGGACACTGCCACGGCGGCAGGCTTGTTGTCGGGACGTTCCAGTGTCAACAGGCCCAGTTGATACGGCAGCAGCTCATAGCGGTCGTTGATCTTCGGATCACGTCCCTGGAAAAGGAATCGCAGGTTTGCAGGATCAATCGTCGGAGTTTCGTTGTAATTGTCACGAAGCAGCTCTCCATGGCTGATGTCTCTTGTCCAGGGTTCGACACCCTCTTCAAAAGTCACGTTGTTGATGCCGGCAAAGGGCGTCTCCCAAGAGTCGGCACCGGGCAGGGGTTTCCATTCGCCGTCAAGACGGTCGGATATCCACGCGCGATAGTATCGGGCCGGACTCAAGGCCTCAATGATGGTCAGATAGGTATTGGTTCCTTTGATCTTGTAGGTCATGCTGCCTTCGAACAGGTTGTTGCGATTGTCCTGAATGGCAATCTCGATATCACCAAACCCGTTGGGGAAATCTTCAATTCGGGTCCGGGTACGATAGAAACGCCCGTCATCGCCAGTAAAGAACATATAAGCATGGGTCTGATCACAGATGATGTGGTAGTCAATCGGGAGTCTCGGAGCACTGGGAGGCATTTTTTCGAAGAAATTCTTCGGTGCCGTCCAGGTTTCAGGTTTGGTAATATCATCGGTGGTGCAATACTGGGGCTGCTGGGACTGGAAGACGAGATACCACTTTTTGTGCGGGGTAAAATAGAACAGATGCGGTGCACAATGATAGCCTTTTAAAGCCGGATTCACATCGATAAATGTCAGTTTGGCATTCGGGGCATCCGACCAGTCTTTGAAGTTCAGATAAGCCATGCTCCAGGTTCTGGCGGACGTTGAGTAAACGGTTGCATACACATGCCACAGGTCATTGTAGCGGACAATGGTCGGATCTTTGATGGATACAATCGTATGCGAGTCATCAGAGACCGGTTTGATCAGCACGCCGGAGGATTTCCACTTCAGCGGCGTAGCAAAAGGCGACTGGATGGACTGTGCAGGCGCCGCACCAGACTGACTCGATGCGAGCAAAGCCCCGGCGGCCTCCGGACGGAAAAGATACTGGGCAAAATAATACAGATTATTCCGCCATTCGGTAGCATCGTGGGCATTGGAATCCACATGCCAGACATGCGGTACATTGTTTTCTTTCAGATACGCATGAACATTCCGGCTGATGGTAATCAGACCATCTTTATTGCCGCAGGCCAGCCATAGCAGTTTCAATTCCCGTCGGGCCTTGGCCGGGTCGGGAACCAGCTGCTGAGCCGGCCTGGTATTGGGTGCGGAGGAGAATCCGCCCACCCAGGCAAATGTTTCCAGATGTCCCAGGCCGAAATTCAGGGCCTGGCCGCCGCCCATCGACAGGCCTGCCAAAGCCCGATGCTCACGATCCGCCAAGACCGAGTACCGGCTTTCAATGGCGGGGATAACATCATTGAGCAAGTCCTGCTCGAATTTCTCAAAGGCCGGTGCGGTGCTGTACACATTTCCCTCCGCCCGGTCGTTAGGCTGGGCACGTCCGTTGGGCATCACCACAATCATCGGCTCGGCTTTTTTGTCGGCCAGCAGATTATCGAACAGGATATCCACCGAGGCAAACCGCTGCCATTCGGTTTCATCCCCGCCAATACCGTGAAGCAGATAAAGAACCGGATATTTGCGGTCGGTTGAGTAGCCTGCAGGGGTATAAACCATCATCTTGCGTCGGGTGCCGACCGTTTTGGAATCGTATTCGATCATTTCCAGTTTACCCCGAGCGATTCCTTCGCGTTTCTGAGTAATGTCCGGGGCGGGATCGGGGAATACCGGTTTATCATCCGGCCCCAGTTGGATTGGGCCGCCGAATTGACGTCCTGCACCTCTGCGGGCCTCCGGCGCGGGGGCGGGTTGAGCCGCACTGGCCTGATCCCCTGTCTGCGGAATGAGTTCAATTGCATTAATCATCGGATTTTCGATCTGGGTGATAAAGTCTATCCGGAACTGCCCGTCGGTTACTTCCACGGGAATCGTTTCGATATAGGCACGATTTGGACCACCAGCCTTGGCCCAGACATCAAAATCCTTAAACTCTTTTCCGTGCACCTTAAAGGAGAAGACACGCTGGCCGGGCCCGGTAATGCCCTCAAAGGTCTCAGCAAAATAAAGCCTGGCAATGTATTTGCCGTTGGGAACCTTGCAAGAAAAGGCATCCATGGCGTAATGTTCACTTAAAAACAGGGCCGAGTCCTTGGTTCCGGCAATCACCGTCTCCGGATCACGATCAATCGTGGCTCCACCCTCAAAGCCCTGGTCCGGCTGCCAGACATTACCGCTGGAATCCGTAAAGGGAGAAAACTGGCCGGCCTTGATGCGGATAATCTGGCCGGAGGGGGCAGGATTTGAGGCGCCCGATTCGGTCGGTTTCGCGACCGGTGCAGCCGCAAGAGGCTGGTCCCGGAACAACAGCGGTGCAAACTGATAGAAGCTTCGTCTCCAGGTCAGAAATTCATGCGCCGTATCCGGCGAGACATAGGCCACATTGGCAATACCAATCTGATTGAGAGCCTCGTGGTTGGCCTGGATATTGCCCGGATTTTCACGGCTGCCGCAACTGCAGAAGACGAGTTTTACTTTTTCCTTAAAACCGGGAGTCGTGTTGACATCGTTTGGGGTGATGATGCCGCCGCTGAAAAGACCGATGTGAGAGAATTTGTCCAGATTCTTGAGGGTTATGGTCTTGGTTTCCATGCCGCCCATGGACAAGCCGGCCATGGCACGGTTGGGCTGGTCGGAAAGCGTACGGAAATTGGCATCGATATAGGGAATTAACTCATCGACAAGCACTGTCTGAAATGGCCCGATATCGAAATTTCGAAGGCCGCCAAATCGAATTTCATTGGTCATACCGTAGGTCATCACGATCAGGAAAGGCCTGGTCTTGCCTTCCGCCAGCAGATTATCCATAATCAGATTGACGCGTCCCTGATTGCTCCAGGCGGTTTCATCCTCGCCCCAGCCATGCTGCAAATACAGCACCGGATAACGCTTGGTCAGATCCTTATCGTAGTCCGGCGGCGTATAGACAAATGCCCGACGTGAGGTGTTGGTGCTTTTGGAGGGAAACAAAATCTGCTGCACACGACCATGCGGGACATCTTTGAGGGCATAGAAATCCTGGTCACGTGCGGGGATTTCAATCCCGCTTTCCCACCGCGTGGAACCGTAGAAATTCATCGTGCCAGGGTCGTTGAAGGTTCCTCCATCTACGGTCAGATGATAATAATGGAACCCTTCATCCAGCGGCCCGGCTGTAGTACCTGTCCAGACACCATCCTCGGATTTGGTCAGCACGGTGCCGCCGCGCCCACCCAGGCCCAGGCTGACACTGACACTCTGGGCCTGCGGGGCCACGATGCGGAAGCGGGCGTATCCCTGTGAATTGACCTGCGGGTATTCCTGGCCGGGCTGATTTAACGTCGAAGGCTTGAAATCGTCCTTGATGGCCGGCTGCTCGGCCTGGGCCCAACAGAGGCTTGCGGTCAAGACCCCTGTCAGCAGCATAATGACTCTGAGTTTCATTTAAAAACCTCCTTTCATTTGCTAATCATTAATATTCCTTCACTCTGTTAACTCTGTGTTTTAACGCATTACCGTTAATCCCTGAACAGCAGGGGTGCAAACTGATACAAACTGCGTCGCCAGGTCTGCCATTCATGGGCCGTTTCGGGGGAGACATAGAATACAGCATTAATTCCAGCTGCTTTCAACTGGTCAACATGGGCACGGATACTGTCCGGCCTTTCCTTGGACCCGCAACTCTCAAAAATCAGCTTTACTTTTTTATTGAATTCCTGGGCATTGGCCATCACCCCGTTGTGTGCCGTCGCAGGATCGCCGACGGTACCGCCGCTGAAGATACCGATATGCGAGAACACATCCAGATTTTCCATGGCGATGGCATTGGTCTGCATCCCTCCCATCGACAGGCCGGCCATAGCCCGATGCGGCTGATCAGCAAGGGTGCGATAATTGGCATCAATCATGGGGATAATTTCTTCCAAAAGCACCCTCTTGAAGGTATCGGCCCAGCCTGTCGGCGGCCAGGGGGCACCTTCAACACGACGGGGGCGTTCCCGGCCGGGCATACTCCAGGTCCCATTGTCCATGACAATAATAAAAGGCCGGGCCTTTCCTTCGGCGATCAGGTTGTCCATAATCAGATTGGTTTTCCCCTGGTTGGGCCAGCCGGTCTCATCTTCGCCGCCGCCGTGCTGCAGATACAATACCGGATACCGTGTTGTGGTATCTTTGTCATAGAAAGGCGGGGTATAGACAAAGCACCGGCGCCAGCTGTTGGTAATCTTTGAAAAATAGAGATTCTGGCGTATCTGGCCGTGGGGCACATCCTTAAGAGCATAGAAATCCTGGTCTTTGGCAGGCACTTCAATTCCGCTGCCCCAGCGGCTGGCACCATAGAAAAACAGACTTCCTGGATCGGGAACCTGAGCACTGTCAATCACCAGCTGGTAGTAATGAAATCCTTCGTCCTGAGGGGCCGAATCGCCCATCCAGGCACCATCCGGTCCTTTGGACATCGGATATTTGACACCGCCGATATCCAGCAGAACCTGCTGAGCCTCCGGCGCAACAATACGAGCACGAACCCGGCCTTCGGAATTGACCTGGGGATATTGCCGCCCCGGCTGATTGGTCGAGGCCGGCTTGAAATCGTCCACAACCGCCGGCGGATTGACCTGAGTGGCCGAGGGAATCTGGGAACTGACATGATAATAATCAAAATCCACATAACCACCGGTTTCTTTGGAAGCGAAATTGAACAGCCCAAACCGGTATCCCATAAAGTGCGGCAAGGTATAGGACATCTGCAGCACAGAGCCAATCTTGGTCCATGTTTGGCCATCAAGGCTGTAGTAGAAATTCGCCTTATCCGTACGTTCCCGGAAGTCGCAGTCAATCCGCAGATGCACAGCCGGTTGATTCAGGGCAACCGTCTCAACGGTTTCGGGCTTGTCAGATTGGGCACTAACCATCACAATCGATTTGTTCTGTCCATCCCTTTTTACGCCGACAAAGCCGTATTTTTTCTGCAGGGCAATCAAGCCGGCACAATCGCCATCTTTCATATTGTCCACTTCGATTTTGGTCACCGCCGAACAGACCGGACCAAAGGTACGCTGGGTCAGGGTGTTGCGGGCCATTAAGACATCACTATCCACCCGCCCGGTCGTCAGCCGTAAATAGCCGTTGCGCTGACCAATCGACCAATAACGATTATCCGGATTGTGGTTCCACTGCCAGGCCAGGGGCAGCGGTTCGCCGGGCTTGCGATCAAATTCATCCGAAGCCACAATATTGCCCAGCCCCTGCTCGTTGTCGACAATATCAAGCGTCACGGGTGCTTTTCCGTCGATGCCCAAGACCGGCCAGCCATCTTCCCATTTGACCGGCACCAGCCAGGGACTGCGGCCCACCGCACCGTTATCCTGAAACAGCATCGCATACCACTTGCCGTCCGGGGTGTCAATCAGACAGCCCTGTGCAACCCCTTTGTCCTGGAGCACCACCCTGCCCTCATAGGGACCGGTGATTTTGTCGGCCCGGTGAATAATCTGAGTCCGCATCCCGCCTCGCGGCCAGGTGATGTTCATTACATAATATTTCCCGTTGACCTTGAGCATCTGTGAGCCTTCGGCATTCAGCCCGATATTGGGGCCTGCAACCGCGCTGGCATTTCGGATGACAACATCATTGAATCCGCCGTCCTTGATGCCCGTCAAATCCGATTTAAGCTCCACCAGGCGAAGGTTACCGCCGCCATAAATCATATAGACCCGCCCATCATCATCAAAGAACAGGGAGTGGTCATGCAGCGACGGAGCAAATGAGATTTCCTTCCAATCGCCCTTTTCAATGTCTTTGGTGGTGTAGATGTGGGTTCTGCCGCTGGTGCTGGAGAATGTGGATACATAATAAGTGCCGTCGTGATACCGCAGGCTGCTGGCCCAGGAGCCCTGACCATAGGCAGTTTTGCCGTTTTCCAGCCGCAGTGCCTCATTGTCTGCCAGGGTGTTATAGGCATATCCAATCAACTGCCAGTTGACCAGATCTTTTGACTTCATAATCGGTACTCCCGGACTCATGTGCATCGTGGTACTGCTCATATAGTAGGTATCCCCGACGCGAATGAGCGCAACATCTGGCACATCAGCCCAGATGACAGGATTCTGTGCGAAATCCGCCCGGACCAACACGGGACACAAAACCAATGCCACAATCATTACCCCTGCATACATTCTGTTCATTAGCAAATCCTCCATGCGTTTATTGAGTAATACGAAATACAGTAAAGGAATTGGCCGGCGCCGTATAGGCAAAAACCGGCTTTACGGTCTGCGTGGAAACCTCTGGCTTAACAGACGGCGATTTTCCATCTTCATTGACGGCATCGGCATCCGGGCCTGTCAGCACTGTCCTGACTGCTTTCATTGATGCGTCCTGCGAAAGACCGGCCAGACAAATGCGGATATCCGCCGGCTGATCGGCACCGTTGACGATTTTGACGATCAATGCTTTGGTTTTTGAATCGAGGACCGAAGACGCGGTGAGCCTTTTGGGCTGCTCAGGGGCAAATGAGGTTTCAAGATACTGATCGCCGCTGTTTTGCCCGAATATCTGCTGCACATAGTAGTTGGCTGAAAGATAAACCTGAGTCCCATCGAAATAAATCATATCCGGCGTCCATTGGGTGTGACCACGACGCGCCAGCAGCGGTGCATAAGATGCAAACCGGACGACATCACCATTGCGTTCATAGCTGGTCAGCCCGGCGGCTTCGGCCAGGGCCGACCGCAGGGTATTGCGTCTTGCCCGGTCGTGGGCTGCGTATTCGCCGACATAGACTTTTGAATCGGCACGATTATAGGTATTGTAGCGATTGAGGTTGTCCCAGAACCACTGTGGACTGACATAATAGTGTTCATCTACCATCGGGAGTTTCAGCTCCCGGGCGAACACCCAGCCATTGTCGTAGTCTTCGCCGCTGGCAAAAGGACCCACAGTCCCCACCACAACAATCTCAGGATGCTTTTGCTTTATTGCGTCATAGATCATCTTAAACCGCTCTTTGAAGATCGGGGTAATGGCCTCTTCATTGCCGACCCCGATATATTGGAGGCCAAACGGTTCGGGATGTCCGGCAGCCGCTCGTTTGGCACCCCAGGGGGATGTCGCCGGGCCATTGGCCCACTCGATCAGGTCCAGCACATCCTGAATGTAAGCCGGCATCTCGTCGAGAGGCAGGCCTTCCTGGCCGCGACCGGGTGAACTGCCAGCATGCTGACAGCAGACCCCGGCAGAAACCACCGGAAGCGGCTTGGCACCAATATCTTCGCAAAACTGGAAAAGCTCATAATAGCCCAGCCCCAGAGTCTGGTGGTAGCCCCATAAATTGCGTCCGGCACGACGTTGTTCGACCGGGCCAATGCTGTCTTTCCAGTTATAAAATTGGTAGATACCCTGACCGTGAACCAGACACCCCCCGGGAAAACGCATAAACTTCGGCTTGATGTCGGCAATGGCCTGAGCCAGATCTGCCCGCAGGCCGTTTGGGCGGTTTCGAAACGTATTTTCCGGAAACAGCGAAATCATATCCAGACACAATCCGCCCCTATCGTGAGCCAGCAGCACCAGGCGTGCATCGCTGAGGGTACGCGTGGGAATCAGCTTGGCACTGTATCGCGTCCATGTTCGGCCCCGAATCTCCATGTTAGCCTGGGCCAGCAGCTCACCCTCTTTTGTTTCAAGACGCAGCGTGACCGGCATGGGCTTGCTGTTGTCGCCGGGGCCCCACATCTGTCCCATAAATGCCTGATAAGCCCAAAAAGAGGCCTGGTAGGGTTCACCTTCTTTGAGGACAATACCATCAAATCCGCCATTGGAAATCCCCACACCGTCGCCCGGAGTATCAATCGTCAACAGGGCGTAATGCGGATTGTTTCGGTGAACAGGGCGCATGTTGGCGACCGTAAGGGAACCGCCCCCACCGCCGTATTTCTTGAGTTCCCAGAATTTGAGCGGGTGCCAATCGGGCTTTTCTGTCGGGCTGTATTCAAACGAGCGATTCTGAATCAGCTCCGCATAAAGTCCGCCGTCGGCGGCATAGTTCAGGTCTTCGAAAAACACGCCAACAAGGTCCGGGCTGATCGGTTTTCCGGGTTTGCCGGCCTGCACAGTCAGTTCGACAGGGTCAGCATTTACAACGGTCACAGACACCAGCAGGATCGCCACCAGCCCTGGAGCGATCCATGTCCCTGGGCACCGGGACAACAAAGATTGACATAGCTGCATAACAAGACTCCATTTTGTTATTATGTGTTTACTATTAGTGTCACTTTCTGTAAATCGCAATCGCGCGAGGAATTGCCAATCATAATTTCAAATTTACCCGGTTCAACAACATAGTCCATATCGATATTGTAAAAAGCCAGGTGCTCCGGTGTAATATCCAGATCAACCGTTTGAGTCTGGCCCGGTTTTAAGGTAATCCTTCGAAACCCTTTTAGTTCCTTGACAGGACGCGTCACGGAGCTGACACAATCGCGGATGTACATCTGCACCACTTCATCCCCGACTCTTTGGCCTGTATTGGTCACTTCGACCGATACAGTCGTCGATTCGTCCGGCCCAATGGCCTGCTTTTTGAGACGAGGCTGTCCGAACGCAAACCGGGTATAACTTAACCCAAAGCCAAACGCATACAACGGACTGACATCATCAAACAGATAGCCTCGCCGGGCCGAAGGCTTATAGTTGTAATAGCAGGGAATATGACCCACAGAGCGAGGAATTGAAATCGGCAGCTTGCCGCCGGGATTAACATCGCCAAACAGCACTTCGGCAATAGCCGTCCCGGATTCCTGCCCCAGATACCAGCATTCCAAAATAACGGGCACTTTCTCGCTCAGATGCGTTATCGACAAGGGCCGCCCATTAAACAATACGGCAATCACGGGCTTGCCAGTGGCAACCATACCCTCCACCAGCTCATCCTGCACACCGGCCATAGCCAGCGTCGGGCGATCGCCCATATGATTTCTGGCCCAGGCTTCTCTGGACGTCTGTTCATTGCCGCCAATGGCCAGAACAATCACATCCGCCTGCCGGGCAACTTTTACGGCCTGAGCAATTGACTTGCGATCTTCAACAGGATCACTCGGAACAACGTCATCCTGCTGCCAGGAGCCGCCGATGGTGATTTTACAGCCTTCCTGATAAAGGACTTTCACGGAATCCCCAACGCGGTCTTTAATGCCCTGCAAGACACTGACGAAATGATTGGGCACACCGCTGTAGCCTCCCAGCATGACGCGATCGGCATTGGGACCGATGACGGCAATGGTTTTAATTGTCCTGGCATCCAGCGGCGCCAGTGAACCATCATTTTTCAGCAGGGTAATTGTTTTGCGAGCAGCTTCCAAAGCAAGTTGATTGTGTACCTCAGAACCAACGATTTTTTCGGCCTCATCAGGATTGACAAACGGGTCTTCAAACAGGCCAAGCTTGAATTTCCACTCCAGCATCGGGGCAATTAATTCATCCAAAGCCGACTCGGGCACACTGCCTTCCCGCACCAATTCGACCAGGTGTTTATAACAATCCGGATCAGGCAGCTCGATATTAACGCCGGCCATGACAGCCAGGGCAGCGGCCTGCTTGCCATCTTCGGCCAGATGATGCCCATACAAATCGGGTCGCTCATTGAGTTCACGAATGGCATAATAATCGGACACAACATATCCCTTAAAGCCCCATTCCTGACGCAAGACCTCCCGCAGCAGCCATTTATTGGCATGGGAAGGAACACCGTCGATTTCATTGTATGAGGCCATGACACTGATGGCGCCGGCTTTGGTTATCGCTTCTCTGAAAGGAAACAGGAATGTTTCACGAAGCACCCGGGCTGACACATTCACCGGGGCACAGTTGGTCCCGGATTCGGGCTGGCCGTGGGCGGCAAAGTGTTTGAGGGTGGCAATCACATGCTTTTTGTCTTTAAAAGAGGCATCCCCCTGAAAGCCTCGTACGGCGGCAATACCCATCCGGCTGACCAGATAGGGGTCTTCTCCATAGGTTTCCTCAACCCGGCCCCAGCGGGGTTCACGGGCGACATCCACCACCGGCGTTAATGCCTGATGAGTCCCCCGAACGCGAGCCTCGCAGGCAGTGGCTTCAAATATCCGCTGGACCAGGTCTGGATCAAATGTTGCCGCAAGACCGATCGGCTGAGGAAAGCTGGTTGAACCAACCGCGGCAAGACCATGCAGACATTCTTCGTGGAATATCACGGGGATACCCAGCCGGCTGTGTTCCAGAAAGAATTTCTGGATGGCGTTAGTCAACTCCGCATGTTTTCGCGGCGATAAACCACCGCCGGCATCGCTGGGTCGGCCCACCTGCCCCAGACCATGCCCCGAACCAAAAGCGGCTCTGGCCTTTTCAAGGTCAAACTCCCCCTTCTCATCAACCAGGGTTTTGGCCTTGTCCAGCCAGACACACTGCATCTGAGCAGCTTTTTCTTCGAGCGTCATACGATTCAGCAAATCCCTGACCCGTTGGGCGACAGGCGCCGTCGGATTCCGGTAATCGGATTGAATCGTATTTTTCTGTTTCATTCTTTTGCTGACTCTGGATTGATGTTTTTTATGTTCGCATCCTACACACAATGACGCCAGAACCGAATTCTGATTGCGTTATTTTCGCTGCTGGGCCAGGTCTGCCTCAATCGCCATCATCCGTTGATTCGTCAAGGGATAGAAGAACATCAGCAGGGCGCCAATAGCCGCCGGAATAGCCGCATAGATACTCATCGCAAGGCAAATACCCCGTAATGACAACTCCGTCTGCGGCTGATTGGCCTGATAGCCGTACCAGGCGAGAATCCAGGCCAGAATCGCACCGCCCAGCGCAACACCCATCTTCAAGGCAAACAGGGACGCAGCCATAATCAAAGCCGTCGCCCGGCGGCCTGTTTTCCATTCCGAGTAATCGGCGGTATCGGTATAAATCGCCCATTGCAGAACCGATACCGGCCCCATGCAAAACGAGGTCACAATTTGCAGAGCAAACAAAAGCACCAGGTTTTGCGGACTGACCCAATATACCAGCGCCGTGGTAATCGCTGCCAGAAGGAAAAATCCGGCATAAATCTTGGATTTATCCATGATTTTGCAAAACCACTTGGTGGTCATCGCCGCTCCAATAGTAACAATGGTTCCACAGAGCATAAAGGCCGAAGAAAGCTGAGTCGAGGTAAATGTCCATGCCTTTCCAAATAAAGACACCTGCTGGCTCTGGATGTAATAATCAAAATAATAGACAATGGTACCGCCGCGAATCAAAACATAAACAAGCTGGAACACCGTTGCAAAACCGATCAGCATCCACGGGCCATTTCTGAATAAATCAAACATGTCCTGCTGGAATGGATTTTTTTGTTCATGAAGCGGCTTGACACGTTCCCGGGTCGAGAAGAACGTGATCAGGAAAAGAATGACCGCCAGCGAAAACAGCACAATCATGGCATATTGCCAGCCTTTGGTGGAGGCCTTTGAACCGCCGAAGAATTCGACCATCCTGACCAGCGAATACTGCACGATAAACATGCCGATAAAAGCCAGGACAAACCGATAGGACGAGACCACCGTCCGTTCCATGGAATTGGGCGAAATCACACCCATCAGAGCACAGTACGGGACATTGACCACCGTATAGACCATCATCATCAGAGTATAAGTGACATAAGCCCAGATCAATTTACCGCCGGCACTCAGATCGGGCGTCGTAAACATCAGCACACCAATGACTCCAAACGGCACGGCAAACCACAGCAGATACGGCCTGAATTTCCCCCAGCGGGTACTGGTACGGTCGGCAATTGCCCCCATAATCGGGTCATTGACCGCATCCCAAATACGGGTTACTAAAAACATCGTGCCGATAGCCGCCGCAGAAAGACCAAATACATCGGTATAAAAATACAGCAGGAAATAGATCGTGGTCTGAAAGAAAAGATTGGATGCCGTATCCCCCAGACCAAAGCCAACCTTTTCCAACACTGAAAGTCGTTGCGATTCATTCTGCATAGATATCTCCCTTTAATCCGAAGTTTTGACGGTACCGGAGCGATCCTTGTCACCGGCAATAATACCCTGAACAATTCGTAAGTCAAATAATCCGCCGGCATAATGACCCGGATGCGGTTCAAACGTTACGGTAATGGTCTTTTTGTCTTTGACCAGGCCCTCCGGCAGCGGATATCGCACGGCTTGAAATTCATCCCGGTTCCATTTATCAGCCAGATTTTCGGTAACCAGTTTTTCTCCATCTACTTTAATATCAAATGTCCGCCGACCGCGTTCCCGCCCCCAGTAAAGCACATAAAGCTCAAGCGGCACATCCGGAATGACCTTCAGATCATAACTAAACCAGCCCGGGGCCTGAACATGGCGGAAATGGAGGTTGTTGAATACCCCGCTTTCGGCGTTTTTATGCTGGAGATTATGGTCGGCCTCGGGCTGCTGCTCGCCGGGAATCACACGGTCCACGGTCTGTCGATCCAGCAAAAGCCGCTGCTGTTCTTTGGCCTTTAACTCCGCCTGGATTTGGGCGTAGGCTTCCGGCCGCACCACCCGCCAATACATCATATACCGGGCATCATGCACCTGATAAAAAGGTTCCAGCACCAGCGATCGGAATGACTCGGGACGGACAATCTCGTCCACTTTAAACTCAAGCCGATGGAGGTCCACCGGTGTAATCTTTTCAGCGATAGCAGCCATATCCCCGACCAGCATGGGAGCCTCGTCCAGCGGCAGCAGTTGTCCGTGAGCAATATGCCCCCAGCGATCGTCATCGGCAATCAGCCCCTGAAGGTCTTCCGTTCCGGTTTTGGCCGCCAGGACGATTGGTCCGTAAAGGATAGCCGCATAATCCGGCACATTCGGCATCGGTTCCAGCTTGGTATGCATCGGCAAAGACACCTTCAGTGTATCTCCATCGTTCCAGACTCGGTCAATCGACGCATACGAAGATGGCCTGGAAGCCACCCGCAGGGATTCTCCATTAAGCTCCATTTGCAGATTGTCTTGCGGCACCCATTCGGGATGACGAATCTTCAGTATCAGACGGACCGGCTTATCCACCCGTATTTTTAAAACAGTCTGAGACTCATAGGGAAAGCGGGTTTCCTGACGTACACGGATCCCCTTCTCCGGCCAGTTTAGTTCGGACGCAATAAATAAATTAACCAGCAGCGTTTGGGCCTCGTGACTATAGATGAATCGTCCGTATTGTCCGTGGTTTTCCATTCCCGTTCCGACGCAGCACCACATGGCCTCGTTGGGTGCCGAATACACCCGATAGTGACGCGGTCGGACCGGCGTAAAGTAAACATATCCGCCATGGTCGGGGTGCTGGGTGGAAAGAATATGGTTAAACAAAGCCCGTTCATAGTAATCCGCATAGTCAGCCTTCGGTTCCATCCGATGCAGAATCTCGGTCAACCGCAGCATATTATAGGTATTGCAGGACTCCGGCCCTTCTCGCTCCTCCACAAATTCAATACAGGCTTCGGCGCTGGGAAAGTGTTCCCGCCGGCTGTTACCACCAAAAGCCAGGGTTCGGTTGTGAACCACGGTGTCCCAGAAAAAACGGGCCGCATCGGCAAACTGCTTGTCGGGACTCAGTTCAGCAATTCGCGCAAAACCAACGGCCTTGGGGACTTGCGTATTGGCATGTTTATTGTCTAAGGTGTCTTTGCCCTGCGACATCGGTTCCAGCAGCTGACGGTGCGAGAAACGCCTGGCCAGCCGGAGGTATTTATCATTGCCTGTGATCCGGCTCAGATCCGCCAGCACCTCATTCATCCCGCCATGCTCCTGATCCATCATGGTCTCCATCTGCTGGGGTGTATAGTCGGCCAGCAGTCTATCGCACCAGTCCCCAAGCCCTATCAGGATAGTTTTAGCCTTCTCGTTGTGTCCGTAAATCCAGGCATCCCGTAATCCTGCAAATGTTTTATGCAGATTATACCAGGGCACCCACGCCCTATGCGGAGCCCGCGGATTTCCCGCAGCGACCTGACGCCAGATATCTCGCCCTCCCGGTACCCCCCCTACATAACCGTCCCCATTGGCCTTCTGGCACCGGGCCAACTCATCCACCATATAGTCCATCCGGCGGCGGCACTCTTGATTGCCTGTGACCGCAGTGTAAATGGCCATCGCCGACAGGTAATGACCGCCGATATGCCCATCCAACCCAATCCAGTTGGGATAGCTTTGCCCCTTGGGCTCCAGACCCGCTTCTTTGAGATAAGGGGCCAACAGCCGGTCCACATCATACTGCAGCAAATGGTTTAGATTCACATCCTGCGCATGCTTAAATGGTCCATCCAGAAGCTCAACCTGCTGAAGGGGAAAAGAATCTGCTGCATACCCCAGACTTACCAACAAACAACTCAGCAGGAACACCGCCGTTTTATTGAAATGCATTGACTAAGAATCCTTTCTTTCTCCTTAATTTATTGATATGAAAGATCGAGCCAATTATTCGCGAACGCTGCAAATTCATAAAGGTTGACCAAGCAGTCACCATCTAAATCCAGTTCACAATGTTCCTGGAGCCAATTATCAGCAAACGTCAAAAGATCGTTTGTGTCAACAACATTGTCCAGATTGGCATCACCGTAAAGGATTCTACCAAAAACCGAAATATTATCAATAGCAATATCTCCCCGAGGTCCGCCTGCGGCGACCGCCCGAAAACGTATCTGAATCGGGCCGGTATAGTCCGACAGATTGACTATGGCCCGACTATAGGCGTCGCTGATGGAGTTGTGCTGCTGACCACTAAGACTCCATACCGCATAATGCCATGTCCCATCATAGACATCGATATTCAGAGTTCCTGTTTGATCGCCATACATATGATAATAAAAGCTTAGGACTCGCCTAAAACCAGCAATCACAGGACTTTGCAAAATGGCACTCTGACCGGCAGTGTTGGCTCCCCCCGGGGAAGTTTCCAGATAAGCATACCACGTACTGCCGTCAGCCCCGCCGGCCGGACCGGTATTGGGCGTTATCGTACTTCCTGAATAGCGGGTCCAGTCATGAGTATCTTCGCCGGTAATATTGCCCCAGTCCCCAAACCCTTGTTCGAAATCAATGGCACTGAGTTGAACCGCCTGGCTGTCTGTCAGCGTCACTGCAATTTCGGCCGCATAGGGACTTTCATATCCATAGATGTCAACTGCAGTTACCGTATAATAATAGGGTGTATAATAGGCAGCGTGGCTGTCTATAAATTCCGGCTCATCCAGCAACACTTCATTCAGTTGGATATATCCGCTTCCAGATATTGTTGACCTATAAACACGGTATCCTGCCAGATCAGCTTCCGTATTGGCATCCCAGCTCAGGAGAATCGACGTATTGCCTGGTGTCGCCTTCAGGCCCGTCGGGGCATCCGGAGGCGTGCTCAAAGTCGTCGCGCCGGCCTGTACGGAATAAGCACTTTCTCCGGCACTGTTGACAGCACTGACAACATAATAATAGGTCGTCACCTCCGATAACCCTGAATCGCTGAAGCTTGTCCCTGACACACTGGCAACATGGGTATAAGGCCCACCGTTGACAAGTGAGCGTTTGACGTTGTAGTTTGTGGCACCGAAGGACGCATTCCAGCTCAGGTTAATCCGGCTGCCGGATATCGCTGTCGCAGCCAGATTGACAGGCGAAGCGGGATAAGCCGGAACCTGTTCTGCATACAGAGCCGATATGTCGGCCGCACTCAACGCCGCGGCATAGATGCGAAATTCATCGATTCGTCCATTCAGATAAGGATCCGCCGAGTATTGCGATCTGCCCAGATAGTTCTGTGTTGTAGCTCCCAAAGAGTCTGGCGTCAGAGTCATGGAATTGTTGCGTCCCACTTCTGTTCCATTGACATAGAGAATTCCCGTACTGCCTGCCAGGGTCACTGCGACATGAGTCCATATTCCCGTCGGCAGTGCCGCGGTGCCATTGATCTGCTTTTCGCCGCCGGCTCCCGAGGTCGTAATCGCAAAACGCACCGCTCCGGAACCGCTGCGCGGCGTCAGGAACATATTCACAGACGTCCCCGTTCCAAAGTCAAATATGCGTGACCAGTTGCTGATCGTATCCAGATTGACCCATAGTGCGATGGTAAAATCGGTCAGATTATCAACAATGCCTGTCCGCAGGGTAACATGGTCATTGGTACCGTCCAGATCCAGGCCATTACTGAATTTTCCTGTCGTCCATACCGGACCATTGACCAGGGTACCTGACCAGCCGTTGCCGGTGGCATCCGCAGCAGTCAGGCCGCTGGTTTCATCACATTTTAAATAAGTACGCAGCACTGCCGGCGTCACTTCGGTACTGTCGCGGCTTTCCCCATTTGCCGTATTGGCACTCACAACATAATAGTATTGCAATCCCGGAACCACCGTGGTATCACCAAACTCCGTGACCGTCAGACCGGAGGCAATGGTATCATAAGGCCCCCCGCTGACAGTCGAGCGTTTCAGATTATAGCTGAGTGCACCAGCAGAGGCATTCCAGCCCAGGTTCACTTGATTGCCGGACAACCTTGTTGCGCGAAGACCCGACGGGGCCACCGGACCGTAATGATCCCATACCACCGTCGTCACCGACGCTGTGGGCAATAGTATTTGTGAACCGATGACCTGCCCCAGCGGTTCAAAGGTACGCGTGCCATCTGTTTGATAAATGCTCGACACATCGTATTGGAACGAACCGGGATTCAGAGTCACCCAGGCCGGTTTGGTCGTACTGCGATTGATCAGTACCGACACAAGCCGTTTGTCATCCGGCGAAAGATAAGCCGACGCCAGAACATCGGAATTATTGGAGCCGGCCTTAATCCGCCGGAACCCCGGCTGAATGTAATAGGAATAGTGCTTCATCGACCAATACGATGGATTGAGCCAGTACCCCTTGGGAGAAGTCCAGCTGCTTGATCCCCACGGAAACTCGATTTCGACCAGTCCAATATCGCCGGGCCAGATCAGACTCCAATGGTTGTATCCGCTGACCTGTTCAACCACCAGCGAATTATGAATTAAATTCGCACAGGGAACCAGCCCTTTGATATCGCCAAATTCGGTCATAAATCGCGGCTTGCCGGGGAACAGCGTATCGGAGCTGTTCAAAACCGTTGTAAAGGCGGAATTATACCCATCCGGCGTCCCGTCCGTGCTGCCGCCGTAGAGGTGATGCGCAATCCCGTAAAATGTGTTAGGATTCATTTGTGCCATATAATTGCGAAGCCCTGCCGCATTTCCATAAAGCCCCACACATTCCGGCCCCAGCAATTTGGGCGGATTGGCCATCGTGGCCTGAAGTTTTTGATACACCGCATCCTGTGCCAGGGCAAAACTCGCGTAGGATTCCCCATTGACAGGGACTTCGGAGGGATTGAATCGGCAGGAATCATAATCGGCCGTCCAGTCCGGTTCGTTTTGAATGCCAATCCAGGTCGGATTGACACCACGGGCGATATAGTCCTGAAGCGAGTCGCGCCAGTAGTTGGCAAATCCATCATAATCATAGGCCCCATTGACCTGAATCAGTGTTCCTCCATGGCCGACCTCGCCATTGCTCTTGAGATAGGCCGGCGGAGACCAGGAGGTCATCAGGATAGGCACGGGACGGCCCAGCCGCTGATTTGCCGCGGCGACAATTTCGTATGTGGCAGTATCCTGACCATTGACCCCGCGCCACCAGTTGCCAATTCGCAGCATAGACAGATTGAGTCCGGAAAAGGCATAATCAAAGATCTCTTTTTTGTACGGATGAGCCGTAAACCAGCCATTATAGAAACAAATTGCTCCGCCCAGTCCCTCAATGGTCTGATAGCGGGTTGCCCAGTCCAGCGAAACGGAAGCCGCTGTTACTGCAACCTGCTGGAACTGCCACCAGTTCAGGTTAAATAAATCAGCGCCCTGCCCCCCTATAAACCTCAGGTACAAATCATGCCCCCCCGATACCCCGGACACGTTACAGGCAACCGTCGTCCAGGTTTGTCTGCTGCCGGTGTACGGAACCGAACAGGTCCCAACGACGGTGCCAGTGAGGCTGTCCAGCCGCAATTCAATGCTGCTGCCGGTAGTGGCGCTGGCCACACGGGCCAGAAAACTCAAAGCGCCAGTCCCAAAATCCACCCCCCGCACCCCAATCCAGTCCCCGTTGGAAATCGCAGTCACATTCATCCCGCCTTCAGTACAGACTTCGGTTTTAATGCCGCTTTGGCGGGCAATCGTCTCACCTTCCACCCGGACAAAAGGATTGAGATACTTTAACTGAGTAAGGCCATCCTGGGTAATCACAACCTGCTGGATCGTTCCATCCGAATTGTAATAAAGACGGTCCAGACAGATATTCCGATGCACGGTAGGCACAATCCCTTCCACCGTCGCCTGATGACGGTTATGGTACACACAGTACCACTGGCCCTGATAGGTAAAAAATGTGTGATGGTTGTTGTTGCCATAATTATTGGGCGGAGTGCCAAGAGCCACCCCTTGGCGCACAAATCCGCTCATCGGGCTGGAGCTGGTCATGTAGGCAATCTGCGAGCCGGGAGTCGTATCCTCGTAATTGTCTGCATAAGAAAAATAATAAATGCCGTCTCGTTTATGCATGTGGGATGCTTCAAAAAAATCCGGCATCTCTATCGTCTGGGCCGATCCGATCGGATCGATCATATTTGTATTCAGTTTAATAACACGGGCCTGATTGGGGCCGCCACCGCCAAAATACAGATATGGCTGACCATCATCATCCACAAACACACAGGGATCAAACACCCAGGTGCTGTTGGCCCCCGGAGTCCCCCCCGATAATCCTTCGCGTTTTACCACCAGTCCATTTTTGGGAGCCGTAAATGGTCCGGTCGGGGAATCACTCGTCACCACTCCAATCCCCCAATAGGGATCGCCAAAATAAAGATAAAATTTATTATTATTGCGGACAATACACGGCGCCCAGGCCGTGCCGATCCAGGAGACGGAATCAGAATCAAAAACCACTCCATGATCCGTCCAGTTTTTAAGGTCATCGGTCGAAAAACAAACGATCGAATCCATCAGATAATCCGTGTCGTTGTTTTCTTCGTCGTTGGAACAATAGACATACAGCCGACCGTTCCATTCAATTGCGGTCGGATCCGCGGCATAATGCTGCGGCATTATCGGATAATCTGCCCAGACCCGGCAGGCAGCAAGACTGAGAATAATGGCAATACAGGTTTTTAACAGGATACGGCTGTGTGCAATCTTGACTCTATACTGGTTCATGATCATTCCCCCTAAAAAACAAAAAAGTCCTTTACGCCAAACAGGCAGGATTGGCGGCTTGAAGCCCTTCGCCAGGAGAGCTTTTTTATGCAGATATCCATCGCAGCCTTCAAATCCAGAGCATCCCTCATTTAAAATGAGATTTCCGGGCGTCTGACTAGACGCCCGGAAATCCTTGTTTACGTGCAGCTAAGACAGCTTAGTCCGCATAAATGCGGTCATCTTCCAGCCATCGTGCGGCAAAACTGGCAAAGTCCGGCAAATCAATAATGCAGTTGCCATTGGTATCATAAGCCTGCTGATCATAGATTTCCCGGTTGCATACCGACCCGCCCTGAATTGCCAGGTATTCCTTGGCAACATCCACAGTTGTCAGAGCATAGTTCCAAATCTTGAGGTCGTCAATCATGCCGTTGAATTCAGGATCAGGCCACTGACTCTTGCCCAGATAGTTCAATACGGCACCCACATCAATCGGGTTAATCGTCATGCTCGTATTGGTCGCAACCAGTTCACCGTTACGGTACAAACGCCCGGTATTGCCCGTGAGAGTGACCGCGACATGATACCACTGACCGGCAGAAAGAGCACTGGTTTCCAGCAATTGTTCGTTAATGGAGGGAGTCCTGATTGCAAAACGCATCACACCCCAGCCGGCATCGGGCGTAATGAACAGATAACTCGACGTCCCGTTGCCAAAATCCAAAGCACGGCTCCACCCCAGAGTACTGCTGGGACGAATCCACAGACTAATGGTCATATCCTGGTAATCGACTACGCCGGCAGGAATCTGTGCATACTGGCCATCAGCGCTTTGTGCATTTGCATTGTCCAGCAGCAGACTGGATGTTCCAACTTTCGCATCGGTACTGCTCAGCCCCGGCAGCGGGCCAGCTCCGGCCTGCATCATCGTTGCGTCAAACCCGCTGATGATATCAGGGCTGACATTATTCGTGAGCGTCTCAAACGGATAGTGGCTGACCAGCCGAGGATACCATAACCGTGCCGAATTCGATGGGGTTGAAGCAATCCCCCCGGCGTCCGGAGAACCGTTGTAGGCAATACAATAATACCGCCCTTCATCCGCAGCCGTGGCACCGGTGATAACCAGCGTGGTCGTATGGGTACCCGAATAAATACCACCATCGCTCAACTGGATATCCGGACTGCCGACTTTAAACCACCGGAAATCCGTGGCTGCGGGTCCGGCTGTCACTTTAAACGATGCATTGCCGTTGAAATCAGCCAGGGCATTTTCAGGTCCAACCAGAATCACAGGAGTGGCCGCAATCGTATGGAACGTCCAGATCGGCCCCATAATATTGTTTTCATGGCCGGCGGGGTAAGGATTGCCATTGGGATCCGCAATCGCTTCTTCCACCTTCCAGGAATACTCGGTGGCCTGTTTGACTGAAACGGGCCCATACATATTGTATGGATCAGTCAGGTTGGGGTCGGCATTATGAATCTGCTGCACATAATCCAGCAGATAAAGATTTGGATCACTCGGATTGCCGTTGCTCAAATAGAGATAATGCCCCTTGATAGCAGGATTGACCCGATATGCAGTCAGATACGCCGGATCTCCGCCCGCTTTCCAGCGGAATGTAACCTGGGCCTGGGTCTGAGAGATCAATGTACCGAACGAACCATCATCGTTAGCGGGTAAAACCTCTGGCTCATGAGCTTCAGCATCCGATCCCATGGTGATTTTAAGATTGTCCATTTCCCACACCTGGGTAAAGGATGTCCCATTGGGCATCACATCCCCCGGCCAGGGCTGGCCAATTTCCATCGACCAGGTGGACTGCAGCAAATCCCAATTGGCTCCCTGCCACCAGTTATTCACAAAATCGGCCAAATTAAATTTCACATGGACCCACCCGTCTGCCTGAGAGATGCTCAGATTGGCAAATCCATGGCCGTACTGGTCCCCGCCGACGGCAGGATTGGGGGTGACAATGGCAACCCCCAATACGATGGGGTTCCAGTTGCCCGAGACATTGCGGATATCAAACGAAACGTTATAGTCCGCCGGGTTGGCACTGGTATTCCCAGATACCGTAAAGTCCCACTTGGAACCAAATCGGGCATTTTTGCCTTCACCGGAAGTATTACTGACCACCCCCGTATGGCGAATGACGATATTTCCACCACCGATATCGACTTCGGCGACGGAATGCGTACAGATATCCGTCCCCCAGTTCCAGGCAGCTGTCGTGCCACCGTTGGGATTGTCATAGATGACAACCCCAAAACTCGTCGCGGCACACAGTGCCACAAACAACAAACACATTGTTCTCATCTTTTGTTCCTCCACAAAAAAGGGTTTCGTATTATTACAAACATCATACCCAGTACACATGGGCTCGAATATCGAACCTTATTTAATCCGTTTCCATTTGTCGCAGCTGAACACCGCTGCGTTATCCACATATTGATTTCCCACGCGGCATCACCCTGTCCCCCTGGTTCTCTCAATGCCAGATCACTGCTCCAAAACCAAAACCGGATCGGCGTACATACACCAGTCGCTGTCAATCGCCGTAAGCGGCACATGATCCCAGATACGCCCTTCCGGATCCTGCCCGTCCGTGGTAATCAGAGTCAAAAATCGGTCCTGGTCTGAAATCTCGATATCCGCTGAAAACAGCGTTTTTTCCTTGACTTGTGTTCTTTGATGCCTGATTTTTCCATCGACCAGAATCCAGAAATCCGCATTACTGGCCTCGGGACGTATTGCCTGCTTTTCAATTCCGAACCGAGTCTGGAAACGCGTAATTTTAGTCGCAGGCAACAGACTGCGGATAGCCTGAAGATCATACGTGATTCCCATATTGGCATGCATCAAAACACAATGGGCATTCCAGGAGCCCGACATGGCAGAATCCTGATTCGTCTGGGTATCCAGAATCCTAATCGCACTGGTAATGGTTCCGTAACAGGCCCCGCTGGATGGGGGACATTCCTGGAAAATATGGCCCAGAGAACTGACTATCTGCTGTGATTGACCATTGGGAACAAAAACGCCGTCGATATACGGGTTGGAAGGCACGGGATGATAGACATTGGCGATGGCGTAATATTGGGGCATTCCCTCAGGTTTGATGAAATTCCCGCTGGGCAGGTCAATGCCCCAGTCAATGGCTCCTGTACCCAGCCCGTTGCCGCCGCCGACAATATCAGCGAGACTCAGTGTTTTCTGGCCCCTCCAGATGGTATTGCTGTCGGAATGGATCGTTCGCACAAAATGCGTCTGCAGGAACGGAATATCCGAAATAGCCAGTGTATCGGCGGCAACCCTTTTACTCATCCCGGCCACGACTTCCACAATCTCTTTGGACGCTTCAACACCCGCAATCAGAGTCGTCTTGCCCCGCATCACATACAGGGAGGTATCCCCGCCAATATCGGCCTGAACACCAAACTCCGTACCCAGATCAATAATCTTGGCATTGTCCGTGTACACCGAAAATCCGACCGCTTCCCGCGGTACAATCGCATACAGCCTGCCGTATCGCATCTTAATCTGGTCTTCGGTGCGAACCTGAAAGGCACAAGGCCCTTCCAGAGTGACCTGAGCACCATTATCAAACAGAAACGTGACGCAGCCTTCCTGCAGCACGACATCACTGCGGCTGGTCAGGACAGGATCCCCTTTATCCATCGCATCATGCGTCGTCGCCCATTTGGCCTGGATACTATCCGCCAGGACCGCCACCTTAAAACCTGTGGCCGGCGGTGCCAGATACGCAAACAGGAAAATCAGGATCATCGCCGCAGCCGAAACCACAGCCGCAATAACAGCACCCGCACTCACTCTGCGGACCAGTTTGGGATATTCCACTTTATCGACAAAAATTCTGGGCTTGGGATCAGGCTCCTGAACAACCTCAACCGTCGGAGAGTTTTTTTCGTCCTCGGCCAGTCTCTGCCACATCGTCTGGTCGAAACACTTATCCAGCAGCACGTCACCGCAGATCCGGCCCTGCTCATTCAGTTTTGTCCGCAAAGCGGTGTAGTTTTTGACATAATTACAGTACTCGTGGATCGCTTCGGGATGATGCGCAAGATAATCGTCTAATTGCTGAATCTCTTTGTCTGTAATACAGTTTTCCAGCAATTTAAAAATCAGTGTACCTATTTCATTGGAGTTTTGCCGCATCACAGGTCCTGATTAGACAAAGATCTCGAAATACACAAATTAAGCATATTTATGATATGCGAAATACGAAAATATAAGGTACTTGTCGGCCGGCCAACCTTCAGGGCAATATCTTTCACGGATACATTGTCCCGATAACGAAGGCTGATTAATTTCTTGTCTTTTGCGTCCAGCTTTTCCAAACAATGGTTCAGTGCCTTGACGCGAAGCCCATAATCCTGGGCGGAGGTTTCCGCCACATGCGACAGTCGGTTATAAAATTCATGATGAAGGAGTTTTTTGGTTTTCCGGTTTTCCCGTAAATACTCAAGCGTTTTATTTCTGGCAATGGTCATCGCCCAGGCGGTAAAATTAGTCCCTTCCTGAAACTGGTCAAAATTCTCCCACATGATTGTAGCTGTTTCCTGAAGCAAATCCTCCGCGGCCGTCTGGTTATGCACCATCATCATAATATAAGACATCAGGCTGCCATGAATGCCGTTATACAAACCAAAGAATTTTGAGCTTTTCTTGTCCACAATCACCTAAGACCTAATTGTCACATTTGGAATTCAACCATTCCTCATTATGTAATGTAAAAACGTCCTAAGTTTCTAAAGATTTCCGAGCAAAACCCTCTAAATACGTTTTATCTCATTTATTTACAATTAGTTACATTTTGACAAAAAACGAGACTTGATTTCGTCGGCCGGACTTTAAATGCTGTCCGAAACAATTTTACATTTCCGCTTCAAGAGCTTTCCATTAGTTTTTGAAAATTGGTACAGCCTTTGCAACACCACATTTGCAATACGTGGATCAAACGCTCTGGAACCGCGTTATCTGCTGAAAAATCAACACTCCAGAGCAGACCGATAAAAAGAACAGGTAGCGATTGCTTACAATTTTGTATTTAAGATGATATTTTGATACAATAATGTTGAAAGAAAAACCAGCCGAACCAGAACCATCCAGCCGGCCGCTCCGGCAGCTCAATACGCTGCATACAATTTTGCAGATCATCAGTCGCAGTTCAGGCCAGAAACAAATGCTCAATGAACTTCTGGACGTCCTGCGAGAACAAATGGGGATGCGCAGGGGTGTATTTATGCTGTCCACGCCTGATGGGCGGGAGCTGGTTGTCGAAGCCGCCAGCCAGGAAGAAACACACTCCCAAGCCCATGCTGTTCGCTATCAACGGGGTGAAGGCATTACCGGCCGGGTTCTGGCTACAGGTCAGCCGGCAATCATTCCTCGTATTGCAGATGAACCGGAGTTTCAAGGTCGAATTCATCTGCGGCAGGACAAACACGATCGGGAATACAGCTTTATCTGCGTACCGATTACCCTGAACAATGAAATTATCGGCACCTTTGCCGTGGATGCCCCCGCCGGCAATATGGAGTATCTCAATGAAACCCAGCGATTTTTAAGCATTATCGCGGCGATGGTCTCCAACGATCTGCATCACCGCCGGGACTTATTGATCGAAAAGCAAAGTCTGACCGAAGAAAACGTCCGGCTTAAAAATGAATTGCGTGAAAAATATCGTCCCGACAATATTATCGGCAATTCCAATTCCATGCGGATGGTTTATCAGAAAATCCAGCAGGTCGCAGTCGGTACCACCACTGTATTGATACGCGGTGAAACCGGCACGGGGAAAGAGCTGGTCGCCTCCGCTGTACATTATGCAGGGCCGCGTGCCGGCAAGCCGTTCATCAAAGTCAATTGTTCGGCGCTTAACGAAAATATCCTTGAAAGTGAACTGTTTGGGCACGAAAAAGGCGCGTTCACCGGGGCCATCCAAAACCGCATCGGCAGACTTGAAGAAGCCAATGGGGGCACCCTGTTTCTGGATGAAATCGGCGATTTTTCCCCTGCTATCCAGGTCAAATTGCTTCGGGTCCTCCAGGAAAAGGAGTTTCAGCGAGTCGGCAGCAATATAACGCTGAAAACCGATGTTCGCATTATCGCGGCCACCAATCGCAATCTTGAGCAGCTTGTCAGGGAAAACCTGTTCCGACCGGATTTTTATTATCGGATCAATGTGTTTCCGATTTATCTTCCCCCCCTGCGGGAACGTCGGGACGATTTGCTGCTGCTGGCGGACCACTTTATTGAAACCTTATCGCAAAAGCTGGGCAAAAAAATCCGCCGCATCAGCACCACTGCGATCAACATGATGATGGCGTATCACTGGCCGGGCAATGTTCGCGAACTGGAAAACTGCATCGAACATGCCATCCTGCTGACTGACGACGGAGTGATTCACGGGTATCATCTGCCGCCCACACTGCAAATCCCGACCCATCAGGAAATGACCCCACAAGGCACACTAAAAGCACGTGTCGGACTGCTTGAACGGGATATGATCATTGATTCCCTCAAACGCTACAGCGGCCGCATCAGTTGTGTCGCCCGCGAACTGGGCATTACCGAACGCATGCTGCGATACAAAATTCAAAAGCTGAATATTCAGTATAAAAAATAAGACCTCTTCTCTGTGTCCCTGTTTTGACGCCGGCAAATCATAGGCCGGCGTTTTTATTCTAACCTGACTTCCCTCTCCCCAGATTCCAGCAATCGCATCATCATGGCACCAATGCAAGGGAATCTCCCCCTCGGGAATAGAACCAGCCCATAACCATCGCGGCATAATCATTCCTGTTGGGTCTGACAATTATTTCCATCGACCGACTGATGTGACAAATTTTTCCGAATGTTTTTAATTCTGTATTTGACATCGAGTTACGACGCATTCGACCATTCTTCAATACCGCTTAAAGGCATTTTGTAACAACTATTTCCATGTGCATCTCAAAGCCTGCATTCAGAAAACCTCCTTTGCTCTTCCATTCTCTGGCGGAAAATCCCTTTTTTTTATTCAATTTCAAGACTTTTAAAAATCTTCCAGACGTTTTTTTTGATTTTCTGAATCCGGCACACCGCTTGCGAATAGACAATCAGAGTTCGTTGGTAAAACATGTATAACAGATTTATCAGGAGTTTGTTCAATGAGAAAGATTGCGATTTACGGCAAAGGCGGTATCGGAAAATCAACCACCACCCAGAACACCGTTGCGGCACTGGCTGAGATGGGCAAGAAGATCATGGTGGTGGGCTGCGATCCCAAGGCCGATTCGACACGCCTGCTGCTGGGCGGACTGGCACAAAAGACCGTTCTGGATACGTTGCGTGAGGAAGGCGAAGATGTTGATCTGGACGATGTGCGACGCCTGGGTTATGGCGGAACGTTGTGTGTCGAATCCGGCGGGCCGGAGCCAGGTGTCGGGTGTGCGGGTCGCGGCATCATCACCTCAATTAATCTGCTGGAGCAGTTGGGTGCTTATAAGACGGATCTGGATTATGCCTTCTATGATGTGCTGGGCGACGTGGTCTGCGGCGGATTTGCCATGCCGATCCGTGAAGGCAAGGCCGAAGAGATTTATATTGTGTGCTCCGGCGAAATGATGGCCATGTACGCAGCCAACAACATCTGCAAGGGGATCGTCAAATTCGCCGAGGCCGGCGGTGTGCGTCTCGGGGGACTGATCTGCAACAGCCGAAAAGTGGACAATGAACGGGAGATGATCGAGGCTTTCGCCAAGAAACTCGGAACCCAGATGATTCACTTCCTGCCGCGCGACAACGATGTACAGCGGGCCGAAATCAACCGCAAGACCGTCATCGACTGGAACAAGGATGCCCCGCAGGCCAATGAATATCGCACGCTGGCCCGCAACATCGACCAGAACCAGATGTTCGTGATTCCCAAACCGCTGCAAATTGATGAACTGGAAAAGCTGCTGCTGGATTACGGCATGCTGAATTAACCTGACGTTGACCCATACAGAAAGGAACCCCATACTATGATTATGATTCGTGCCATCGTTCGTCCCGAAAAGGTGGATGAAGTCCTGTCCGCACTGATGTACGCAGGCTTTCCGGCAGTAACCAAGATGGACGTTTACGGCCGCGGCAAGCAGCGCGGCGTCAAAATCGGTGAAATCACCTATGATGAACTGCCCAAGGAACTGCTTATGACCGTCGTGCCCGACAGCGAAAAAGATTTTGTGATTGAAACCATTATGAAGGCTGCACGGACAGGCTCCAAAGGGGCATTCGGAGATGGCAAGATCTTTGTTACCGCCGTCGAGGAAGTCTATACCGTCAGTTCCGGCCAAAAAGAAGTCTGACCAAAGGAGTGTAATCCATGAAAGAAGTGATTGCGATTATTCGCATCAACAAGATGAATGAAACCAAGCGGGCGCTGGCCGATGCCGGGATTTACTCGCTGACGGCCAGGAAAGTCACCGGCCGGGGACGCGGCAAAATCAATACCCTGCTGCTCAAGGGTGCTGAAAAGGGGTATGAAGAGGCGATTAATCAACTCGGCTCCGGCCCCAGGCTCTTTCCCAAGCGGATGCTGACCATCGTTGTACCCGATGCAAAGGTACCGACCGTTGTCAAGACGGTCATCGAGGTCAACAAGACCGGCAGTCCCGGCGACGGCAAGATATTTGTGCAGCCGCTGCTGGACGCCATCCGCATCCGTACCGCAGAAAAAGGCGACAAAGCCCTTGACGAAAATAACGAACCTGTCAAAACCTAACCCCATGAGGTGTCACAATGGCGCATCAACCCGATCCATCCAAAATCAAAGAGAAACTGATTCAAAAATATCCGACCAAGGTCGCCCGAAAACGCTCCCAGCAGATTGTCATTAACACAGTTGGCGACAATCAGACGGTCCCCGAAATCACAGCTAACGTACGAACAACCCCGGGGATTATCACCCAGCGAGGCTGTACCTATGCCGGGTGCAAAGGCGTCGTGCTGGGCCCGACCCGGGATATCGTCAATATCACACACGGACCTATCGGCTGCGGATTCTATTCCTGGCTGACCCGCCGCAACCAGACCCGTCCGGAGGGGCCTGAGGATCATAATTTTATGACCTACTGTTTTTCAACCGATATGCAGGACGACCAGATTATCTTTGGCGGAGAGAAAAAACTCCGCCAGGCGATTCAGGAAGCCTATGACCTGTTCAAACCCAAAGCCATCGCGGTTTTTTCGACCTGCCCGGTCGGACTGATTGGTGACGACGTGCACGCGGTTTGTCGGGACATGAAGGAGAAACTGGGGATTAATGTCTTTGGATTCAGTTGCGAAGGCTATAAAGGCGTCAGTCAGTCAGCGGGACATCACATTGCCAACAACCAGTTGTTCAAACATGTGATTGGCCGCGACGATACCGTCGATCCGCATCCGTTCAAAATCTGCCTGCTGGGCGAATACAACATCGGCGGCGATGCCTTTGTCATCGATGATCTCCTCGAGCGATGCGGCATCAAACTGGTCGCCACATTCAGCGGCAACAGCACCATCGGCAAATTTGAAAAAGCTCACACCGCCGACCTGAATTGTGTCATGTGCCATCGTTCGATTAATTATGTCGCGGATATGATCGAAAAGAAATACGGGGTTCCGTGGATTAAAGTCAACTTTATCGGCGCCGAATCCACCGCCAAATCCCTGCGTAAAATTGCGGCTTATTTTGACAATCCCGAGCTGACGGCTCGCGTGGAAAAAGTGATTGACGAAGAAATGAAAGCGATTGAAGCAATCCGTAAAGAGATCAAAAGCCGCTGCCAAGGAAAACGGGCCATGCTGTTTGTCGGCGGCAGCCGGGCGCACCACTACCAGGATTTATTCAACGAAATCGGCATCAAAACCATCGCCGCCGGCTATGAATTTGCTCATCGCGACGACTACGAAGGTCGCAAAGTGCTGCCGACAATCCAAGTGGACGCCGACAGCCGCAATATTGAGGAACTGACCGTCGAGCCGGACCCGGAACAATATCGTCCCCGCCGCACCGAAGAGCAGCTCAGGCTGCTCCATGAAAAAGGACTGGAAGTTCGGGACTACGAAGGCATGATGCCCCAGATGGATAATCAGACGCTGGTCATTGACGACATCAGCCAGCATGAAACCGAAATGCTGCTGGAGATATATAAACCGGCGATATTCTGTGCCGGCATCAAGGAAAAATTCAGCGTTCAGAAATCCGGCATCCCCTGCCTGCAGCTTCACAGCTATGACTACGGCGGGCCGTTTGCCGGATTCAAGGGTGCTGTCAACTTCTACAAAACCGTAGACCGCATGGTCAATACCCGGATATGGTCGTTTATCAAAGCTCCGTGGCGGGTCCATGGAAAACCCCTGCTGGAAGCGGAATTAGTCAATAGTTAACTCCTGAAACGAGGACTTTATGTTGCTACGTCATACTACTTCACACGTCCAGGAACGGTCGGCGCTGACCATCAACCCGGCCAAAACCTGTCAACCCATCGGCGCGTTGTATGCGGCGCTGGGCATCCATCGCTGCCTGCCGCACAGCCACGGCTCGCAGGGCTGCTGTGCCTATCACCGCAGCACCCTGACCCGGCACTATAAGGAACCGGTCATGGCCGCCACCAGTTCATTTACCGAAGGCTCTTCCGTCTTCGGCGGCCAGAGCAACCTGCTGCAGGCCATTCATAACATCTTTTCAATTTATGAACCGGATGTCATTGCAATCCACACGACCTGCCTGTCAGAAACGATCGGTGATGATATTCCGCAGATCATCGCTGCCGCAAGAGACAAGAAATTTATCCCCGAAGGCAAATACGTCATCCATGCCAATACGCCAAGCTACGTCGGCTCACATGTGACGGGGTTTTCCAACATGGTCAAAGGCATGGCAGCCTATTTTTCCGAGCCGGGACCGCAGACCAAAACCATCAACATCATCCCCGGCTGGGTCGAACCGTCAGATATGCGGGAAATCAAACGCCTCTGTACCATGATGGGCGTCAAATTTATCCTGTTCCCGGACACATCCGATGTTTTGGATTGCCCGCAGACCGGCACACTGGAATTCTATCCCAAAGGCGGCACTCCCATCGCGGATATCCAGCGTGCCGGCCAGAGCCAGATGACCCTGGCACTGGGCCGTACCGCATCCCTGGCCGGCGCCCGGGAACTGGACACCAAGTGCAAAGTCCCCTGCGAGGTTCTCGAACTGCCCATCGGACTCCGTGCCACAGATCGGTTTATTGATACGATGCGCCGCATTTGCCGTGTTGATATCCCCGCCGCACTGGAAGATGAACGCGGTCGGCTGATGGATATCATCACCGATATGCACCAATACTTTTACGGCAAACGCGTGGCCTTATGGGGCGACCCGGATCAACTGGTTTCACTGACGGAATTCCTGGTCGATCTGGATATGCGGCCGGTCTATATCGTCACCGGCACCCCCGGCAAAAAATTTCTGTCCCGGATCGAAAAAGCCCTACAGGGCAAAGTCCCGGAGGCCAAGGTCCGAGAAGGTGCCAATGCCGATATGTTCCTGATGCATCAGTGGATCAAACAGGAAAAAGTGGACTTGCTCATCGGCAATACCTACGGCAAATATATCAGTCGCGACGAGGATATACCCCTGCTGCGTTTCGGGTTCCCGATTCTGGACCGCATCGGCCACTCGTATTTCCCGACGGTCGGCTATGTCGGCGCCATGCGTATCCTTGAAAAGATCCTCGGTCTGCTGATGGATCGTCAGGATCGTGACGCGCCGGAAGAAAGCTTTGAATTGGTCATGTAACCCAATCCCGGGTATGAATGGAACCTTCCCATGTCAGGCATTCTTGAAAAAAGACAAAACCAGATACACCGCAAAGGCAGACAGCCGTTTGAGATGGCATGTGAAAAACACAGCCTGGCCGGGGCAGTCAGCCAGAGGGCCTGTGTCTTCTGCGGCAGCCGGGTGGTTTTGTACCCCATCGCCGACGCCCTGCACCTGATACATGGCCCGGTGGGTTGTGCCGCTTATACCTGGGATATCCGCGGGGCCTTATCCTCCGGCCCGCAACTGCACCGGATAAGCTTTACCACTGATCTGCGGGAACAGGATGTCATCCACGGCGGCGAAGATAAATTATATCGCTGTCTGACAGAATTGATTGCCCATTACCAGCCGCGGGCGGCATTTGTGTATTCCACTTGTATCGTCGGCGTCATCGGCGACGATGTCGAAGCCGTCTGCAAACGAGTCGCCCGCGAAACCGGCCTGACGGTGATTTCGGTCGCTTCCGAGGGATTCAAAGGCACCAAAAAAGACGGCTATCGCGCCGCCTGCAACGCCCTGTCACAATTAGTCGGCACCGGCGATACCTCACAGATCGGCCCGATGAGCCTGAATATCCTCGGTGATTTCAACATCGCTGGCGAAACCTGGATGATTCGGGATTATTACACCCGCATGGGCATTGAGGTCGTCTCCACCATCACCGGCGACGGCCGGGTAGATGATATCCGACGTGCCCACGGGGCCAAACTCAATGTCGTGCAATGCAGTGGTTCAATGATTCATCTGGCCCGACACATGCAGGAAAAATACGGAATCCCGTATATCCACGTCTCGTATTTCGGCATTCAGGACATGAGCAAAGCCTTGTACGATGTGGCTGAATTCTTTGCCGACAATAAAGTACTGGAACGCACTCAATCACTCGTTCGTCAGGAAATACAGCGGGTGATGCCGGAAATCACCCGCTTCCGTCAGGACTTGCAGGGCAAAAAAGCCGGCATCTACACCGGCGGCGCCTTCAAAGCCTTTTCACTGGTCGATTCACTGCGTCTGCTGGGCATCCAGACCGCCTTCGTCGGCTCGCAGACCGGCAGCCCCGAGGACTATCAGCGTCTTGAAGCTTTTTGTGACGAGGGCACGATAATTGTCGATGATGCCAATATCATGGAACTGGTTCGATTTGCCCAGGAAACCCGTATCGACCTGTTTATCGGCGGCGTCAAAGAACGCCCCGTTGCCTACAAACTGGGGATCGGATTCTGCGACCATAACCACGAACGCAAAATATCGCTGGCCGGATTTGAGGGCATGCTTAATTTTGCCCGGGAAGTCCACACCACCATCATGAGTCCGGTCTGGAAACTGATTGACAGCCGCAATCCCCGGCCTGGGAGAAACTGATATGGACACTCAATCCACAATTGCCGTTTCCACACGCAATCCATGCAGGATGTGTACGCCACTGGGGGCCGCAATGGTTTTCAGCGGAATCGCCGATGCAGTCCCCTTCCTGCACGGTTCGCAGGGATGCAGCACCTATATCCGCCGGTACCTGATTGGCCATTTCCGTGAACCGGTGGATATCGCCTGCTCCAATTTCGGCGAGTCCTCGGTGATTTTCGGCGGCTGGCAGAATCTGCATACAGGAATCCACGCCGTCATCGAACAATACCACCCCCGCCTGATCGGTATCGCCACAACCTGCCTGGCCGAAACCATCGGGGAGGATATCCCGCAGATGATTCACCGCCTTGAGCAGGAACTGCCTGAGGATGGCCCGATTCTGGTGTCAGTTTCGACTCCCAGTTATCACGGTTCGCACAGCGACGGATTCCACCGGGCCGTCAAAGCAGTCGTGGAAAAGCTGGCCCAGCCCGGCCCGACAGGCAGACATATCAACGTATTCAGCGGAATGATCTGCCCCGAAGACATCCGCCATTTGAAGGATATCTTCGCCGAGTTTGGATTGCAGGCAACCCTGTTGCCCGATTACAGCGATGCCCTGGACAGCGGCATCTGGAGCCGATACGAAAAAAACATTGAATCCGGAACACCCATCGAGTCCATCCGCCGCTGCGGACAGGCCCAGGCCACAATCGAATTCAGCGCAACCGGTGATTTTGCCACCTCGGCAGGCGAAACTCTGCTCCGGCGGTTCGGAACTCCCCTGTACATGCTGCCGTTGCCGGTCGGCGTCAGACAGTGTGATACCTTCTTCGAGCGGCTCAGCGTCCTGTCTGCCAGAGACATTCCCGCCCGCTTTACCGCCCAGCGCAGCCGCCTGATTGACTCTTATGTCGATGCACACAAATATGTCTTTGGCAAAAAAGCCGTGCTGTACGGCCCTGCCGACTGGGTTGCCGCTCTGGCAATATTCCTCTGCGAAATCGGCATGGTCCCCATCCTGTGTGCCGCCGGCGACCACAAAGGCACTCTGCAGGAACACCTGCGAGAGCATCTGCCCGGCACAATGGATTCCATCACCGTCGTTGAAGACACGGATTTCGCCACGATCGAACAGAGGGCCGCAGAACTGAAACCCGACATTCTCATCGGCGACAGCAATGGTTATAAAATGTCCCGAAATCTTAATATCCCGCTGGTCCGGCTGGGCCTGCCGATACACGACCGTATCGGCGCCTCACGTATGACCGCCATCGGCTATCAGGGGACCCAGCACCTGTTTGACCGAATCGTCAATGCAATACTGGAACATCAACAAGATCACTGTTCTATTGGTTATACCCATTTATAACACCATAGAAAGGATTACAAAGAAAACGAGGCTGTATGATGACACTGGACAGAACCAAACACCCCTGTTTCAATGAAAATGCAAAATCGCAGTTCGGACGGATACATTTGCCTGTGGCCCCGAAGTGCAATATCCAGTGCAATTTCTGCGATCGCAAATACGACTGCGTCAATGAGAATCGCCCCGGTGTCACTGGCACCGTCCTGACACCAGCGCAGGCGATAACCTATCTCCATCAAATGGTGGAACGGATGCCCCATTTGTCGGTCGTCGGAATTGCCGGCCCTGGAGATCCCTTCGCTAATCCCGAAGAAACGATGGACACCCTGCGGCGTGTGCGTGCTGACTTCCCAACCATGCTGCTGTGTGTCGCCTCCAATGGCCTCAATGTGGCCCCCTATGTTGAGGAGATGGTCAAACTCAACGTCACCCACCTGACCATGACCATTAATGCCGTGGACCCGGACATCGGCCAGGTGATTTATTCCTGGGTGCGGGACGGCAAAAAAATCTATCGCGGACGGGCCGCCGCCGAAGTCCTCTTATCGCGGCAGATGGAATCGCTGCGTCTGTGCCGGCAGAAAGGCCTGACCGCCAAAATCAATTCAATCCTGATTCCCGGCGTCAACGACCATCATATCGCCGATGTCGCCCGCGTCGTGGCTGAGCAGGGTGCGGATCTATTCAACTGCATCGGGATGTGCCATGTCCCCAATACACCCTTTGCAGAAATCATCCCCCCCGGCAAAGAAGCTGTCGAAGCCGTACGGCGTCAGGCGGAATGTTATCTGCCCCAGATGCGCCACTGTACCCGCTGCCGGGCGGACGCCGTCGGCTGCCTGGGGGATAGCGTCTCCCATCAGGCCATGACACTGATGCGGCAGATCGCTTCCGGCAGAGAATCCGTCCCCAGCCGGCCTTATGCGGCCGTTGCCACCATGGAAGGAGCATTAATTAATCAGCACCTGGGACGCGCAGCCACTGTTCATATTTACGGATTCGAAAATAACCAGGTCCAATGGATTGAAACACGAACTACGCCTCCGGCCGGTGACGGTGACCTGCGATGGCAGCAGCTTGCTGAAATCCTCCATGACTGTCAGGCAATCTTCACCTGTCAGGCAGGTCCCGCGCCGGTCCGAGCCATGGAAACTCACGGGGTTAAAGTCATTCAGACCGAAGGCTTGATTGAGCTGGTCTTAAAAGATTTCTTCGAAGGAAAACCCATTGTATCCGTATCCAAACCCAGTGCCTGCCAATCCGGATGCGCCAAAGCCAAATCCGCCGGCGGGTGTGGGTGTTCAGTCTAACCCTTGACCACAGGAGATACATTATGAAAAAACCAAAACACCATATTTTCATCTGTAACAGTTTTCGTCTTAGCGGGGAACCCCAGGGCGTCTGCAACAAAAAGGGCGCTGCCGGCTTTATGCAGTATGTCGAAGAGGGTATTTTAGATCGCAGGCTGGACGCCATGGTATCCAGCACCGGCTGCCTGAAGGTCTGCGACCGCGGCCCGGCCATGGTGGTCTATCCCGAGGGGTGGTGGTATGGAGAACTCACCGAAGAACGCGTGGATGAAATTCTCGACGCCCTGCAGGAAGGCAAAGCCGTCGAGGAGTACCTGTTATGCTGAGATGAATTATGGAACCGTTTAGTACATCCAATCATTGTGTTGAAATCGTGGACAGCACCCTGCGTGACGGTGAACAGGCCGCCGGCGTGGTATTCAGTATCGAGGATAAACTCGCGATTGCCCAAAAGCTGGCCGCAATCGGCGTACATGAACTGGAAATCGGTGTTGCCGCCGCAGGTCCCGAAGAACAAGCCGCCATGCGGGAAATCATCAAACTCGGGCTGCCCTCCCGATTGACTGTCTGGTGTAGAGCCGTCGAGAATGATGTACAGCAGGCCGCCGCCTGCGGTGCCAGAGCGATCCATATTTCTTTTCCAGTCTCCAATATCCTGCTCCAGGCCCAATACAAAGATGGATTTTGGGTCATGGAGCAAATCCGCTCTCTGATTCCGGCTGCACGTAATCATTTCGAATTTGTGTCCGTCGGATTACAGGACGCCTCGCGGACCGAACTGACGTTTCTATACCAGATTTGCCGCCTGCTCCAGGACAGCGGCATCAACCGCATCCGCCTGGCCGATACCGTCGGCATCTGGGATCCGATAATAACCTTTGAAACATTCGATCGCATCCGCCGGCAATTTCCCGACCTGCCGCTGGGATTTCATGCCCATAACGATCTGGGCATGGCCACAGCCAATACGATCGCTGCCATTCGTGCCGGCGCCGGCAGTGTGGATGTAACCGTTAATGGCCTTGGGGAACGGGCCGGCAATGCCGCTCTTGAGGAAGTGGTCATGGCCTGCCGGGTCGTACTCCAAACGGATTGCGGTATTGACACGCAGTCACTGACCGATTTATCGCACTGGATCGGACAGCTTTCCGCAAGGCCTGTCCCCTTCCAGAAACCCATCACCGGCAAAGGCGTATTCCTGCATGAATCGGGAATCCACGTCCATGCCATGCTGCACGACTGCCGCAGCTATGAGGCCTTTATGCCCGAATCCATAGGCCGACCCCGCGAAGACTTTGTCATCGGCAAACATTCCGGAAGAGCGGCCCTGCGGGTGATGATGGAACGATGGGGAGTCCCCGCTCAGCCCCACATGGAAACTCAGCTCATCCATTTAGTCCATCAGACCGCTACCACGCAAAAACGGGCCCTGACACAGGAGGATGTATGGAAGCTATATCGTCAGTTGGATGGAAAATAAAATGAAACACTCAAGCTATGGAATCCTGTTTATTCTGATTGCAGTCATCTCGGCTGTCGCAGGCGTGCGGTTATCGGGTGTATTTCGTGCTTGCGATTCGAGCCTGGAGTCAAACCCTTCCTCGCAGTCCATCCTTGTCTTTGCCGCTATGGGAGCAGCCGCTCCCATGCAGGAACTCGCTGAGATTTATGACAGGCAGCATCATACAAAAATACAACTGAACCTGGCTTCGTCAGCAACACTGGCAAAGCAAATCATTGCCGGTGCGGACTGGGATGTATTCATTTCCGCCAATCGTCAATGGATGGATGCGGTCATCGAACCATCTTCCCTGAATCCTGATGGGGTTGTCAATCTGCTCCAAGATCGCCTGGCTCTGGTGAGACCGGCGGATGGCAAACCATTTGCTTTCTCTGCAGAGGACTCTTCCTTTGCGACCGACTTTAAAGGCCACCTGGCGATGGGTGACCCGGCCAGCGTATCGGCGGGATTCTATGCCAAACAAGCCCTCGAAAAACTCGACTGGTGGCGGCATTTAAGTGACAATATAATCCCCGCCGTGGATGTCGCTGCCGTTCAGCGCTATGTCGAATCAGGTCAATGCCAGGCAGGGATTGTATTCCTGTCTGCCGTAACGAATTCGCCCAGGCTCAAATTAATCCATGTATTCGACCAGGCCCTGCACGATCCTATTTATTTTGTCGCCATCGCGAATACAAATTCCCGGCAGGGAAAACAATTTCTTGATTTTCTGACCGCATCCGCACAAGCCGCCAAATCCTTTGAACAGCACGGCTTTACAGCAATCGGCTCCTCAGAAGACAAAGGACAATAAGATGCTGGATGCTGTCTGGATATCATTAAAAGTCGCCTCCGTCTCAATGCTGGTCATCCTCCTTCCCGGCATCGGCCTGGGCTGGCTTCTGGCCCGACGACGATTCACCGGGCAGACTCTGCTTCATTCCCTGCTGTACCTGCCGATGGTCCTGCCGCCGGTCGTTACAGGATACCTGACCCTGCTGGTCTTCGGCAAACAGGGCATCCTCGGCAAATGGCTGGATCGCTATTTTGGTATCTCGCTGGCTTTCGACTGGACCGGGGCGGTTCTCGTGTCGTCGATTGTCAGCCTGCCGCTGCTGGTGCGAGCCGTGAAACTATCGATGGAAATGATAGACCGTCGATTTAATGACGCCTCGGCTGTTCTCGGTGCCGGGCCGGCACGGACTTTTTACACAATCACTTTACCCCTGGCCGGCCCCGGCATTTTTGCTGGATTGATTCTGGCATTTGCCCGCAGCCTGGGTGAATTCGGAGCAACCATCATTTTTGCCGGCAACATCCCCGGCAAAACCCAGACCATCGCCCTGGCGGTCTATTCCATGATTCAAACCCCCGGAGCCGACACTGCTGCCATGCATCTGACGCTGGTTTCCGTGGCTCTTGCAGTGCTGGCCGTAATCGCATCGGACTACCTGAGTCGAAAAATGCAGCAAACTGGGATCAGCTCATGATACTCCATATCCAAATATACCTGAAACGCAGCGGCTTCTCATTGGCCGTCGAAACACAATTCAACCCCGGCATAACGGCCCTGTTTGGTCCTTCCGGAGCCGGCAAATCCACCCTGCTGCATTGCCTGGCCGGCCTGACCAAACCCGACAGCGGACTCATCCAACTCGATACGGAAATTCTCTACGATACTCAGCAGAAAATAGACATTCCCGCCCACCGGCGAAAAATCGGTATTGTCTTTCAGGAATGTCTGCTGTTTCCGCATTTGTCGGTACGCGCCAACATGGAATACGGCCAGACCGGCGATAAACTGACCCGCCGGGAACAATTCGACAAAATTGCCACCCTGCTGGAAATAGAACCCCTGTTGGACCGCAGTATTAATCATTTATCCGGCGGCGAAAAAAAACGGGTTGCTCTGGCCCGTGCTATTCTGGCCCATCCCCGGTGGCTTTTGCTCGATGAACCTTTCAGCGGCCTGGACCAGTCCCTCAAGGACCAAATCCTGATGTATCTGCGCCGGCTGCATCAGGCCACCGCAATCCCCATGATTTTAGTCAGCCATTGTCCGGATGAAATCGCCGATCTGGCCGACGAAGTCTTTTTCATGGAAAAAGGTCAATTGACTGCCCGTGGAACCCTGACGGCCACGGGTGCGAATCACAGTGCATGCTTTTGTCATTCGCAAGACCCAAAAGACTTGCAAAAAATGAAATATTGGTTAATAAAGAATCATTCGCTGCGACTGGAAACCTATCGCAGTACAATACGAGCCGTATAAATTCTATCGCGAAAGAAACAATGAAGATTCACTGCCTGACACACGTGCCGTTTGAAGACGCCGCCAACATCCAGACCTGGGCCGACAGCCGCGGGCATACTCTGCGTTATACTCATCTTTACAATCACGCCCCCCTGCCGGCAATGAAAGACTTCGATTTCCTGGCCATCATGGGCGGGCCGATGAATATTTACGAACACGATGCCTACCCCTGGCTGAAAATGGAAAAACAGTTCATCAGCCAGGCTATCAAGTCCGGCAAGAAAGTCCTTGGCGTCTGTCTTGGCGGCCAGTTGATTGCCGATGTCCTCGGCGGCAAAGTCACCAAGAACCCATACCCGGAAATCGGCTGGCATCCGATCCGTCTGACCCCCGAAGCCAGACGATTACCCCTGTTTGCGGAATTCCCCGAAGAACTGACCGTCTTCCACTGGCACGGCGACACCTTCGCCATTCCCCCAAGGGCCATCCATCTGGCCTCCAGCCGGGCCTGTACAAATCAGGCCTTCCTCTACGGCTCCACCGTCCTGGGCCTGCAATTCCACCTGGAATATTCCGAAGACAGCATTCGAGCCATGCTCAACGATTGCCAAAACGAATTAATCCCATCCCCTTACGTTCAATCCGCGGAGGTAATCCAGCAAAACCTGTCTGAGGTGCCGAAAATTCAGAGCTATCTGAACCGGCTGCTGGATCAATTTACGATATAATAACGATATCACTATCCGGCCCTCAACAACACTACTATAGCCGACAGAGATGGTCGATATTCGTGCCATTCAATAGGTTTTTAGATGATAAAACGTCAATCAAAAGGGGAATGGATACAAATCACAATCTCGAACATAATCCCTTGTCATTCCTTGTCATACGAATGGGCTATACAAATTATGTTGAATTAACGGATTTAATAAGTATATAATAATATGAAAATGGTAAACTAGGAGATTTTAACATCCGATTTTATATGAAGGCTGTAAGGAGACAGCCTGTATCTAAATGGATTTAAACTAAACAGAAATCTCTTCGAGGAGAATGGTTATGTCAACCTACAAAGTCTTGGGGCTGGCCCTGTCGTTACTGGTACTCTGTACGTGTACATTCGGGGCAGATTATGCGTTGTTGTTCAATGGTACAGATCAATATGTCAACTGCGGCCTGCTTCAGACGGCCCTGCAGCCGCAAAACGAAATTACACTGGAAGCCTGGATCCAATGTCCTGAATTTTCTAACGAACTGGGCGGTATTATTACCTGTCAAAGCGACAGCGACATAACCGGAACCGGAATCCAGTTTGATAATCGCCTCAATCCGGACAGCCAAACGGCCCTTCGCAGGCATATTCATTTTCAGATTGGCTATAACGGCTGGCACTCGGCCAACTCCAATGCTTATGTCCCCGTCAGCGAATGGACCCACATTGCCGTAACCCGCAAGGCTGGCGAGCCTCCTCAATTCTATTACAACGGACTGCTTGTCCCAGGTACCGGCAATAGCTGGGCCGGCGGCATTAATTATGTGGATCCCTGGTGCATCGGCAGGCAATATGATTTAAATCGTTTCTTTAAGGGATTGATTGACGAAGTACGTATCTGGAATCGGGCCCTGACACAGGCAGAGATTCAGGAAACCATCATCACACCACTCAATGGCAGCGAAATTGGGCTTTCCGCAGCCTGGAATCTGGACGAAGGCAGCGGGACTGCCACAACCGACAACAGCGGTCATGGGCACGTGGGGACCCTGGTCAATAATCCCCAATGGGTTCTGGTTGATAAATTTGCCGGCGCCCGTCCGGATGTTCAGGTTAAAACAGATACGATGTTTACCTACAAAGGGGACAATATCTACTCTACGCTGACTGGCCAGACGGTTTCAGTTCAGGCCCCCAAAAAATCAACTCAAATCTTCGATGTCCGCATAGAAAACGATAATACACTACCCGACAAGTTCATCCTGACAGGTCCGGCAAGTTCAGGCTATTGGACGATTCAATACCAGACACCCGGCGGCATGGATATCACCTCGGAGGTGACTGCTGGGGGATATACCACGCCGGTTCTTTCCAGCGGGGGCTACTATGACCTGCGCGTTCTGGTCACCTCGCTTGCGGGCATTCCTGATGGGTACAGTCGTTCTGTCGATCTGACCGCAGTGTCATTTGTCAAACCCGACATGTCAGATAACGTGCAAATGGTTACACACGTTGCAGCCAATATACAGATTCCAACACCGGGCTATTATACCGAGAATGCAGATTTTGACCAGGGAGACTTAATCGGTCTGACATATGGCCCTCAGTCCGGTCAGCTTGTGATTGCCCAACAAGGCAGTGTATTGCCCTACATTTGGGTTCCCAATAGCAATGAAGCAACCGTTTCCAAAGTGGACACCCTCACGGGCCGGGAATTAGGACGCTATCATACCGGCCCCGACAGCAGCGGCAATTGCTCCCGAACAACCGTGGACCTGCAGGGCAACTGCTGGGTTGCTAATCGCCAGACCAGCAGCGCCGTCAAAATTGGCCTGCTGGAGCGTGGGTATTATATCGACCGCAATGGCAACGGCGTCGCGGATACCAGCCGCGACCTGAATAACGACGGTAATATTACCGGAGCCGAGATGCTGCCCTGGGGACAGGATGAATGCGTGCTTTATGAGGTAATTCTCATCGCAGGCAAGGAAGGAACCTATGTACCGGGAACCTACGCCGGAGCCTATGCCAATGATTACTGGACGCCCGGCCTTCGTGGCATTGCCGTGGATGAAAACAACAATGTCTGGCTAGGCACTTACAATACGAAGAAATTCTATTATGTCCTGTCCAATGGAATCATCTCCAGGATCGTTGATGTATCCGGAGTCAACCATACCTCATATGGAGCTGTGCTGGATTCGCAGGGAATTCTATGGTCTTCCGGCAACGACAAAAATCATGTTCTGTGGCTTAATTCAGCCGATGACAGCTTCGGGGTCATTCCCCTGGGACATCATTGCTACGGTCTGGCCCTGAATCAGGAGGGAAAACTGTATATTTCAGGCTGGCAGTCCAATAAGATCACGCTGATTGATACACAGACCAAAACCCTCTTGTGGACCCGGGATGTGGCCTATTCCATGAAAGGCGGCGCAGTCTCTGCAGATGGCGATGTCTGGTTTGCCAGTGAACCGTCGAATCTGGTGGTTCGATTAGCCCCAGACGGAACTCAAAAGGCAATCGTTCCCGTGGGAGCCGGGCCGACAGGTGTGGCCATCGACCACCAGGGAAAAATCTGGGCAGTCGATAATGGGGATGAGTATATTCATCGGATTAATCCGGCGTCCAATTCCATTGAGATATCCAAACGTCTCATCGGTACAACACACTACGGATACAGCGATATGACCGGTATCATCTCGCAAACGGTAACCACCCGAGTTGGGACGTGGCGGCTGATTCATAATTCCCATTCGCCGCAGACCGACTGGGGCCGGATACTCTGGACTGCGGATGTCCCCCAGGGCAGCAGCTTAACAGTCGAGGTCCGAAGCTCCCAGAACCGAATCACCTGGTCACCCACGGAACGCGTCCAGAACGGAGTCCCTCTTGAAAATACACCCAACGGACAATACCTGGAAGTCACACTGACCATGCAGATGCCCGCCAATGGCACGACACCTACGCTGTATGATATGACGATTGGCTATTTTCCCATCGGCGATTTTACACGAAATTCAAGGGTGGACCTGCAGGATCTTGCGATTTTTGCTCAGCATTGGCTTGAATGCGGGATGCCGGACTGTTCAAACTAAAAACGTGCTCTGTTAAAAACAGAGGTTCTCACACAGGTTGCAAACGCCAGAAAGCGAACTGGATTTGCAACGGATACCCCCCCGTACCCATAAATAAAAAGGCAAGAGATATAAGCTCTTGCCTTTATTATAGTTATCCAATGGGCGATTCAGGACTCGAACCTGAGACCCGCTGATTAAGAGTCAGCTGCTCTACCAACTGAGCTAATCGCCCGGCGATGAAAAACGAAAATATTACCCAGAAATTGTGGTATTTCAACACAATTTTACACTATTTTCACAGAAAAACAAGTCCTCTCACAAAAGCCAGTCATTCCTAGTCTTGGATTCTCTTGACAGTCCCCTGTAAAGGACTACAATTGTCGAAAAATTGAAAAATTCAAGTATCGGATATTGGAGGCCTTTTTTGGCAGACACCTTGGATACAAAGAACCTGGCCGGAATCGATTTGCAGACCGGCCCGACTCAGCATCAGATTACTGTAACCGGTAAACTGGATACAGTAACAGTACCCCAGCTATGGGCCAAAGTCCCATCGCTATGTGGTGCGTTGTCGCCAAAACCCCTGATTATCGATATAAAACAGGTTTCTTTCTGTGACGGAGCAGGAGCCGCGTTTCTGTTTGAACTGGAGCTGGAAGCCCGCAAATATACCCAGGATATTCAAATTGCTCATTCCAACCCGGAACTGCAGGAACTCTTCCAACGGGTCGATAAAGCCAGGCTCAAAAGCGTCCTGAGCACACCGATCCCCCAAACCAACGCCATTACCGAAATCGGAAAGACCATCTGCCATTTATGCCAGGACTTTCGGGACCTGTTTGTTTTCCTGGGCCACCTGCTCAGCTCGTTTCAGTGGACCGCCTTTCACCTGCACCGTATTCGCTGGACGGATTTTTTTAAATTGATCGAGCTGGTTGGCGTCAACGCCGTTGGAATTACCGTTCTGCTGGGCTTTCTGTTTGGCTTGATTATGGCCTTCAGCGCCGCTATGCCCCTGCGGCAGTTCGGCGTTGAAGTGTATGTTTCGGACCTGGTTGCCATCGCTCTGGTACGCGTGCTGGGTCCCTTTATCACCGCCATTATCATTGCAGGCCGTACCGGTTCGGCCTTTGCCGCAGAACTGGGAACCATGAAAATCAACAACGAGCTGGATGCCCTTAACGTCATGGGGCTGGAACCCATGCGATTTCTGGTGGTGCCCAGAGTAATCAGCACCATTCTATTGGCCCCTCTGCTGACGGTGTTAACCAATACGGCCGGATTAATTGGCTCCGGCCTGGTAATTACCTCGCTGGGATATGCCGTTGGAACCTATTATGACCATGTCCAGTCTATTCTGACCATCACGGATGTCTGTGTCGGTCTGTTTAAAGCCCTCGTCTTCGGCGGATTAGTCGGTGGGGTGGGCTGTCTTCGCGGCCTGCAGACCGAATCCGGAGCCGGGGCCGTGGGAATCTCAACCACACGCGCCGTGGTCAGCGGCATCGTCCTGATTGTGCTGGCGGAAGGAGTCTTCGCTGTTTTGTTATATATTCTGGATATATAAGCAATGGATACCCACCCACAGTACATCATCGAAACCCGTGGCCTGGCCGTCGGCTACCAGGGCAATGCCATCCTGCGCAATATCAACCTGACAGTCCCGGCTGGCACGATTTTAGTCATTCTCGGTGGTTCCGGCTGCGGCAAAAGCACACTTCTGCGAAGCCTCATCGGGCTGGCCGAACCCATCAGCGGACAGGTTCTGTTATACGGACAGGATTACTTCCAGGCCACACGCCGGCAGCAGGAGCAGCTCTTGTCACAAATCGGAGTTGCCTTCCAGAATGGCGCCCTGTTTGGTTCCATGTCCGTGCTGGAGAATGTGATGCTGCCGCTGGAGGAACTGACCCGCCTGCCCCGCCAAGCCTGCGAAATGGTCGCGGCTATGAAACTGCAGATGGTGGGCCTGTCCGGGTTTGAACACCACAGTCCCAGTCAGCTCTCCGGCGGGATGCAGAAACGCGCCGCCCTGGCCCGAGCCATGGCCCTGGATCCTCAGATTCTGTTTCTCGACGAACCCAGTGCGGGTCTGGACCCTATTACCGCCGCCCAACTGGACAATTTGATTCTGCAGCTGGCCCGCACACTGCATCTGACCTTTGTCATCGTAACCCACGAACTGCAAAGCATCTATGCACTGGCCGACAATGCTGTCATGCTGGACAAGACCGCCCAGGGTATTGTTGCCATGGGCAAACCCGAAGAACTCAAACATCGAACGGATATTCCGGTGGTCTGGCAATTCTTTAATCGCTCCGTCCAGACACCCGAAAAAACATAAAATGAAAAGGGATTTCAAACCATGAAATCAAATGCACATTATTTTCGGATAGGTTTATTCTTCATTCTGATACTGATTCTGCTGATTGGCGGATTGATTTTAATCAGTGAAGATATGTTCGGCGGAGAACGATTTTATATCGAGACCTACCTCAATGAATCTGTTCAGGGACTCAGCGAGGGAACCGCTCTGCTGCACCGTGGTGTCGCCATCGGCAGAATAGAAAAGATTACCTTTGCCACCCAGGAATATCCGCTGGAATTCAACACCCCCGATTTCGACAAATTCAGTCGGTATGTGATGATTGTCATGTCGGTTGAGGCCAGACATTTTCAGCGTCCGGGAACGACAATCCAGGATATCGATGCAACAATTCGCAGCCAGATTAATAACGGCCTTCGTCTGAAATTATCGTATCAGGGCATTACCGGTATCGCCATGATTGAAGCCGACTATCTCGACCCGACCCGTTATCCGCGGCTGGAAGTCCCATGGAAGCCCCGTCACATTTATATCCCTTCGGCGCCCAGTCTGATTACCAGCTTTACCCAGGCCGTGGATACGGTCTTTCAGCGTCTGGAGAAAGTGGATTTTCCGGCTTTGTTCAAACAGTTTGAAGACACCCTCAAATCCGTCCAAAATGCTGTTGAGGAGGCCAAACTCGGCGAACTGCGTATGTCGGCAGTCGAAATGCTCAATCAGTTTGAATCGACATTAAAACAGGCTCAGGCACTGATGGATTCCAGTGATCCCAACTCGCCGGTATCCGATATCACCAGCACCATGGCCCAACTGGATCGCAATCTCAAACAGATTGAACAGCTTGTGTCCACCCATCAGGATGACATCGATACGATCCTGATTGATATAAAAACCCTGACACGAAACTTAAAACAGCTTTCCGAGCAAATCAAAGCCGACCCTGCTCAACTGCTGTTATCTTCCCCCCCTAAAAAGATGGAGAATCTAAAATGAGTCCCAAACTGATCTTATCCGTTATCTTTGTCGGAATCGAACTGGTCTTTCTTGGCGGCTGTGCAAGCCGGGAGAACTTCAGCCAGCAGCAGGAATCCTATCTGCTGGAGGCCACAGCACGGATCCCCGCGGCGGTTCAGACTCTGCCGGGCGTGCTCAAGATTCGCCATTGCCGCGCCGTGGCACCGTTTGACGGCCAGTATTTCCTGTATCGCACCAGGACCGGCCAGTTTCAGCAGGATTACTACAAGCTGTTCCTGACGCCGCCCAACGAACAGATTGTTGAGCATTTGCGACAGGGATTGTCGGCCAGCGGCCTGTTTACCAATGTCCTGCCCGCAGCAAGTGCTATGCCGCCGGATTATACGCTCGAACCGCATCTTCTGGCGATCTATTGTGATTTTTCTGACGCCAATAATCCAAAGACCGTGCTCAAGATGCACTTTGTACTCCTTAAAAACGACCCAAGCTGCCACTGCAGCACGATTGTCTTTGAGAATACCTATGAATCCATCAAGTCCATGCACGGCCAGACCGGACAGGATATCATCCTGAGTTTCAACGACAACCTCAGCGATCTGCTATCCACCCTGATGTCGGACATCGCCAGAAAGGCAAAATAGTCCCCACTACAAAAGCCCCTTATTCGTTTGACAGGCGGAAGACTTCTTCTTCGGTCAGGGAAACAGCATAGATCCGCACATCGTCCAGCAGGCCGTTGAAGAAGCTGGCCTGCGTCGAGCCATTATAATATGCTCCGAGTTGGACATCCTGCCCGGCAAGCGTGTCGATGGCCTGGGTTGAACTATATGTCGTACTCTGTGGTACACCATCCACATACAGTTTGATTTCATTGACGCTCGGCGATCCGTCGTCGGCCAGCACCGCTGCGACATGATGCCACTGGCCGTCGGCAACCGAGACACTGCCGGAGATGTAACCGCCCCACACCCCCGCCGCCAGTTTGCCATCCGCCTGCAGACGGAACATCCACTTCTGCCCATTGGCGCCAGTGCCCCACGATAAAATCATCTGCTCCTTGCTGTTGGCAGTCGCTTTAATCCATCCCGAACACGTCCGGGACGCAGAACCGGTAATCCCCTCAAAGCCTGTAACCTGGACATAATCATTGATCCCGTCCAGCTTCAAAGCATAATCAAGATACCCCGCCTGCCACGGATTGTCGGTGATGTTGACTGTCTGCCCGTCCTGCCCGCCAATACTGTCGGCCACAGTCTGCCCGTCTGTCGCATCCATCTTCCACCAAGCGATCGGCGACGGCAACGCTGCTGGCGGCGGCGTGATGTTCTCGGACAGCAGCCACTGGTCGGCCAGGACAAGAAAGTCATCGAAGTCCACCGTTCCACTGTGGTTGATATCCGCCTGGCCGCAATAGTCCGGCCCGGTACACTCAGTCTGCATCCAGTGAGCCGCCAGCAGGTGCATATCCTCCATTGTCACATCGGCGGTCAAGTTCAAGTCGCCGAACAGATAGTATTCATACGCCCCCATATCCACCACCGCCGTGCCGTCCCAGTCGCCATCCGCGACTCGCGGCGTTCCCAGCAGCCCGGTTTCTCCGGCCGGTACAGCCGCATTGCTGCCAGTGTCCACACACGGCGAACCGGGCAATAAATGCAGGTCGCCATAGTCATCATCAGCGCTGCCCCACTGGCCATCATCACCAGCCCAAGGATACCGAACCACCTGCGGAGGCAGGCTGATGTTGCCATCTCCCGCGAAGCCACCTTCAATATCGCTATAGGTCACCACAGAGGTTCCCGACGCCCTGGTATACAACTGTGACCCTTGTAATGCTGAATTCCCCCACAGAATACTGTTGACCAATACATCGTCAGAAGCATAATTGCAAATCCCTCCACCAAAACTGTTGGTAGTGCCCATCGCGGAATTTGCCAGAAAAGTGCAGTTTCTAAACGTTGAAGCACCCACGTTTTCATAATCGCAAACAGCCCCGCCATAGGCGATTACGCCCTGTACATGATTGCCAACAAAAAGGCTGTTTATAATCGACAATTTCGAACCATAACCATAAATACCACCGCCTAAGGCAGACTGCATTCCGAGAACACTATTGCCGAAAAAACGGCAGTTCCTGACTGTGGCTTTCGAAAAATACCCCCATATTGCCCCACCACCTGTGTTTTGGTCTTCCCCTGCGACAGTATTTTTTAAAAAAAGGCTATCTTCCACAACACTATTGACCTGCTCATAACTACTGCTCAACAAAGTCAAAGCCCCGCCTTGAGCCGCCTTGTTGTTAGAAAAAATACAATTACTTACATTCTGAGCCCCTCGAATCCCACCACCTGCTCGCGAAGCTTCGTTTTGTTCAAATACGCAGTCGATGACAGTATCACAGTAAGATAATCCACCGCCGTAACCAGCAGAAATATTTTGTTTGAACACACAATTTATAGCTTTGTAACCACCATACATTCCCCCCCCGCTGGGATATATGTAATAAGGAGGTACACTGGATGTCCCCCAAGTATAGTTTCTTTCAAATATACAATTCATGATAATAGGATAAGAAATTATATACTCTCCACCAACGTACTGAATGAGCTCGTAGGGAATACTTGCCATTCCTCCCCCACAACCTCCACGCCCTCCAGCACTATTTTCCGTGAAGATGCAATCTCTGACTACGGGACTGCTGCCGCAATTGCATATTCCTCCGCCACAGCCTGAGGAATTACGGATAAAAGAACAGCGTATTATCAAACCATTACTGTTTTTGTAATTATTGATGCCACCTCCATTGGCATTCCATGCCCCATCATTTTCGGGATAAGTCGCATTATTTCCTTCAAAAATACAATCTGTAATAGTTGCACAGCATTCATCATTAAATATTCCAGCCCCACTATCTGAGAGCATTCCAGTCAATATATCTATTGACACCTCAGTAGTTTTATTCCACCTGAAACTGCAATGCGAAATGGTCGGGGTACCGCCTTTATTATACATCCCGCCCCCGCAACGATAAGCAGAGTTCCCCTGAAAAGAACAATGACTCAGAGAAGGACTTCCGCCCTCACTGTATATCCCGCCGCCATAACGCCCAGCGGTATTCTCAAGAAAGACACTATCAGTTATCGTTGTTGCCCCAGAACTAATCAGATAGAGTCCACCGCCCCTATCCGATGAATTGCCCTGAAATCTACAGCGGCTCAGAATCATCTGGCCCTGACAGAATATTCCGCCTCCCTGGCTGATCGCTGCATTATTTAAAAATGTGCAATCTGATATTATCGCATTCATACTTAGCGTATATATTCCGCCGCCATATCCACCTTCATCCTGAGCACTCTTCGCTCCTGCTGCATTTTCCATGAAAATACATCGCGTTATTGTGGGACTGCTTAATTTGGCATTGTACATCCCGGCCCCATAAACGGCCGCATTGTGTTTGAAAATACAGTTATTAATCGCGGGGCTATTTCCATTGCCATTATACATCCCAGCTCCGCGATGAGAATCTGTTTTCTCAGGGTTAACTGAATTCCCTCCCTGGACGGTAAAACCATCAAGTATGGCTGTGCCATCGAGATTTATTCCTTCCGGATGGTAAAACACGTGACAACTATTATCAACTCGTTCAGGAAGTGTCCATTCAATCGTATTGCTGTCATCTCCATTGATATCCCCGGAAAGAATCGTCAGATTCGGATCGCTGCTCCGTTGGTCGCGCTCGGTTTCAATCCCGGCAAAGCCGCCATAAATACCAACGCCATTTTTCATTTGATATGTTTTAAAGCAATCCTCACTTCCCCCCACTTTTTTTGTCGGTTTGTATGTTCCAGCCGCGACCCAGATTTCCGAGCCGGCCTGGGCAGCATCGAGGGCGGGCTGGAGTGTGGTGAAGGCATCCGCCCAGCTTGTTCCTGTATTGGCACCGGCGGCCGAGGCATTGACGTAGATGACCGTCGGTTTATTGACGACTCCAAATGCAAAAGATGATAATGTCAGAATTGTCGATACGACAAGACCCCGAATTGTCCGGCACCGCATTGTGTATCCTCCTAATCGCTCTGCTGGAACTCCTGTTTTTTAGACAAAGAAACCGACTTTCCTACTCCTGATTCTAATCAACTTCTATTTTACCTAATTTAGCTGTACTATTGCAACCAAAAAAGATTCGGCTTGAAATAAATAATAGACATTCAACATCATCTCTCCGCAGGCATGCGATGGAGGCCCTCTATCCCACAGGCAAAACAGTTTTTGCTTTTCAGGTCACAGAAAATCGGGTAAACTCCCCGCTCAGATTGATAACACGATTGATCTTAGTCTCATTGTTCGCCCCAGCCAGGGATGCGGTTTGTTAAACCGGTTCCAGGGCCTTTTGAGCAAGAAGAACAATCCGGGCTTAAGTATTAATCAGAAATCGATCCAGTTTATAAGTGTCAGAACAAAACAAGTATGATAGCGTTCAAAATTACACATAACTGAGAATCATTCTCGATAATGTGCAGAGTTGAACCTGTGAGAACAATTCTCGGATATAACACCTGGGGAAACGTATAAATGGAAATGGTGGAATTGGACAATGTAATGGATTCTCAAATAAATCAGACGAATACGCCTAGTGAACAAGAGTTCCGTCTTCCGGAAATCATTGGGATTTTGCCGATCCGCAGTGCTGTCGCCTACCCTGGTACCGTCATGCCGCTGGCCATCGGCCGGGAACGCAGCAAACGCCTCATTGCAGATATTGAACCGCAGAAAACAATTTTTGGCCTGGTCGCACAAAAAAATCCCGATTCTGAAGACCCTGGCATGGACGACCTCTATTCCGTGGGCACCGCAGCCTCGGTATTAAAAGTCATCAGGATGCCTCAGGGGTCTATCAATATTATTGTTCACGGTATCGTTCGATTTCGAATCCTCGAATTTATCCAGAAAGACCCGTATCTCAAGGCCCGCGTCCAGGTGATTCCAACGCGGACGCGAATGACCAAAAAACTCCAGGCTTTGGTGGTCAGCGTACGCAACACCGCCAATCGGGTGATTTCACTGAGCCCCAATGTGCCGGAAGAAGCGTCTATGCTGCTGGAAAATATCCAGGATCCCTCGGCACTGGCCGACTTTCTGGCGGCAACACTCAATATCCCCATTCCGGACAAACAGGCTCTTCTTGAGGAACCGGATGCTGCAAAACGCCTCGAAGAAATCTCCGTTGACCTGGCCAATCAGCTCGAAGTGCTGGAATTAAGCCATAAAATTCAGGGACAGGTCCGGGATTCCATCGAAAAAAGCCAGCGGGAATATTACCTGCAGGAAGAGCTTAAAGCCATTCAGGCTGAACTCGGACAAGAAGATCGTAAAAGCGAAGAAATCAAAGAACTCAAAGATAAAATCCATAAAGCCAAAATGCCCCATACCGTCGAGCAGGAAGCTCTGCGGGAATTGGACCGTCTTGCCAAAATCCATCAGGGTTCCCCGGACTATGGCGTAATCCGGACCTATCTGGACTGGATTTGTGAACTGCCCTGGTCCACGAAAACCGAAGATATTCTGGATATCCGTCGTGCTCGCAAGGTATTAAATCACGACCATTTCGGACTTGAAAAAATTAAACGCCGAATTCTTGAATTCCTGGCCGTACGTAAACTCAATCCCACCGGCAAAAGCCCCATTCTGTGTTTTGTCGGCCCCCCAGGCGTCGGCAAGACCAGCCTGGGCAAATCCATTGCCAAGGCTATGGGGCGTAAATTTGTTCGTGTCTCTTTGGGCGGCATTCGCGATGAAGCCGATATCCGGGGCCACCGCCGAACCTATATCGGTGCTCTGCCGGGACGGATTCTGCAGGAACTCCGCAAATGCGGCTCCAAAAATCCCGTATTTATGCTCGACGAACTCGACAAAATCGGCCAGGACTTCCGCGGCGATCCGGCATCGGCCCTGCTGGAAGTACTCGACCCCGAACAAAACAACAGCTTTACCGATCATTACCTGGACCAGCCGTTCGACCTGTCCGGCGTGATGTTCATCGGCACGGCCAATTACATGGAGCCGGTCCCGCCTGCCTTGTACGACCGCATGGAAATTATCGAACTAAGCGGCTATACCAAGCGGGAAAAACTCAATATCGCTAAAAAATATCTTGTTCCTCGCCAACTGAAAGAGCACGGCCTCCGGAAAAACCAGCTTGTCATCCCGGATAAAACACTCGAGATCATCATTGACAGCTATACCCGTGAAGCCGGAGTACGCAGTTTTGAGCGAACCATCGCAGCCGTTTGCCGCTTCGCTGCAGCACGCATTGCCGAAGGAAAATCGCGAAAACTGTCGATTCTGCCCAACCGGCTGGCGGAAATCCTCGGCCCGACCAAATACGATTTCGAAATCGCCCAACGGGCTGTAACCCCAGGCGTCGTCACCGGACTGGCCTACACCCCCACAGGTGGGGAAATCCTCTTTGTCGAAACCGCCAAAATGCCCGGAAAAGGCATGCTGTTGCTGACCGGCCAGATTGGCGATGTCATGAAAGAGAGTGCTCAGGCGGCCTTTTCCGCAGTTAAATCGAATTTGGATACGTTGAATATATCTCCAAAAGATATTGCCAAATATGATTACCATATTCACGTGCCCGCCGGAGCGATTCCCAAAGACGGCCCCAGTGCCGGAATTGCCATTTATACCTCGATTGTATCCCTGATGTGGAACAAGCCCGCCCGACCCGATGTTGCGATGACCGGAGAAATTACGCTTAAGGGGCATGTGCTGCCTATCGGCGGATTGAAGGAAAAAATCCTGGCCGCAAAACAGGCCGGAATCAAAACCGTCATTCTGCCCAAACGCAACCAAAAGGACATGGTCGAGGTCCCCAAAGAAGCCCGAAGCGGCCTCAAGTTTCACTTTGTCAGTAAAGCCGAAGAAGTGCTTTCGATCGCGATTCAGTAATACACAAGGACAACACAATCATGCCATTGAATATCAAACTTCAGCAGATCGACAAAAACACCGTAAAGATTATCCTGGTCGGCCAGATCAATTCCGATACGTACGAAGCCCTGGACCACCAAATCCAGGAATTGATCCAGAAAAAAATATCCACTGTTATTTTGGACCTGGCAGATGTGGATTTTATCAGCAGTGCCGGCGTAGGCGCTATCATCAAAGCCAAAATGTCGATGATGCGATATTACGGCGAACTGGCCCTGGTCAATCCGCAGCCGCAAATTCGCAAGGTCTTCGACATTATGAAGCTGCTGCCGGCAATGAATGTCTTTGCCAATATTCAGGAACTCGATGAGTATCTGGCTCGCATCCAGAAACGAGTGATTGAAGGAGAAGAATTGTATCAGTAGTGGGGCTTTGTCCGGCTTTTTACCGTCTGGCGGCTTCCTGTTCGCGGCGTGTGGCTTCCTTTAGCGTATTTTTTTCCGCGCGAGTCAGACTGCCCAGTCCCTGCTGATGCACTTTCTCAAGAATGCGATCCACTTCATTCTGAAACGCCCGTTCTTTTTCCAGCTTACGCTGCCAGGCCCCCTTGGAACGTTCCAGACGCCAATGGGTAAAGCGGGGAAGAACATACACAAAAACCACCCCAGCGGCGACCCCGGATAAATGCGCCGCTTCCCCGCCGGCATTCTTGCCGCCCAGAATATTCATGACACTCCAGATCACAACGATAATCAGCATGGTTTTCATCGACATTGGAATCGTCCCGAATACATAGACCTGCATCCGGGGATACAGAATTGCCGCAGCTGCCATCAGGCCGTAAATTGCCCCGGAAGCCCCGACCATGAAACCTGCTTCAAGCAGGTGCCCCAGAACCAGCAGAGTATAAACCACCCCGCCAACAGCTCCGCTAATCAGGTAAAACCGCAGATAGACTCTGGATCCCCAGATGGATTCCAGTATCGGTCCCAGAAAATACAACATCATCATATTGAACAAAATATGCAGAATATCTGCATGGAGAAATTGATAGGTCACCAGCCGCCAGACCTGCAGAATAGAGGTGTAGCTGATCGGGGAGATGCTCAAATACTGGACAAAAAAGGCACTCTGCCCAAACAGAAACATGACCACAAAAACCAGGATGTTAATAATCAGTAAATAGCGGGTCACCGGCGGCACATTGGAAAACAACCCGCCCGTACCAAAATATTCCCCTTTGCCTGTAGTCTCTTTCTGATAATCCCGGTCGTAGATACCCATAAATACATATTCCATTAAACAGTGTTATTTCATATACTATCGCCAAAAACCGGAATCAATTCAATGACAAAATCGAATATGGACAAATTTACACATTTAACACGGGAATTACAGGACCTCGAGGCTCGACAGATGACTCGCAGCTGCACCTGCATCGACTCAGCCCAGGGACCAACTGTCGTCATCAATGGTCGGGAATGTGTCCTGTTCTGCAGTAATAATTATCTGAATCTGGCCAATCACCCCGAAATCCGTCGGGCAGCAATTCAATCCATAGAAACATATGGCTGGGGCTCCGCCGCCTCCCGCCTCATCAGCGGAACGATGCGCCCGCATGTCGAAGCCGAGAAGGCCTGGGCACAATTTTTTGGCAAGGAATCCGCCCTGCTGTTCGGCTCAGGTTGGGGAGCCAATCAATCGGTTTTAACCACTCTGCCCGGAAAAGGCGACATTGTCCTAATGGATCGTATGGATCACGCCTCTATCATTGATGCCGTCAAAAACAGTCAGGCGAGTTTTCATACCTACCGTCGTGATAATCTGGGCAGGCTGGAGTCCTTTTTGGCTAATCCCCTGTATCGTTGTAAATACATCGTTACTGAAAGCGTCTTTTCCATGGATGGCGACACAGCAGACCTGAAAACCCTGGTTGAGCTGAAAAATAAATACCATGCGATCTTGATTGTCGATGAGGCCCATGCTGTCGGCTGCATGGGACGCCGGGGTGCAGGTCTTGCCGAAGAATTGGATATTTTAGACCAGATTGATATGGTGATTGCCCCGCTGGGCAAAGGTCCGGCCTGTGGGGGGGCCATCGTGGCCGCACCAAAAGTCGCTATTGATTATCTGGTTAATAAGGCCCGCCCTTTTATTTTTACCACCGCCCCTTCGCCAGTGTTAGCGGATGTGTCTGTGGCAGCATTAACTTTAATCCAGAATGAATCCCGCAGGCGAACTATGTTAAAACAAAACGCAGACAGTCTGCGGGCACTACTCGTTCATTCAGGCCTGAATATCGGACAAAGTACAACCCATATTATCCCCATCATCGTCGGCTCAGCTGCACAGGCCGTACAAACCTCACAACAGTTAAGACAACAAGGCTATTACCTGACCGCCATCCGTCCTCCGACGGTTCCTGCCGGCACAGAACGCCTTCGTATTAGTGTGCAATCCGACCACACCTCATCTCAAATACAGGGTTTGTGCAGGGCCCTGACAGAAATTCTCGGACCCGAAAACAAAAAAATAAAAATATCAGAAAAAAAATAAAAAACAGGTAACTATTTTTTGGAACTGGGAGTCTATATGGTGGAAGGCGACCAATACCTGACCATACTCAACAACGCCTCCTTTGGGCCGGTCATAAAAAATAGCCCTGGGAAGTACCCTCTTACTTCCTCCTCCTTCTGCGTGACCGGCCTTTTCTTTTTTTCCAGTCGGCAACCGCAGTCTGTCGCAAGCTCCGCAACAGGAAATTTAATTCACCGGAAGAACAGGCGTAATCGGTTCCCACTGAATTTTGCCGGCACCAAGCAGTGTCCCGGTGGCATACGCCAAATCCACTAATGAAATCTGATAATCCGTCAATGCTTGAATTTCAGAACTCTGCGCCACCGCAAGGCGTGTCAGGGCATCCAGCACATCTGTCGAGGTACGAAGCCCCTGCTCAAATTGACGAATCTCGGCCTCATAAACCCGCCCTTCCAGAATTGCATTCTGACGGCTGGCCATAATCTGCTGCCAGTTGGTTTCGACCTGATCCACCGCCCCGAGAACCTCCTGCTTAATAAGCAATTTACGGCTTTCTTTGCTGGCCAGGGTCTGCCGTTTCAGAATCATCGCCTGCCGCAGTCGGTTCTTGGCAGCTTCGTTGCCCAGCGGCACCCAGAGGCTGACACCGATACGATGATTTTCATAATTTTTTTCATTCAGCATATCGTATGCATCATCACGCGTAACGCCAATGCCCGGAACATTGTACCGATAATCCAGCGTCACCAGCGGCAACATCTGATTGTTCAGGTAATCAATCGTACTGATTCGGGATGCAATCTGCAATTCCAGATCCAGCAACTCGGCACGGTTTTGTTCTGCCAATACGATCAGCTTCTGTTTATCCAGTTCATAATACACCGGATCCGCTTCGGTCTGAGGGATAACGACTGTCGGGGTTTCAATATCGACTCCCGGTTTTCCCAGAGTACGTTTGAATTCTCGCTGACGTAACCGCAATTCATTTTCCGCAGCAATAATCGAAGCCAGTTGACTGGCCAGCCCTGCTTCCGCACGGAGAATCTCCACATCCGCCTGCTGCCCGGCAGCAACCAGACGTTTGGCCCGATCCAGCTGAGCCTGGGCCAGTTCATACTGCTTTTGGCGGACTTCCAGCTGCCGGCGGGCTGCATAGAGACGCCAATAGGCACGGTCTGCCGCTGCCAGAACACGAATCACTTCCAGTTTGGTTGCATTATCGGTAATCTGTTTATCATAGCGCGCCAGTCGAATACTGTGCATATTAGCCCTTGTCCCGGCATTTTTCAGCAGAGGCTGACTAATTGAAAAGGTAAAGCCCGTTTCATACCACGGAGAAAACATGCTTGCCGATTGCAGATTCTTGTCGCGGGAATCGGCCAGATTAAATTGAATCGTCCCACCCGTCTGCAAAGGCATTTGCACGCCCACGCCGGTATCGATGTTGCGATATTGCGATCCTCCTGACCCGACATAGGAACCATCCCCGACTTCCACCAATCGCCCCGGATAATCCGTTCGAGACACCGCCGTATTGGCCACAAACGCTGCTTCGAATTTCGCTTCTTCGGCATCCACCGCCGCCTGGGCCGCCGTCGGAGCATACAACTGGACCTGCAGTTCCAGATTGTTCTTGAGTGTCTCTGCCCGGCACTCTTCAATGGATACCCGCCATTCCGCCGGGGCCGCGGGGGTATTCGGCTCGGCCTTCTGTTGGGGCGATGCTGGCATATCCGCCGGTTTCAAATCCAGCGACTCCACCGTCTGCAATTTTTCCCGTGGAGCCTGGTATTCATAATACTGGTCCTCCGGGTCCAGGCTTGCACACCCGCTCAGACATAAAACCGCAATTCCAACCATGATTCTGCATCGTATCCGTTTATTCATGACGTAATGCCTCAATAGGATCCAGTCGAGCCGCTTTCACAGCCGGGAACAATCCAAAGAAAATACCCACAAACGCCGAAAAACCAAGCGACATCAGCGCCGCCCAGGCGGGGATGTATGCCTTGTCCAGAATATCCACCTGCGGAATATGCGCGATAATCGTCGTCAGCAATTGCCCCAGTCCCAGCCCCATCAGACCACCAAGACAGCACAATACCACCGCTTCCACCAGAAATTGCGTCAAAATGGCCGCAAAGCCGGCCCCCACCGCCTTGCGCAGCCCGATTTCACGGGTTCGCTCCGACACCGAGACCAGCATGATATTCATAATCCCAATGCCGCCGACCAGCAGCGAAATCCCCACAATTGCCCCGGCGACCAGTGTAAATCGCGTCGCAATCTTCTGAAACGTCCGGACTTCACTTTCTACAGTCTGCACCCTGAATGTCGGCGGTTCGCCGGGTTCGATATGCCGCCGCTGACGCAGGAAAAAGGTAATTTCCGCCTTGGCCTCCTCCGACACATCCGCCGATCTACTGGCGGCCATCACCATAAACCACATCCGGTTTCCGGAGTTGCGATAAAGCGTCTGAAACGGGACAAAGACCTCATAATCCTCATTGCCGCCAGCCCCGCCGATCATTGACATCGACGGTCGATCCTCCACCACGCCAATCACACGGTAGGTACGGTATCCGATCGTCACCAATTCATTGGTACAGTCACGGTCCATACCCAGCTTATCCCGCAGATTCTGCGACAGCAGGCAAACCAAACGGGCCTGGGCCTGATCAATGGCGGAAAATGCCCGCCCGATAATCACCGGACGCGATTCAATCTGATGCCAATCCGACTCAATCCCGCTCAGGCGGATCCGCTCCAGTGTTTTTTCTTTATACCGAATACTGTCCCGGTCGTCATTAATCCGTGTAAAGAATGCCACGGAGGGGCAATATGCCAGCATGCCTTCAAACTGCTCGGGCTTGAACCGGATGGTATCCCAGGGCACATTTTTATATTTGCCCGTATCCGGTCGGCTAGCCCAGACAAAAATACGATTGGTACCGAAGGTTTCAATATCGCTCATAATCTTGGCTTTTAAGCCGCTCAGGGCCGCAATCACAGCCGTCACCGAGGCAACACCGATAATAATGCCCAGCGTCGTCAGCACCGAACGGGTTTTGTTGACCCAGATTTGCACCAGCGCCAGCGTGATGCTTTGCACCATTAAGCGTATCAGACGAATAGGAAGATCCAGAATCATCATCGAACAACTCCCGCAGGACGGTGTGCCCAGACGGCATCCTGCTCCGTCGGCAAATCGCTGATCACTTTTCCATCTCGCATCCGAATAATCCGTCTGGCATGGCAGGCCACATCCGCTTCATGCGTTACCATAATAATCGTCTGTCCCTCCTCATGCAGCCGTCGAAACAGGGCAAGGATTTCTTCGCTGGTTTTGCTGTCCAGATTCCCCGTCGGTTCATCCGCCAGCAAAATAGACGGATTATTGATCAACGCCCGCGCCACAGCCACACGCTGCTTTTCGCCGCCGGAAAGCTGGTTGGGCCGGTGGCTGGTCCGTTCTCCAAGGCCGACCCGCTGCAATGCCTTGTGCGCCAGTTCTTTGCGATTCCAGACCGCCTGCCGTGAATAAATCAGCGGCAGTTCCACATTCTTTAACGCCGAAAACCGCGGCAGCAACTCAAACGACTGAAATACAAAACCAATTTTCTCATTGCGTACGCGGGCCAGCTCCGAATTGCTCATCCGGGTCGTATCCTGCTGATCCAGTTCATACACCCCGCTGGTGGCGCGATCCAGACACCCCAGCAGATTCATCAGCGTACTTTTGCCGGAACCGCTGTGGCCCATGACTGCCACATATTCATTCTGATAAATCTCCAGGCTCACCCCATCCAGTGCACGAATCTGCTCCGAACCGACCTTGTAGATCCGCCGGATGTCATGCAGCCGGATAACAACTGATTTTTCGCTCACGGCCAGGCTCCTTCGTGTCTATGATGCTCTCGACTCAGTCGCTGTCACGGACGTTTTGTTTTTGTCTTTGGCCATCATTTCCGCCTCGACTTCTTTTTCGTCCCGCACCGCTTGTTCATGCTGAAGGGCATCCAGCACCTTATATGGCCCAACGATAATCCGATCCCCCACCTTCAATCCGTCCTGGATAATGATATGGGTCGTATCCCCCGGTCCGATTTTCACCGGTGTGGCAATAGCCTTTTTATCCTGATACCGAAAAACCACCGTCACATCCGTCTTGTTGCTATCCACCAGCGGATTGCTTCGGATGTCTTCAGGCAAATCATCCGCTTTGCGAGTCAAAACCGCCTGACTGGGCACTTTCAATACGTGTGTATGTTTCCGGGTAAAAATATCCACATCTGCCGTCAGTCCTGAATACAGTTTAGTGACATCCCCCTCAATCAGAATCTCCGTGCGATAATATTTGGTTCCGGTCGTCTGCAAATTATCATGAGTCAGAGCAATATGATCCACTTTCCCGGTGTACACCTGGTCCCAGAACGCCTTGACGCGGATACTGGCTTCCTGCCCCAGGGCCAGCTTGCCGACATCCGCCTCATCCACCTGGGCCACCAGCAGCATCTTGGACAAATCGGCAATAATCATAATCACCGTGCCCGGATTATTCATCGTTCCGGTCATCACCATTTCGCCGACTTCGGCATTAATCCGGGTAATCACCCCGTCGATCGGAGAGCGAATCGTGGTATATTCCAGGGCATCCTGGGCCTCCTCAATCAGGGCCTTCTGGGCATCAAGATTATGCTGAGCAACAATCAATCCTTTTTCTTCGGCCTCAACCTGAAACAACGCCGATTGCAGTTGCGATTCCAGTTCTTCAAATTTTTGTCGGGCCAGGTCATAGACACTCTGGCTGATATCGCCGGTGGCCAGCAGTTGTTTTTGACGTTCATAGTCTTTTTTGGCCTGTTCCAGACTGGCCTGCGTGCCCTTGATTTGGGCCTTGTGGGAGGCAATCTGTGTCTTGGTCACTTCAATCTGTGCCTGCTGAGCCAAAAAATTGGCCTGGGCACTCTTAAGACGGCTTTCCATTTCTTTGGCATCCAGGCGAATGACCACATCCCCGGCCTTGACCCGTTGACCTTCCTTGAATGGTAATTCAACCACACGGGCCGAAATTTTGGCACTAAGTTCGACCTTGGTTTTGGGCTCGATGGCGCCGGGAGCACTGATAAATTCCTGCAAATCGCCGGGACTGAGCTCTTCCAGACGGACGGTTGTTGGCAGCGGAGGCTGTTGTGTCTTTTTGACCAGGATGACACCTAAAACAAAAATCACCACAAGCACTATTGAAATAATACACAGTGTCTTAGCACCTTTATGCACGTGCGCTCCCTTTCAAAACATCATCTTAGGGTCCAAGTTATGTTACCTATTTGCGACAAGGTACATACATAATCAAAAAATAGCAAGAAAATCTTTATGTCGGTTGCAGGTAAATTGCAACGAATCAGATTGATTTGACCTTAACAGGCTGGTTTTGCTCATGGGTCCCACTGGCCTGTTCACGCTGCCAGGCATAATACGCATCCAATACCTCAAGCCGTTCGCGATGCTGCACCGGCTGCATTCGGCAAGAAGCCCCCAAATACATCACCTGCTGACTTTCCATGGTAAAGGGCTCCCATGTCGGCAGATCCGAACCATTTGGATTCCCCGTCTTGGCAAAATGAACCCAATACGTACTCATCCGCTCATACATCTGGGTATCTTCAGGCCGGGGTTTCTTGAGATTGCCGAATACATATTCAATTTCAGCCCCATGTCCCGCCCCCTCCGGACTGGCAGGCGTACGGTGATCAAAGTAATATACAAACGCCGGATGGCTGCCTTGTTGGGCCTGAAGCCTGGCCCAGGTCCATGTCGGCCAGCCAAATAACACATCTCCCACAATATCCCGCGAGGATTTCGTTGCCTGGATCTTCGTGGCACAGGGATAAGCAGCAAGAATTTCGTCCGCATGGACGCCGAAGATTTCACGAACCCGGGTTGTAAACACGCCGGGGGATACATTGGTTCGCACAAACAGCCGCCCTTCGTCGGAATTGATGCCAATCAAAATCGGAGTATCATTAAACTGACCTTTCTGGTACAGTTCATACGGATCACCGGGCAGCACATGACCATCATAATTGGGTCTTCCCCCGCTGCCTCCCCTGAGAATAGCTTTGGCCGAAAGAGCTCTGGCCGCAGTGATATTTTTAGCCTTGATTCTGGCCAGAAAGTCCACGCCTTCCTTCTCGGCAACCTCCAGCGTAGGAATCAGCTGGGCCCCTTCATTCGCACGTTTCGGCGGTGTAAAGGAACCTCCGCTTTGTGAAATGGCCCGATGAAACAATCCCTTGGCTTTGGGTGAAATCGCCAGCATGCTAACTGAAACCCCACCGGCGGATTCCCCGAAAATAGTCACACACTCCGGATCTCCTCCAAAAGCAGCGATATTATCTCGCACCCATTCCAGCCCTGCAATCTGGTCAAGCAGTCCAAAATTGCCGGTACCGCCTTCACTGGTCAGTTCAGGATGTGCCAGAAAACCAAACGGCCCCACCCGATAGGCAACGGAGACAACCACTACCCCCTTTTTAGCCAATCGGGCCCCATCATACATTGGCGTAGCCGTCGAACCGAGGCTGAACGCTCCGCCATAAATCCAGACCATCACCGGCAGCCGTTCCCCCTTGTCCCTGGCCGGAGTCCAGATATTCAGATACAGGCAATCCTCGCTGAAGTGGTTGGGAACCCCCATAAACCAGACAGGAATAAATGAATTCTGCATGGGCGAAGGAGCAAACTTTTTGGTTTGTCGGATGCCTTCCCACGGGATTACCGGCTGAGGAGCTTTCCACCGCAGCGGCCCCACTGGCGGTGCCGCAAACGGAATTCCCTTGAAAACACGAATCCCGTTTTTTTCCACGGTTCCCTCAATAACCCCTCCGGTCACGGTAACCTGGCTGTCAACGATGGGGATAGCCGCAGTCGTTTCAAAAGACCGGCTACACCCCCATACAATCACGGCAAACACGATAACATAGTACATTTTGGTATTTCGCATTGTGTAAACCCTGCAATAACACTCACTGAGCAATCCAATAGGGAGACAAGAATCCTTATAGGATAATACCGCCAGAAGCCCAAAAGGTTACAAAATAGCAAAACACCATGGGATTATTTCTGCCGTTATGTACTTTTCCTTTAGCCAACAAAAAAGCCCGACCAGATGGCCGGGCTTTGTGAATTCAGGTAAAATACGGGGTTTAGAATGTAATGACCATTTCCGCCCGAATACGCTGGTATTCATCATCAGCCTTGTCGGATGCCCCGTAGGTTGACACAGACCGGGCCCGGTCGGCAAGGAAATAATACAATCCGCCTTGTATATTGTCGGTAAACTGATATTTCCAACCGATGCGATGCCCTCGCCCGCCAACGCCGCCGTTGATAAAGTCGGTCTCGGCAAATGCCCCCACCATCGAATCCCGCTGGGCTTCTCGATAATCATAGGTAAACTGCCATGAGCCGGCCTTTTTGGCTTTGTTCAGACGATACCCGATCAGCCAGGCCGTGTCGGCGGAAACCCCGGAGGCCACATTGTTGACATACTGGGCATGCAGCCCCGAAGGCAAACCGAACAGCGTATGGCCGTATTCGGCAAACAACTCCACCAGATTATAATCATAATCATAGAAATAATTTGACCCGACTTTGGTGGCCGTATTACCGCCGCGGGCAGATTTGCCATCATAGGACTCAATTTCGTCACCCTGAATGTTGGCATAATCATAATAGGTCGCACCGGCAGTCAGATATTCCTGTTTTTCCTTATTTAAATGATATTTCATCCCGCCCTGAACGGCCCACATGGCAATTTCCGCATCGCTGGCACTTTCTTCTACCCAAAAGCCACCGCCATTGACAAACGCTTCCATAGTATCAGACGGCTTCCAGGTATATTGAATCGCTCCACCTTCCGGATTGACGTCGCTGTCCCAAATCAAATCATTGACCGAATAGAACGGCATGCCCATCTTCCCGACCAGCACATGCAACCCCTCGATGGATTTTGGATGCCAATCCATATAAGCCCGCTCCAGCCATATATTGCTTTTCGCCCAGTTTTCGCCGAGGGTAAAATTGGTCGAGGTCGGCTCAGCCCCGGAACCGGAGGCCAATCTGCCATGAACATCGATATCCTCATTGACGTTCATCGTCATTCCAAGACGAAAACGAACCATCCCCTTGGCTTGTCCTTTTTGCTGAACACTATTTTTTTCCTGCTCAGTCTGATCAAATCGGAAACGGAAGTCACCATAGAATTTGATCTTTTCGGCCCATTTCAGAGTATCGGGCACCTTAAAGGTCTCTTTGCTGGCCGCTGCCGCTTTGATTTGCTCATCCTGGAGGGTTTGTTTCTTTTCCAGCTCAACCAGCTTATTCTGGATTTCCTGCATCGCCTTGTACTGATTCTGCATCTGTTGGCGAAGTTCTTCAATTTCATCGCCATAAACCAGACCATTCAGCCCTGCAATAAATCCAACGGTCATGTAAATCACAATCCTTCGCATCTTGTTTCTCCTAAAAATAACTCGGATACGGGTTAATACGGATAGCCTATCAGCTAAATACTGATTGCCAAATCGTCTATCCGCTTTATAAGCTTTATATTTTTCTGTGCCCGTACCGTCGATGGGATACTGCCAAGTTGGCACCCAAACCCCATTTTCAATATTACAAAGTGGCAGACGGCCCCTTAAACTGAGATTTACGAAGAATTCAAAAATATTTTTCAAAACACACATCTATAGCTAAATCAATAACTTATAATTTTTTTATAGGACACTCCCGAAACTTTTAAAAAACCTGGTATTTTTTTTGCAATATCCCCATCAAAAAGAAAACTGTCGCTTTACTCATTCAATAATAGGAGAGGCAGAAGTTATGGCAGCAAAAAACTTATCGTTTGAAAACGATGCAAGAACCGCTCTGCTGGCTGGCGTGGAAAAGCTGGCAGCCGCGGTCAAATCCACCCTGGGTCCTCGCGGCCGTTGTGCGATCATTGACAAAGGCTGGGGTGGTCCGACCGTGACCAAGGACGGTGTCACCGTCGCCGAGGAAATCGAACTGGTTGATAAAACCGAAAATATGGGCGCCAAGCTGGTCAAAGAAGCCGCCAGCAAGACATCCAAAATTGCCGGGGACGGCACCACCACCGCGACCGTGTTAACAGAGGCCATTTTCAAAGAAGCCTTTAAGAACCTGGCCGCCGGCGCTGATGCAATGGCCCTCAATCGCGGCATTCAGAAGGCGGTCGCCGCTGCAGTTGAAGCCCTGAAAGGACAGGCCCAGCCCATCAATGCCGCAAAAAAGACGGACATTGTCAATATCGCCTCTATCAGTGCTAATAATGACACTGAAATCGGCGAAAAAATGGCCGAGGCCTTTATGCGGGTCGGCAAAGACGGCGTCATCACCATCGAAGAAGGCAAGAGTCTTGATACCACCGTCGAATACGTCGAAGGGATGCAGTTTGACCGCGGCTATTTGTCGCCTCATTTTGTGACCAATCCCGATAACATGACCTGTCAGCTCGACAAACCCTATATCCTGGTTTTCGAGGACAAAATCAGCAATGTCGCTAAAATTGTTCCCCTGCTGGAAGCTGTCGCCAAAAGCAAGCGTCCTCTGCTGATTATTGCAGAAGACGTGGAAGGCGAAGCCCTGGCCACGCTGGTGGTGAACAAACTTCGCGGTATCCTTCAGGTTGCTGCAGTCAAGGCTCCCGGTTATGGCGACCGCAGAAAAGCCATGCTCGAGGATATTGCCGTCCTGACGGGTGCAGAGCCTATTTTCAAGGATCTTGGCATCGACCTGGAAAAAGTCAAATTGTCGCAGTTGGGCCAGGCCAAGAAGGTGACCATCGACAACGACAATACCATCATCGTCGAAGGTGCTGGTGCCAGCGCTGCCATTCAGGGACGCATCAAACAAATCAAAGACGAAATTGAAAAAACCACCAGTGATTATGACCGGGAAAAACTTCAGGAACGGCTGGCCAAACTGACCGGCGGCGTTGCCCAGATTCGCGTCGGGGCCGCCAGCGAAGCGGAAATGAAAGAAAAGAAGGCCCGCATTGAAGATGCCCTGCACGCCACGCGTGCGGCGATTGAAGAAGGGATCGTGGCCGGCGGCGGCGTCGCCCTGGTTCGCTGCATCGAGTCGGTCAAGGCTCTTAAACTCAGCGGCGATGAAAAAACAGGCGCCGACATTATCGCCAGCGCCCTGCGGATGCCCTGCTACTATATTGCCGAGAATGCCGGCGCGGTAGGCAACCTGGTGGTCAACAAAGTCGCTCAGGGCAAAGGCGGCTTTGGCTACAATGCCGATAAGGATAAATACGAAGACCTGCTGGAAGCCGGGGTTGTGGATCCGGTCAAGGTTACACGAATTGCCCTGCAAAATGCCGCATCGATTGCGGGTCTGCTGCTGACAACCGACTGCATCGTCACAGAAAAGCCCAAGGACAGCAAGAAGACTGCTCCGGCTGGCTCAGCGGATATGGACGATATGGACGGCATGGATATGTAATGGAACAAACATCAAACAACTATACACAGACAGGAGAACTGTTATGAAACTGATACCCCTTGAAGATCGTGTTGTCGTCAAACCCCAGGAAGCCGAAGCCAAGACCGCAGGCGGGATTGTCCTGCCCGACACCGCCAAGGAAAAACCTCTCATCGGCAAAGTCATTGCCGTGGGGCCTGGCAAACTGATGGATAACGGCCAGCGAGCCCCGATGTCGGTCAAGAAAAACGACACCGTGCTGTTCGGCAAATACAGCGGCAGTGAAGTGGAAGTGGACGGCGAGGATTACAAGGTTTTGCGTGAAAGCGAAATCCTCGGCGTTATCGAAAAATAACAATCCTATCCGGAACACTGGAGGTTTTGAAATATGGCAAAACAAATGATGTATCAGGATGCGGCACGGGCTCAGCTCAAAGAAGGTCTGGCCCAGTTGGCCGCAGCCGTCAAAGTTACGATGGGGCCTACCGGCCGCAATGTGCTGCTGCACAAAAGCTGGGGTTCGCCCAAAGTCACCAAAGACGGCGTATCCGTCAGCAAGGAAATTGAGCTGCCCGATCCGTTCAAAAATATCGGCGCCAAGATGATTAACCAGGTCGCCAGCAAGACCAGTGACCGTGTCGGCGACGGAACGACCACCGCCACCGTCCTGGCTGAGGCGATTTACAATGAAGGTCTGAAATATGTTACCGCCGGCGTCAACCCGGTCGCCATTCAGCGTGGTATCCTCAAGGCTGCTGAAGTCGCCACCGAGTATATCAAAAGCATCAGCAAGCCCGTCAAAGGCCATGATGATATCGCCAAAGTAGCTGCAATCAGCGCCAACAACAACCCGGAAATCGGTGAAATCCTCGCCCAGGCCATGGACAAAGTCGGCAAGGAAGGCGTTATTGAAGTCGAAGAAGGCAAGGGCATGGAAACCGAACTGACCGTTGTCGAAGGCATGCAGTTTGATAAGGGCTATATCTCGCCTTACTTCATGACCAATCCGGACACGCTGGAATGCGTGCTGGAAGATGCCTATATTCTGCTGCACGAAAAGAAAATCGCCAACCTGCGGGAACTGGTTCCGCTGCTGGAAAAGATTGCTCAGACCGGCTCCCAGCTGCTGATTATCGCCGAGGACGTGGAAGGCGAAGCCCTGGCAGCACTGGTCATCAACCGCCTGCAGGGCGTATTGAAAGTCTGTGCCGTCAAGGCCCCGGGCTTTGGCGATCGCAGAAAAGCCATGATGCAGGATATCGCGGTTCTGACTGCAGGCCAGGTCATTACCGAAGACCTCGGCATCAAGCTGGAAAGCATCGAGCTGTCACAGCTTGGGCGAGCCAAAAAGGTCGTTGTGGGCAAAGAGAATACGACCATCATTGAAGGCGCCGGCAAGAAGAAAGACATCTCTGCCCGCTGCGATCAGATTCGCTCGCAGATTGAGAAAACCACCAGCGATTACGACCGTGAAAAACTTCAGGAACGGCTGGCTAAACTGACCGGCGGCGTTGCCGTCATCAAGGCAGGTGCAGCCACCGAAACTGAAATGAAAGAGCGCAAGGATCTGCTGGATGATGCCCTGCATGCCACCAAGGCCGCAGCCCAGGAAGGGGTTGTTATCGGCGGAGGCGTGGTTTTCCTGCGGTGCATCCCGGAGGTCGAAAAGGCCAAAAGCAAAGCCAAAGGCGATGAAAAGATCGGCTTTGATATCCTGTGCGGGGCATTGAAAGCTCCGACCCGCCAGATCGTGGACAATGGCGGCATGGAAGGCAATGTGGTCGTTGAAGAGCTGCTGGAAAAAGGCGGCAATATCGGCTTCAATGCCAATACCGGCGAATATGTCGATATGTTCAAGGCTGGTATTATTGACCCGGCGAAGGTCGCACGCACTGCCCTGCAGAATGCCGCGTCCGTGGCCGGTCTGATGCTGACCACCAATGTCGTGATTACCGACCTGAAAGACAATGACAAGAAAAATGCAGTTCATGGCGCAGTAATCTAACTCCAACAATCCAGAAACCGAGTTACCGTCCAGGCTGCATCCTGCTGTTCAGGTAACTCGGTTTTTGCTTTAAGCCGAAAGGCAACAACGCGATGGCAAAACGCGACTACTATGAAGTGCTGGGCGTGGAAAAAAATGCCTCCGCCGACGACATCAAACGGGCGTATCGGCAGCTGGCATTAAAATACCATCCGGACAAAAATCCGGGCGACAAGGAAGCCGAAACCAAGTTTAAGGAATGCGCTGAGGCGTATGAGGTCCTCAGTGATCCCGAAAAACGCAAACGGTATGACCAGTTTGGTCACGACGGGTTGCGCGGTGCCGGCGTTCATGATTATTCCCATATGAACGTCCAGGACATCTCCGATATGTTCGGAGATATGTTCGGCGACCTGTTCGGGGATATGTTCGGCGGCGGCCGGCGACGATCCGGCCGCTCGCAGGGGCAAACCCGCGGGTACGACCTGGAAACTTCGGTCGAATTGACGCTCGAAGAAGTCGCCAAAGGCACTGAAAAGACCATTGAATTTACCCGTCAGGACACCTGTACGGATTGCGGAGGAACCGGAACCTCCAAAGGCAAGGCTCCGTCTCGCTGTCCAACCTGCGGCGGCGCCGGACAGGTCCAGCGGGCCGGTCTGGGCGGATTTTTCCAAATGGTCTCGACGTGCCCGACCTGTCAGGGTGCCGGCCAGGTGATCACCGACCCCTGCCGCAAATGCCGCGGAACGGGTTTGGTCCCCAAAAAACGGACCCTGGCGGTAAAGATTCCAGCCGGTGTTCACGAAGGTCAGGGAATACGAGTCGGCGGGGAAGGCGAGCCGGGCAAACACGGTGGCCCGCGTGGTGATTTGTATTGCTATGTCCGCGTCAAGGCACATCCGTTCCTGATGCGGGAAGGTTCGAATCTGGTGGTAACCGTTCCGCTGCGATTTACGCAGCTGGCGTTGGGAGACACCATCGATGTGCCGACACTGGAAGGCACCAAACAGCTGAAAATCCCCGCTGGCACCCAGCACGGGGATATTTTCCGGATACGCGGGCATGGATTGCCAGAGTTGCGATCCGGACGAAACGGAGACCTGATGGTTCGGGTGATGGTAGAAATCCCCAAAAAGCTGACCAGCGAACAGCATGAGCTTTTACAGAAATTTGCACAAACCGAAAGCAAAGATACGTCTTCGGAAAGCTCCAGTTTTTTTGACCGACTCAAACGGCATCTCGGGGCGGACAAATAAATCCCCCTGCCAGGTCGTGTCCGGTAGTCGGATTGAGCGATACAACGTACTGAGCCAATACGGAAACACAGAATGTTATTTGGTCGTAAAAAAAAGAATATGAGCGAACAAGAAAAAAACAATCAGCAGCCAGCCCCGCAGACGTCTGAACAGCCGGTTGCGGCGGCCGCTCCGGAAGACCTGCAAAAGCAGGTTGAAAAGCTTGTGGCCGAAAATAAAGAACTGACCGAGAAGTATCAGCGTCTGGCGGCCGACTATGCGAATTATCAGAAACGGGTCCCGCGTCAGATTGCCGACTCCGTGGATTATGAAAAACGCGGCATTATCAAATCGCTGTTGCCGACACTGGATAATTTCGGCCATGCTTTAGCGGGGGCCAAAACGGCCCAGGGCACAGAGGCCCTGCAAAGCGTCATTCAGGGAATTCAATTTCTGTATGACCACTTCTTCGATGCCCTCAAGGCCCATGGGGTTGAAAAAATCGTCAGTGCGGGGCAGCCATTTGAGCCGGGAAAACATGAGGCCCTGATGCAAAAATGTGACCCGGACAAGCCGGACAATATTGTGTTGGAAGAATTACAGAGCGGCTTTATCCTTAACGGTCAGGTTCTGCGGCCGGCCAAGGTGGTCGTCAACAAACTACCCAGTCCGCCGGAACCTCCTGCCGAGGAAACGACCGACGTCGAAAATAATGATACCGAAGCTCAAGCATCATAAGGAGTCTGCTTATGCCTACATACGATTATCAATGCGATGCCTGCGGACATCAGTTTGAAGCCTTTCAGTCAATTACTGCCAATCCGCTGAAAAAGTGTCCCGAATGCGGCAAATCGAAATTAAAACGATTACTGGGGACCGGGGCGGGGCTGATTTTCAAAGGGTCCGGTTTTTATCAGACCGATTATCGGTCTGAGACTTATAAGAAAGCCGCCAGTAATGACAAGCCCGCTTCGAGTTCCACCGAATCCAAGACAGAAACCAAAGACAGCAAGCCGGCAGCACAAACCAAAACCGAATCCACCTCTTCATCCAAGAAGAAAACGGCGTAACTCAGATGGCGTGGGTTTACCTGTTTGTTGCGGGGATTATTGAAGTCGGGTGGGCGATTGGTCTGAAATACAGCATGGGTTTCACCCGGCTGGTACCGTCTGTTCTCACTGTGCTGGGAATGGTTGCCAGTTACGTCTTTCTATCGCTGGCAGTCAAGACCCTCCCGCTGGGAACAGGGTATGCAATCTGGACAGGTATCGGTGTAGCCGGGACGGCATTGGGAGGGATTATTCTGTTTTCTGAAAGCGTAAATCCGATTCGTATCCTGTGTCTGATGATGATCCTGACGGGCATCTTGGGATTAAAACTCACTTGCACCGGACAATGAGCTGATGGGGCTTTCCGTTTCTCAATTGAAACGTGATTTGGAAGTCATGGCCGATCCTGAACAGGCCGTGATCTTACAGCGGTTTTTCAAAACCGGGCCGGGACAATATGGCCAAGGAGATATTTTTTTAGGGCTTAAAGTTCCCCTCCAGCGAAGACTGGCCAAACAGTACTGTCATTTGCCGCTGGAGGATGTCGTCAGTCTTTTGCAAAGCAAGATACATGAACACCGGATGACCGCCCTGCTGATTTTAATTCAACAATATGCCCAGGCGAATGCCGTGTCCCGCAAAACGATATTTGAGCTATATCTGAATTATCGTAAATGGATCAATAACTGGGATTTGGTGGATTTGTCAGCACCGAATATCGTTGGCGATTATCTGCTTGATAAAGACCGGGCGATATTGTACACGCTGGCTCAATCAAACAGCCTCTGGGATAAACGCATCGCAATCGTGGCAACCTTTGCGTTTATCAAACACGGACAGGCCGATGACACCTTTGCCATTGCGGAACTGCTGCTGAACGATGAGCACGATTTGATTCACAAGGCCACAGGCTGGATGCTGCGGGAAGTCGGCAAACGTATTAGCCAGGATACCGAAGAGCGTTTTCTCCAGACCCATTACCGCCAGATGCCCCGGACGATGCTGCGATATGCCATCGAGCGTTTCAGCCCGGCACAAAAGAAAAAGTATAGTGGTCGGTTTTGATATGTCCTGACTTGCCGGCGGTATAAAGCCTCAAGCCGCCAGCATGCTGCAACAGCATGATTGCCACGCCTCAGCATAAACCCTGGCGTCTGGAAGTCCGTGCAGGATAAATGACTGATGCTCCTTCCTCACCACAGAATCGACACAAACTCCCATTGAATTGAGACATACCTCAACCCAAAGTGTTGTAAATAGTTGACTTGAAAGACTTTGCGATGGACTACAGCTCCCCGGGTGCAACCCTCTTCATAACCGTTCTCCATCGAGCTTCCGGCTCCTAATCCCTTATTATATCAAGAATTATCAAAGAGCAGGCCGTTCCAGACGGACCGGAAGCGGTGTCAAGTCATATTTCCGTGAATCTACTACGGATTTAAAGCATCTCGGGATACCATCCCCGGAGTTCTGAGTGCTCAACAAGTCGTGCCCCGGAACAGTAGGACAAAACATTCGCTCCGATGATCATGACGATGTCTCGGCGGAATCCTGTTGACCAGCTTCCCACATCTGAATGGACCTCTTGATCTCGGCGGGTCTCGTGGCGGCAAGCACATTCTTACGCCACTGGTCATCCCGAGTCATCCTGCTGATCAGTCCAAGCATCTCCAAGTGGCTTTCCGGCGGATCAATGGGGGATAACAGCAAAATCATTAGCCTAACCTTCCGACCCGTCTCTTGGTCTTGGATTCCCTCTCTGCCGACGCCAATAGCCATTATAGGGCGAGATAAACCTGCTATCCGCGCATGGGGGATCGCCACGTCCTCGCCCACGAAAGTCCCGCCTTGTTTTTCTCGGTCGAGAACGGATTCCAATGCCGATCCCATCCGCCCCTTACCAACCTCGCGACAGGAATCGAGCAGACGCTTGATTGCATCCTCTTTTTCAATGACCTTTTCCCAAACCAGATTGGTCGACCTCGATAGCGCCGCACCGCCCTCACCGATGAAGTCCTTACGCGCCTTGAGCCCTTCATCCGATTCAATAGCCGGAGGGATTATTTCAGGGAATGGTCGCTCTTCCCGTATGGCCTTCGTGTCCAGAACAATGACGGTAATCCCAGCTCCCTCGGTAACCAACCGATCCAGGATACTGCCTTCCCCACGCAATCGCTTCCAAAAAGGCACCTTTTTCCCAGGGGTTCCAATTACAATGTGCCCGACACGATACTCCTTGGCAAATTGGAGGATGGTCTTGACGACATCGTCGCCCTTGTATGTGAAGACCGTTGCCCCCAATTGCTGAGCAAGGGTCAGGGTGTTGGAGAGCATCCGCTGGGTTGCCGCGTCAATGACAGTGGGTTGTTCCTTGGATGTCTGCACATATACGGCATACCAGTTACGGTTCAGCCGCCCGGCCAGGCGCGACGCATAACGCAGCAAGGCCTCGCTGTTCGGTCCCCTGGAGCTTAGACACACCATGACCTGATCCGGGCTTGCGGGAATATCCTCGGCCTGGGGATCGCGTCGGCGCGAATCGATTTGGGCCGCCAACTCACGAAGGGTCAGCTCGCGAAGCTGTTCTAGGTTGGTCGGCCTGAAGAAATGGTCCAACGCGGTTTCAATCCGCTCCTTGGTGTAGACTTTTCCTTCCTTTAAGCGGCGTCGCAGGTCCTCGATGGTGATGTCGACGTTGACAAGCTGGTCGGCTTCGGCGACCACGCGGTCGGGGATTCGCTCGCGCACCTTGACCCCCGTGGCCCGTTCGACGGTTTCATACAGGCTTTCCAAATGCTGGATATTAAGCGTTGAGATGACGTGAATGCCCGCGGCAAGAAGCTCTTCAACATCTTGGTAGCGTTTGGCGTTCCTACTACCCGGCACGTTGGTGTGGGCCAGTTCATCCACTAGGACAACGCTCGGACGCCTGGACAGGATCGCGTCGAGGTCCATCTCCTCGATCTCGATCCCGCGATAGGTGACCTTACGGCGCGGCATCACCTCCAATCCCATGAGCAAGGCCTCGGTTTCCGCCCTCCCGTGGGTTTCGACAAGACCGACGGTCAGGTCGATGCCGTCCTCCTTGATGCGGTGACCTTCCTGGAGCATCTGGTACGTCTTACCCACCCCGGCCGCGTAGCCGAGGTATATCTTCAACCTGCCCCGCTGTGAGCGGCGGATCAGACGCAGGAAGTTGTCCGCGCGGTTTCCGTTCATCTCATTTGCCCAACCTGTCCAAGGCCATGTTCACAAGCAATACGTTAACCAGCGGCTGCGGGGTAAGCACTCCGCCCGGACGGCGCGCATATCTGTCCAGCAATTCCATTATGGTTTCGTTGGATAAACCTCGGGCCGCGGCGACCCTTCCCGCCTGGTATCTGGCGGCGGTAAGCGTGATGTTCGGATCGAGACCGCTTCCCGAAGTGGTTACCAAATCAGCGGGAATCGGATCTTCGGCGGTCGCTTTGAACCTAGCGACCAGGGTCTTTGCCCTCTCGCGAAGCTCCGGATTGGTGGGTGACAAGTTGCTGCCCCCGGCGGCTGCCGCGTTGTAGTCAACCGCCGATGGTCGCGGCCAGAAGTACTCGGGCCGGTCAAATTTCTGGGCAATGAGCTTACTGCCGACGATTTCTCCCCGGCCATTGCTTACTATCGACCCGTTGGCGGAATTGGGCGTCAGGGTCTGCCCAAGGCCCAATATCACCAAGGGATATAGAAGACAGCAAATCACCATCGTTACAAGTACGATCCTGATCGATGTGCCCGCCTGGGTGATAAAGCCGGTTCTTTCAATCGTATTGTCCATGTTCCCTCCTAAAACAGTCCGGTCATGCTCAACGCCAAGTCGATAAGCTTGATGCCGGCAAAGGGCGCGATTACACCTCCCAATCCATAGACCAGGAGGTTCCGTCTCAGGATGCTATCCGCTCCCATGGGACGGTACTTGACTCCCTTGATGGCGATGGGAATCAGAAGCGGGATGATGATGGCGTTGAAAATCAGGGCCGAAAGAATCGCGCTTCCCGGCGTCTCCAATCTCATAATATTGAGGGCCGCCAGTTGTGGGATCGCCAGCATGAACATGGCCGGGATGATGGCGAAGTATTTCGCCACATCATTGGCTATGGAAAATGTCGTCAGCGCGCCCCGGGTCATGAGCAGTTGTTTTCCGATCTCGATGACCTCGATCAGCTTGGTGGGGTCGCTATCCAAATCCACCATGTTTCCGGCTTCCTTGGCCGCTTGGGTGCCGGAGTTCATGGCGACGCCGATATCCGCCTGGGCAAGCGCCGGAGCGTCGTTCGTGCCGTCTCCCATCATCGCGATCAGTCTTCCCACGCGCTGTTCCTTCCGGATGTACTCAAGTTTGTCCTCCGGCTTGGCTTCCGCGATGTAATCATCCACACCCGCCTGCTTGGCGATAGCCGCCGCGGTTAGGGGATTGTCGCCCGTCACCATGACGACGCGCAGCCCCATGGCCCGCAGCCGCTCAAATCGATCTCGGATGCCGGGTTTCAGGACATCCGAAAGCGCGACCACTCCGAGGATGTTTTTTCCCTCGGCAACGACAATGGGCGTGCTTCCATGGCGCGCGACATTATCCACCAGTCGCTGGGTTGCCTCGGGAATCGGAGCACCTTGTTCACGGATATAGGCGCAAACGGCGTCGGACGCACCTTTGCGGTAGTTGCGGCCATCGGGCAAATCAAGGCCGCTCAAGCGTGTCTGCGCCGTAAAGGGAATGACCTTGGCCTGCGGCGATTCGCCCGGCGCTCCGGGTCCAAGAGTCTCCTCTCCAAGCCGCACAATGGATTTGCCCTCGGGTGTCTGATCTCCAAAGGAGGCACACATGGCGGCCTCGGCCAACGCTTCTCTCGTCACTCCGGGCAACGGATGGTACTCAGTTGCCTGGCGATCCCCCATGGTGATGGTGCCGGTTTTGTCCAGAAGCAGCGTGTCGATGTCGCCGGCCAATTCCACCGCCTTACCGCTTTTGGCCAGCACGTTGGCCGAGAGAGCGCGATCCATGCCCGCAAGCCCGATAGCCGCGAGTAAAGCACCGATGGTGGTGGGGATGAGGCAGACCAGCAAGGCGATCAACGTCGGGATCGGAAGGTCCACGCCGAAATATCGACCGATCGGCCAAAGGGCTCCGGTCACCATCAAAAAGGCGAGTGTGAGTCCCGCCAATGTAACGTTGAGGGCAAGCTCGTTGGGGGTTTTCTGTCTGACCGCCCCCTCCACGAGGGCAATCATGCGGTCGAGAAAGGACTCGCCCGCCCCCGCGGTGATGCGAATCTTGATCTGGTCGGAAAGGACGCGCGTGCCCCCTGTGACGCCGGACCGATCACCTCCGGCTTCCCGGACCACGGGCGCGGACTCACCAGTAATCGCCGACTCATCCACGGACGCGGCTCCCTCGATCACCTCGCCATCGCTGGGGATGGTTTCACCGGCGCTAACCAACACAACATCGCCTTCACGAAGCTCGTCGGAACTCACCTGTTCCTCAACGCCATTCATCACTCTTCGGGCAAGGGTTTTGCGCCGGGTCCGTTTCAGCGTATCCGCCTGGGCCTTGCCCCGGGCCTCGGCCAAGGCCTCCGCGAAATTGGCGAAGAGCACGGTCAGCCAGAGGATGGCGGTTACTGCGAATGTATAGAAAAACGCCGACTGTTCGTTAAACAGATCCACAATCAGCACAAGAGTGGTCAGCGCCGCCCCGATCTCGGTAATGAACATCACGGGATTCCGCGCCATGACCCATGGTTTCAACATGACCACGGATTGTTTCCCGGCGGTTCGCACCAGGTTCCTCTCAAAGAGCGAGGCCCGTCGAGCCTTACGACGATCAAGCTTTAATTGTACGTTTTCATTTATATGGTCATTCATGCTTCATACCTCTTTTCCCATTCCCCGGCTCATAGTCCGGCCGCCAAATGCTCCGCTATCGGACCCAGGACGGCCACCGGTAGGAACAACAGCGCCCCAATGAAGACCACGCTGCCCAAAATGACCATGCCAAACAGGAAGGTGTCCGTTCGCAGGGTTCCGGTGGTTTCCGGTGCCGGTTTCTTCGCGGCTAAGGCCCCGGCGATGGCCAAGGGCAAAATGATCGGAACGAATCGGGCCAGCAGCATGATGACGCCGGTGGCTACGTTCCAGGGGACCGTGTTGTCGCCCAAGCCCTCGAAGCCCGACCCATTGTTAGCCGCCGCGGAACTGAACTCATAGAGGATTTCCGTGAACCCGTGCGCGCCGGGATTGTGCACCGTCGAGGCACCCCATGGGGTCAAGGCGAATAAGGCCGTTCCACCCAGGATGAACAACGGGTGAATCAGAAGCGCCAAGAGGGCGAGCTTCATCTCGCGGGTTTCGACCTTGCGATTGAAATATTCCGGGGTTCGTCCGACCATCATGCCGCAGATGAACACGCCCACGATGATGTACAGGAACATGTTGATCAAACCCACGCCAACTCCGCCAAAGGTCACGTTCAGCCACATTCCCGCCAATGGAATGAGACCGGTAAGCGGATTGAAGCTGTCGTGCATGCTGTCGACCGATCCGTTGCTCGTGGCGGTTGTGAGCGTTCCCCACAGCGGGCCAGCGGCGGAACCGAAGCGAAGTTCCTTGCCCTCAAGGTTTCCGGTTGCTTGAATCGGCAATCCGTTAAAGGCGGCTGTTGGAGCGCTTTCAAAATGGACGGCGAGTCCCACCGTTCCAACCAGCAACACGCTCATCACCGCGAAGACAATAACCGCGTGTCGCATCCGGCCCGTGATGCGGCCGAACATCCACACCGATGCCATTGGAATCAGAATGATGCTCAGGCATTCGACGATGTTGGTGAAGAAAGACGGATTCTCGAAGGGATGCGCCGAGTTGGGACCAAAGAAACCGCCGCCGTTGGTGCCCAGTTGTTTGATCGCCGCAAACGCCGCGACCGGTCCCCTGGCGATGGTTTGCAGCACACCTTCAAGTGTTTTGACGGTGGCTGAGCCCTGCAAGGTCATGGGAACACCGCCCAGCAGAAGAAACACCGCCACCGCCACCGCCAGTGGCAGCAACACGAGAAAGGTCGCCCGCATGAGATCACGATAGAAGTTTCCGAGCAATGTTTTGCCGGCGAGCCCCCTGGCCAGGGCGGTCAAGGCGGCGATTCCCGTGGCGGCGGAAACGAATTGCAGCCACATCAAACCGAAAATCTGTGAAAAATAGCTTAACGAGACCTCCCCCGAATAGTGTTGAAGATTCGTGTTCGATGTGAAGGAAGCCACCGTATGAAAAATCAGATCAGGTGAAAGCGCGCCCTTGCCATCCGGATTCAGGGGAAGCACCTGTTGCATCGCTAAAATCACGAACACGATAATGAACATGAACCCGTTAAAGAGGAGCATGGACAGCACATATTCCTTCCATGTCTGCGCCCTGGCGATGACCTTGCCCGCCGCTTTCTCAAAGAGTCTCTCAGCGCCGCCACGAAAACCACCGACCTTGTCGCCGGGGTTCATCGCCCAGGTCATGGCTCTTCCCAGGGGCCATGACAGCAATACCGCTATTCCAAGAATGAAGGTTATGAAAACGATGGACATGACATTTCTCCGTTAGAATCGCTCCGGGTCGATGATGGCGTACACGAGGTACGCCATGCACAACACCAGGACGATTGCTGAAAGATAAAGCATGATAGCCTCCTCATATCTTGTCACATGCGAATGCGAGAGCCGCCAGCGCGGCGAAAAGGGCCAATCCAAGTATTATGTACAGTGTGAGTAGCATGCCTATTCCTCCGTGGCTTTGGCGTGTGTTTCCGCCGTCGTGTCGGTTCGTAATGGGAGCGTGAAGCGGAACGTCGACCCCTTGTCGAGCGCGCTTTCAGCGCCCACATCCCCGCCATGGGCGAGGACGATTTCCTTCACGATGGCCAGGCCCAGTCCCACACCGGATTTCTCATCCTGACCGGGCGCTCGATAGAATTGCTCAAACAGATGTTTTAGTTCTTCCTCCGGCATGCCCTTGCCGGTGTCTTCAACAAGGAACGCCACACGATCTTGTTCCAACTTAGCCCTGATGGTCACCGAGCCTCCGGGGCCAGTGAATCGAAGCGCGTTTGAGAGGAGGTTCGCGAACACATGACGGATCTTTTCGGAGTCCGCCATGACTTCAGGCAAGTCGTCCGACACTTCGTTCACCAGGGTCACGCCCTTATCCTTGGCATCCACGAGGAATGGCTCCATGGCGTCGCGGACAAGGGTTCTCGGTGTGGCGTGCTCGAGTGTAAGCCTCGACTTTCCGGACTCGATTCGGTTGATATCGAGCAAATCGTTAAGAATACCCACCAGCCTTTCGCTATCATCCCTCGCGGCCATAAGGAGCTCTATCTGTTTTTCATTCAGAGATCCGATCCGCTCCTCCAGCAGAAGGTGAATGGACATGCGAAGGGAGGTCAAAGGTGTCTTGAGTTGATGCGAGACGGTGGATACAACGCCGCGCTTCATTTCTTGCTGCTCATGGACTTGAGTCACGTCCTTGAGAATCAACGCCACGCCCGTGGGCTCTCGACGCTCCGGGCCGACGGGAATCGGAACCACCATCGGCTGGAAAAAGTATTCGCGATTGTCAACGAACTGCTGGACGTAACCGTTCTTGGGGTCGCGCTCGACGATATTATCCTCGTCGAGGGCTTTCCGGGTCAGGGGAAGCAGCCAATCGTATCCAAGCTCGCCTGCGAGAACGCCGGGTTTGAGGCCGAAGTGACGGTCGGCCGTTTCAGTTGAGACCTCCACCTTCCCATCGAGATCGAGCACGGCGATGGCGGTTGGGAGAGCCTTGAAGACCTCCTCTGTCGCACGTTTTGTCCGCATCAGGTTGATCCTGTCTTCCTTGCGCACCTGCCTCAGGGCGGCCGCCATATCATTAAAGGATTCCGAAAGCCGACCGATTTCGTCTCTCGATCCGCCTTCAAGAACGAGGTCAAGATTTCCGCCTCGTATTTCGTTCGTGGATTCAATCAGTCGCTTAATCGGGTGTAGAATCCATCGGTGAGCGAGATAGCTGAATAGAAGCGCCAAGAACGTGGAAATCATGATCGCTGCCAACATGCGGCGATGGGCGGTATCCGCGAGCCTTCTCGCGGTGTTGCTGGCCTCGCTCATGTTCGTTTGGTTCATCAATAAAATGTCTTGTGCGATGTCCTTGATCTCCTGGAATAGCGGCTGCACGTTCGAGAAATACTCGGCCTTCCTCTCCTCGATAGATCGTCCGACCTCTGTCACAAGCGGTATGACTTCGACGTATCTTTCAAACAAGGCCCTGATTTTCTCAGCCTTTTCGCGTTCACCGGGAAGCGTTATATTGCCAAGTTCCACATGCAAGGCGTCCCGGAATTTCGTGGTGTTTTCCTCAATGAGACGTTTCCCCTCAAGTTCGTTCCCGGCAAGTGTGAACAGCATGCCACTGTCCATTCGTTCCAAGGATTCCTTCATGTCCTGGCACGCCACCACACTACGGTAGTTTTCCTTGAGGATCATTCCGATGGCCTCGCCGAGTTCATTGATCTGAACCATCGTCATCGCGCCGACAATCGCAATGACGGTGAGCAACCCGCCAAAGCCCAGCATCAGTTTTTGTCTTATTCCAATCATGACCAAGACCTCCACCTGCTAACAAAGCACAAGCCGTGCCAATCGCGTAGTTGGCGTAAATTCAACATGTTACGCATTGTTTGGGAAGAAATCCCTTGTGATGGACAAGGGCGGCCCCGAATCGACCTTGTGTTTTACAAGGTCAAGGGCGGGAAAGAGAAAGGTCCGGCCTGTTAGATGCCGTATTGCTTTCGCTTATGCCAAAGGGTGGCCTGGTCAATGCCGAGAATATTGGCGGCCTCTTGGAGGGTCTTGGTGGAGGCGACAACTCGGCGGATGTGATGTTCCTCGATCATCTTCAGGGAAACGTGGTCACCCAATTGGAGCGGTGGAGTATGCGGCGCGATGGACGCGGGAAGGTGCTCAACTTGAACAACATCACTGGCGCACAGGATCGCGGCTCGCTCGACCGCGTTGCGCAGTTCGCGGATATTGCCCGGCCACGCGTATTGGCGCAGGGCCTCAATGGCCGTGTCGCTGAAGCCTTTCAGCACCTTGTGGTTTTGCGCGCCGAAGAACTCCAACATGTTTCTCGCCAGTAGTTCAACATCGTCTGGGCGATCCATCAGGGGTGGCAAATCGATCTGAATCACATTCAGGCGATAGTACAGGTCTTCGCGGAAGCGTCCCGCCTGAACCGCCTTATCCAGATCCGTGTTGGTTGCCGCGATGATGCGGACGTCCGCGCGTCTCGTCCGTTGATCGCCCACACGCTCATACTCACGATCCTGTATGAAGCGCAGGAGTTTGGGTTGAAGCGCCAAAGGCAAATCGCCAATCTCATCCAAGAACAAGGTCCCGCCCTCGCTGGCGGCGACCCGACCTGGATTATCGCGGAGCGCACCGGTAAAGGCGCCTTTCACATGTCCGAAAAGCTCGCTCTCGATGAGTTCGGGGCTGAGTGTTGGGCATGAAATGGTTCCGAACGGCTTATCCGCCCTGTGGCTCCAACCGTGGATGGCGCGAGCCAGTACTGTCTTTCCCGTTCCACTGGGACCTCGCAGCAGGACAACCGCCTCCGAGGCGGCCACTTGCCGCGCGAGTTCCACAGCGCGTTGCATGCCGGGATGTTGTGAGGAGAACGAAACCTCCGGATGCAAACGCTCCAGGTCCTCCTTTAAGGTCGCTATTCGTTGCTCCATGCCGCGAACGGTTGCCACCCGTTCGGTGACCAGTTGGACCTGCTCGGGAGTGAATGGCTTGGGAATGTAATCAGTTGCCCCCCGCCGCATGGCTTCGACGGCGGTGTCGATGGACGCATAAGCCGTGATGACGACGATCTTGATCCAGGGGCATGCGCCGAGGATGGGGGGAATCAAGTCAAGGCCGTTTTCCGTGCCCAACCGCAAATCCACAAACGCCAGGTCGAACACCTGTCTGTCGGACTCCACCCGGGCGTCCTTTCCATTGCTGACAGCGGTCACGCGATGGCCGCGCGACTCCAAACAGACCGTGAGTGTCTTGCGGATATTGGCCTCGTCATCCACGATCAGGACATTAAGTCCTTGAATGTTGCTTTGACTTTTCGTCGTCATGGGCTATCACGCCTCGATCTCATCACATAAACAGTCCAAGTCCTGGCGTGCCTTTTGAAGAATCAACGCCGCACATTCCATGCAGTAGTTGTTCTTCGACATGTTCTCCTTGATGACCAGGCATTTGTCCCCCTGGCAGATAACGTGCTCCTGGTTCCGCGAGCAGTGTCTCCGCCGCTGGGCGGTTTCGAAGCAGACGGATACGAGAAGGCGTTTCAGCTTGGGCATCGGTTATCTCCTTGAAAGGCGCTCCTGAATTTGGGCCTGGACGTCGTCCCCGATCTGGTCGATCTGTTCCAGAACCTCCTCCAGCCGCTCCAGTGGGATTTCACCGCGGGTTCCGCCTTCCACCTCGAGGCGCTCGTTGACGGCTCCGTTCACGATCATAATGACTGCAGCGTAGTTGTTTGCGCTTCTGAGTTCTGGGTAGGCCAGAACGATGTTGCGGCCGTTGATGGACGCGCCGAGGGCGTTCAGAATCCGGCTGGCCAAGGCCCGGGAGCGCTCGTTGAGCCTTCGGCGGGCTTCCTGACGACGGCGCTGGGGCGTGACCGGTATCTCCCGGGGCTCCATACTCTCGCGGGTCCGTGCCTGAATGAGGCGCTGGCGGAGATTTTCGCGGGAAAGCCCAAGGGCCTCGGGGTCGAGACCGCGCCTTCGGAATTCCTGGACGAGGTCGTCGATCACAGCGTCATCCATCGGGTCGAGGTATTCCTGCTCGATGAAGTGGCTAATGATCTCGTTCTGCACCACCATGTCCGGCGTCAGGCGTCGCCGCCGGCCCGGCTCATCGGCCGGGGGACGCTCGTCTCCGGCTTCAAGCCAGCCTTGGATGAGTTCCTGGTCCTCCTGGTCGATACGTCGGAAATCCTCCCAATGTCGGTCGATGTTCAGGCCCACATGGGAGACCGCCACGCCCCGGTTGTCCGGGTGCTGGGGGTTGTTCTGGTGGATCACGCGCATGACCCTGCCGATGAACTGGACATAGGGCGATAGCGACCGGAAGGGCTGGAAGATTGCGGCGACGCTCAGGTTTGGATGGTCAAATCCCTCACCGAGCATCCGGACCTGGACGATGCAATCGATCCGGCCCCTGCGCAGGTCCTGGAGCACGTCCTCAATTTCCTCCGCCGGCATGTTGCTGTGGATTTCACGCGCCTGCAGACCACGCTCGGCGTAAAGGGAACGAACTTGGCGGGCGTGATCCACCGAACATGCGACTCCGATCAGTTGATGGAATGTACCGGTCTCCCGGAGGTGCTGAAGCCACTGGATGCTGGCGTCCACGATGGACCGGTTGCACTCGGGCGCGAGAGCCACACCCCGGCTGAACCACTCCTCGTCCCGGAGTTGAAGGACCTCTTCAAGCGTGTGCCGCCTGGCATCACCTCGATAGGTGAAGGAGATCTCCTCGGGCGCGACGTTTATCGCAGTGATCTGTTTGATGTATCCTCGCACCATGGCGGTCCGGAATGGATAGGCATAAACCCGCTCGCCAGAGATCTCGCGTCCGTCGCCTCTGAACGGCGTGGCGGTCAAGCTGACGACCTTGGCGTTGGGGAACCGCTCGAAAACCCGTTCCCAACTTCTGGCAACGTTGTGATGCCCCTCGTCCACCAGGATCAGGTCGAAGAAATCATCCGCGAAGGCCGGAAGCCAGCGGTCAGCCCGGCTGGCCAGTTGCTGGATGTTGGTAACCACGATGTGCGAGTTCTCGCAGTCGTGGATGTTCGCGTCCTGGCCGTCCAGGACGGCCGTGAAGGGGCCATGACTCACATCGGTCAAAACACGCGTGGAGGTCCAGAAGCATTCACGCCCGGCGACATCGAAGGCAGTGGAAATGCCCCGACGAATCTCAAGGTTCGGAGCAATCACCAGGACCCGACCCTGGGCGGTCTCAAAAGGCAGCAGGGCCATGAGGCCCGTCTTTCCGCAGCCCACCGGAATCTGAAGGATGGCGTGATCTCTGCTGTTCCGGAAGTGCTGGCGCGTGCGGAACCATCCCTCGACCTGGGGATCGCGCAGGTCAGGATTGCCCTGGATGAAGGGCCGTGTTGTATTGAAGAATCTGGCTATTTCCTCGTTAGTCATCTCTTTGTGAACCTTCCGGCTGATCTGCACCTAACTCTCGTCATGAAATCTCCCTATTCCCCAGCAACTTGAAAGGGCTCACAGGGGGGTCGTATTCGTTCCAGCGGCGTTGTCTTACATCCTCGTCAAGCAGGCTCCAGTCCGTTCTATTGGCATGGGAGTGACTTCGGCAATCCAGTCCGCCGGGAGCAGAAATGCCACATTGATCCGTCAGGATAAAACGGTCATGCATCGACTCAGAACCAGGTAAAGATTCCCAGAGGAACACCCTGAAACGATGGCCATCCACCGCTATCAGCGGCCGAAGTTTTTGTTCCCAGCCGGCGAGGTGGTCTGCAACAGTTCGGCCATCCGGCTTCTGTTTCGCAGCCTCCGCATGGATATCAATACGCCCTTGAAGCCTCGCATGTCCTCTTTGTCCCAAAACGTTCGAGCAGATGGTAACCGTGTCGAGGTAGCGTGATTCATGCGAGTTCAGCCAGGGGTCGATAAGCGCCAGGGATTTCGCATGACGCAATATCGGAGCAAGAGCGGCGCGGTAGTCGGCATCCGATTTGGTCAGAGACAATGTCCTCTTCCGTCTGCCGTTCCACTGCGCTGAATCCAAAGAGCCAAAGAACTCGACCAAGGCGTCGCATTCGCGGCCGCAACCGTCTATCAACGGTTGGCTCAGGACAATGGCGTGAAAGGGAATCCGGTCGTGCGAGTCGAAAGCCAGGTTCAACCATTCTTTATCATTGCCGGGATCGCCAGCCATGCACTTTGGGTGCCGGACCAGCCGATGCCGGTCGTTCAGTACCTTAAGGCACGTAAAGACTTTATCTTTCAACGCGGGCGAAAGCGTCGTTACCCGCTCCCCTGTTACATGACGTAACCATCGATCCTTATGGAGGTTTGCCAATAGGCCGTTTTCGGCTATCCCCCTTAAAAGTTCGACCAGAATAATGCTTGCTTTGCCGTCCGAGTTGGCTACGGATGCGTCGAATAGGTCAGGCGTCATGGCAAATTCATAAAGCACAGGCAGCTCCTCCTTCACGCAAACCGTTCCCGGTAGCCTTCTTCAAAGAAGCCGCCCGGCCACGCGTCCAGGAGCTGACCTTCTTCATCTAATTCCAGGTGGCGCACCGCCGACGATGTTCCTTTCGGCTGTACAAACAACACGCACACGTCCTTCGGAGTGATAGGTGGAACTCCTTCAGGCAGTTCGTCGTTGCTGGTTTCACGCATCCGACGCATTACGCGCAAAAGCAAGTGTTCGCTATGCGTTTCAATCAAGAACCTGTTCCTGCCTGGGCCAAGCGCAGATTGGATGAACACGTCTCCCAAGTCGGCCTGGAGCGCTGGGTGCAAATGGATTTCCGGTTGCTCGATGGCGACAATCTGGTTCCTCGAAGCATATGCGCCCACAAGGATGGGCATTACCTGACTGACGCCAATCCCCACGTCCCGATGGCTCACCACTGTGTTCGATCGGCGGTCGATCATGATCAGCTCATTGAGCTTGTCGATATCCGAGGAGCGGATAAGGTCCCGGATCTTCACCGCTTCCGCCTCCGGGTCCTTGACGACAGGATAAGCCCCGGTTGGCGTGGGGCTGTCGTCGTAATCTGGCTCCATATCGAGTTCAATTTGTTCAAGCCCATCGAGAAGCGGGCCCTCCAATTGATCAATCCCAACCAGGTCTCGCAAGATCAGTTCGTATGGTGTCTGGAGTCGGTCAGGCGCGGAGAGCCATTCATTAACCAGTTTCCGAACACTTGCGTCACGACGAATGACGTCCCACGCGTAGCCCCCGCCGGCATACCAGTTCGGATCGTGGTGCTGAGAAAAGGCCAGATGGCGCGGCGGATAAGACCGCAATGGACCCAAGTATCTGAGGCGCGATAGTTCGCCTGCGACCACCTGCCCTACGCCTCTTAGAATCTCGTCGATCTTGCGGGGAAGGAATGAACGTACTGCCGCGCTCAACTCCTCTTTTCTGCGGGCTTTGCTGATCGTAAAAAGTCTTGCCTGACCGCCCGGGCTGAAAACATTTGATTCCGCCAATCCGTCCGGCAAAAACTGCGTGCTCTTTGCCACCACCTCCGGGACAAGCTCGGCAATCGCCTCATCAAGGCCCTCAAAGTCCTCCGGGTGAATCGTTTCGGTCGTTGTAGAAAGCAGGACCATCGCCTTGATAACTTCCCGAAAAACAGGATGTTCGTGATCCAAGCGGTCGAGCTGAAGCTTACCGTCTCTGCGGCGACTCATCCGGAGAAGGCTCTGACCATCGGCGAGAAGTTCATAGGTGTGAATTTCAGGAATTGACTCCGGGAGCGGGTGGTCCTGATCGTCCAGGCCGATGCCAAGATTGAGGAGCATCGTGACCTGCTTCACCGGCGCGAAGAGCTCCGCGAGCCGGTCCTTGAATGAACTCGTATCCAGGTCCATGGCCCACTCGACCCGGCGATTGGCCTCACGCCTGTGGACATACTGGCGGAATCCACCCAGATCCACCGATTCGCCACCCACATTGGTGCGATGAACATCCAGATCGCCCGTTTCCTGCGCATGACGGGCGAGAATCATGCTGTGCAGCACGCTCGATTTTCCGGAACTGTTCGCACCATAGATCAAGGTCAAGGGACGGACGGGAATTCGCTGCGATTCTGCAAAGGCCTTGAAATTTCCGATTCGTAAAGCAGTCAACATGGTTGTCTCGTCCCCTTCCAGATCTGCAAAATATACGTGAGCCAGGAATCGGTCCGGAGTAGAAGGGCGCGGAGCTGTTCATCCGTCAATTCCGGATCGAGTTCGTGGACACGATTGAAAAAATCCACCAGTTTCACCAGCGCACGCGTGTCTTGAACGACAAAATCGGTCAGAGGCTCGTGGTTGAGGCCGCGACAAACGTACAGCACGCGCGCTCTTCGAGTCGGCCGCCCCTCGTGGAGCAGGTCTTTATCATCCGTCGATACCCATGAAAGCACGTGTTCGTCCGGGGCCAGGCGACGCAGCAAGTGGTTCCAGAACTCTCTCAACGAGGAAAGAATGTGCCTTGTGCGGTCGACGTTTCTTCCGCGCAGCGCATCGTGTGCGCCGATATACGGTCTCGCCAGTGCGGGATCGACGGCCTGTAGCAACCCGATACAGCCGGAGGTTTCTTGCTCCACTTCGGCGATCAACTGAACGACAGATGCATCATCCTCGTCCTCCGGCTCCTCCGGAACCCGGATCGTGTCTAATGCGTAGCCAGTGATGAAGACCTCACGCGTTGCGCCGGGCAGCGCGAACGTCGGTAAATAGGTCACATCCGGAAGGACACGAATGGATGCGGCCAGCCTTTCATAGGTCGACGTCACATTGCCGATCACGTCCTGGAACTTCAGGAACGCCGGCTCCGGTAATGCCATGGCTTGTCGCATGGCATCGAAGTCAATCCCGGCCAAAAGCCGCTCGGAGACAGTCATCCGATAGGCTATGTCACCGAGGGACAGCTTGGCCGCTGCCTGAAGCTGATCGATGCTGTCCTGCATCGGCCTGATCCCTTCGAGCCATGTCTGATGCGTCCGCTTGATATCCTCAAAGACGCGGCTTGATGCGGAGGCTTGGTCGATGAGATCTTGCCAGCGCTGATTCGCATGGACGATCTCGGCCAGATGTGAGGAAGCAAGTCCGGAAAGCTCGATGGAACGTGAGATCTCCAAGTGCTGACGCCTGATCGGCTCAAGCGCCCGCTCCATCTGTTCATAGACGCTCAGATAGGACGGCTTGAGAGCGCGGTTCAGGCGCTCCATGTCCTCCTGGATCTTCAGGTAGGCAGGCCGGAAATGTCGGAGATCGTCATCCATGCTACTTCCTTCAACGCCTCATTTCTTGCGCCGGTTGTAAGGTGATTGATTTGTCGGCTTGAGCGAGATGTCCTCTTCGCTCGCCTTGGATCGGATCGCGTCTTCCGTCCGTCCGAGTTTGAGACCGATCACCCGTGTGGGGGTGTTCTGGTCAACGAGTTTTTCTAACTGCTGAACCTGCTTGTCAGTCCAGGGTTTGCCGTGGTTTTCTGGCTTCTTGGGCATAATGCACCTCCATCAATCTTGGTTTGTTATAAAACCGAAGTCTCGCAGACCTTTGAGAGTGGCTTCGATGTTCGTGTCAGAAAATTCGTCCCTGCTCAATTTGGGCTCCCAATCCGGATGTCTCTGGATAATGTCCTTGACGCCCTCGACGGTGGCGGGCTGTCCAGCAGCCGTCAGTTCAAAGGTTGCGTCAAGGACAGTGGCCCATCGTTCGAGAGTGCGGTAGCCCCATCCCTTCATCTGGTCGAGCATCTCGTCAACTTTTGCCTTTGCCGGACCTAAGAGTTTCTGGGCTTGTTCGACGGCTTTGGAAACGGTTGCCCCCGGCTTTATGGGCTTTAAATCACCTTCGCCCCGGCAAAGAACTATCCACTTGCTTTTCTGAGCAAGGCTCAGGAACTTGTGGATTTCATCGTCAAGCGGCCCGGCGGCGCGCTTCATGAATGTCTCGGTGAGTTCGATCTCTGCCTTTTGCTGGACCAAATAAAAGAGCTTGGCGAGCTTCACCCTTCCCATGGGGCGGTCGGGCGCATGGCAACGGTCAGTGATGTACGCGGCCAAAGCTGCCTTGTTGTACATGTCATGGCCGGCATGGCGCTTTGATCTGATCTCTGGTGATTTACTCTGCGTTGACGGGCAATCAAGAGCTTTGGCCTGGGCTTCCATCTCTGCCAGGAGCTCCTTCATATGCGCCTCGCGCCACTTGGCCGTGAGGTCGCCGGTGAAGGCGCGGTGGAGTAGCGTTTCAAATAAGCTCTCAATTCTTGCTGCTATGCCGCGTCGCTTGTCCTGCAACGCAAGAACATCAAGAACCTGGCGGTCAAAGCTTTTGAGCAAACCTTGCGCAATCGGTTGTGGAACTCGGAGATTGAACACATCTGAATCGGTAACAGCCGGATAGGATGCTCCGCGGGCAAGAGTATTGAGTTGATCCGTGAACCACTTTAAGCGAGAGAGTGCATACAAGAATCCAAATCCAACTCCCGACTTCGCCCTCAAAACACAGAATCCAGTGCTACAAATCTGGTTGTTGTATTCGGCGGGAACGAGTGCCGTTGCCCGAAGGTATGGGCGGACGGTTGACACAATCACATCGTTGGTCTTAATTACTTGTCGCGCCCTGCTTGGAGCTTCTGCGCCTATCAATGTCTTAGCAATCGAAATGACCCCCAACTGACCGTCTACGCCCGCGATGTCTATGTAGGTGAACGGATCATCCGGTTGGCCTGTCGGGTCTCTCCTTTCAATTGGGGCAACCATTTCGTCAATGGGCGCGATCGGCCAGCCCTTTGGATTCGTGGCGGGGTCGCCAAACATCTTATAAAAGAGCGCGGGGAGAATCCGGGCAGCTTTGGCATCTGCATCAGCGCGCTTCTTGCGCAGCGCATCAGCCTGATCGAGTATTTCGACAATGCGGTGTTGCTCGAAGAGAGGAGGCAGTGGAATGCGGTGCTTCCAGAACTTCGTCATTATGATGCGAGGCATCTTTACGCCAGCGACAGCCACATTAGCGAATCCCAAAAAATGATTTGAGCGCAGGTAGTAGGTTAAGTAGCGACGATCAAGAAGGTCTTTGCGAGGCCTAAGTGGGACCAACTCTGTAGTCGCAATTCCAGGTTCCGTTGGGCATATTACTTTATTGAGGTATGGACGAAGCTTTGAATAGAGGACATTGCCATCATCAAATACATTAGTCGACGTTCCAGCCGCAGATGCGGGTGCGATTTTCTTGTTAACTATATTTCCCGTATGGCTTTCGACTTGGTCCAATGTTAGATGCCATACCGGTTCATCTGGCGAGAACCGAATGTTTGGCGTTTGCGCTGGCGCAATCTCTTTGAGAGGTACTGTTGGCCACCTCATTCGACTGCCTCCACTTCCTGGAGTAGTTTCTCCAACCCCCCTGCAATGTCACGCTCGATGATGAGAGTTTCCCGGATGAGTTGCGCAGGGTCGTCATCCGGTGCCTTTTCTGCGATCTGCGGCTTATAGCGGCCGGCGGCAAGGTTGTAATCGTTTTCGGCAACAAATTTGATGGTTGTCCACCAGCAGCGAGGCTCGTCGCTTCCGGGTTGCAAAAGGGTTCCGGCTTCGACACCCGGCGGATTCAAGAACTTCGATTGCTTGTAGGCCTTCCACTGATTAAGAAGATCAGGGATGTCGTTCCGTTCGGGGGTTTCAGGTCTGCCGCCACCGGAAATCTTGTCCGGGTCGAAACCGTCCGCACGCACATCGTAGAACCAGACCTTTTCCTTATGCTTGGTCTTTTTGTCCTTTTTTGCGCCCGAAGCCGGCCTGCGAAAAACGAGGACCCCGGTCTTTACGCCCGCGTAGGGTTTGAATACTCCAGCAGGCAGGGAAACCACGGCCAGCAAATCGAAATCCTCGACCAGCTTCCGCCGGAGCTCCACATGCGCCGAGGTCGAGCCGAAAAGCAATCCTTCGGGAACCACAACGGCGCAATGGCCGCCCGGAGCCAGGGCCTCCATCATCACACCCAGAAAGAGCAGCTCGCTCTTCTTGGAGTTGGTGGGGAGGTCCTTGCGGATGGATTCCTTGGGGAGCACACCGGCAAAGGGTGGATTGGAAAGGATCACTTTGTAGCGGCGGTTCAGATCGTCCTCAGTGAGACCGCCCATATCGGAAAGCGTATTGGCACGCTTGACGTTGGCCTGACGGATGCCGTGCAGCACCAGATTCATCATGGCGATGCGCATCATCTGGCGCGATACATCGATACCGTAGATGGACCGCTCCAAAAGCTCCCAGTTGGGAACCTTTTCGCCTGGACCCTTTCGGTAGGTCTGCAACGTCGGGATGTCCTTCTTGGCCTCTTTGATGGACTGGTCGCGCTTTTCAAGCCACTCTTCGCCGTAGATGGGTACTTCCTGAGGCTCGGTCGAGTATCTGGCCAGGATGTACTCGACGGCATCGATCAGGAAGCCGCCGGTACCGCACGCCGGGTCATAGATCGTATCCCCGAGGTTGGGGTCCACCATCTCGACCATCATGGTTCGGATCTGGCGGGGCGTTCGAAATTGGCCATTCAGAGCGGACTGCCCCAGGTGGGTCAGCATGTACTCGAAGATGTCGCCCTTCACGTCAGTGCCGAGCTTGGCGAAGTCGATACCGTCGATCTCGTCCACCACTTGCTTGAGCACGTTGGGGTCAACGACCTCAAGTACGGCGTCGCGGAAATACTCGGCGATCTGCGGCTCCTCCTTCACCAGCGAAGCCATGTAAGGAAAAACGTGGTCGCGCACGAAGTCGCGCAGGTCTGTGCCGCTCTTGAAACGCCACTTGGACCAGCGGAAACGCTCGGCCTGTTTCGGGTAGAGCAGTTTGCCGTTTCCATTGATTTGCTTGCCCATGAGCCGGGCCTTGAGTTCGCGGCTGGATTCCTCCTCGTCGAGCAGCTTGAGGTAAATCAGATACGAAATCTGCTCGATATAGGTAACCGGATTGGTCACACCGCCGGCCCAAAGGATGTCGGTGATCCGGTTCAATTTTCTGCGCAAATCCTGGTTCATCGCTGCTCCTTATGCGACCTTCTTCATGAAGACCGAATCGTTCAAATCCTGGATGATTTCCTTGAGCCCCCTCTCGCCGAAGAGCTCAACGCCCAACTCTGCCGCATTCAAAATGGAAAGTGGCGGCTGGAACAAATCCTCCAGCTCGATGCGGCCGCGGGCGATGCCGCGGTTCTTGAGGAGTGATAGATACTGCGCCTGCTGGGGTGTGATCGATTTTGCGACCAGCCATGCCTGGAAATTCTCGGTCAATTCCTCTTCGCGGGGTTTGATCTTGAGGCTGCCAAGAGCGGCCTTGATAAAATCGATCAGGTTGCCGCCCGGCTGGCGGTAGGCCCGGCGAAGGTTCTCCTCGTTGAAATACATCTCCGGCCGGTTTAACCGGTCAGCCAGCGCCCTTTCCTCGTCTTCGGTGAGCAATTCTCCTCGCCGGACCTTTTGGATGATCGGGTCATCTTTCACGGCGGATTGAACGCTGGTCTCCCAATTGGTGACATAGTCGCGCTTGTCGACTCTCTCACCCTCCGGCCCCACCTCGACATAGGTAACCGCGTGAAGCCACTCGTCCTCGAGGCCAAGCTCGACAAGATCGCCTGGCGGTTTGGGTGGTTTGCGTTCGCCGCCAGGAGCATGTCCGCGACCGATGCCGGTGAAAATGTCGGTATCGCTATCGTTGAAGTAGTCGTGGTTACCGAAGAAGTCGTAGATGACGAATTTTTGCTTCTGGATATGATCTGCCGTGCGCGTTCCGCGCCCCCTCATCTGTTGGTAGAGGATGGGACTGCGCACCCGGCGGCACATTACCAGGTGGAGAACTTCCCGGCAGTCGAAGCCGGTATCGAGCATGCCGACGCTGACGGCTACCTGCGGATACTCCTCGCGTTTGAACTTGCGGATGAGATCGTCGGCGTCCGCAACGTCGCTCGTGATAACCTCGGCGTACTGACCCTTGAGTTCAGGATGCAGTTCGTTCAGGAAATGAGCCAGCCTCGCGGCGTGGTGCTTGGTGATGGCAAAGACTATAGTCTTGCCAGGTCCGGTCTTTTGACCGGGAGCCAACTCTTTGAAGTTCTCCCAGGCGAGCCGGTCGAACTCCTGCATCATTTTCTTATTGGAGTCTTCGTTCGTCCATTTGCGTTCAAATTCGGACGGGTCGTATGTTTGCTCATCGACCTCCGCACCTTCAGCAAGGATTTGGGTGATGCCGGTGGCAAATTTGTAAGGCACCAGAAAACCATCCCGAAACGCCTGCAGGATCGGAAAGGCGAAATCCGGCTGGCCGTCGCGGCACTGATAGAATTGGAAAGTGTTCCGCTCGATATAGGCCGAGGGGGTTGCAGTCAGCCCTATGTGAAGCGCATCAAAATGCGTGAGCGCGGTCTGCCAGGAGCCATAGATGGAACGGTGGCATTCGTCGGCTATGACCACGTCGAAATAGCCACTGGTGAATTCCGTGTAACGACTGATCATCGTCTGGAGCAGACAGACCGTAATCTGTTGTTCCTGCCGGACCATGCCCGGGCGTAACCAGTAGCTGCTGTGCTGGTTCAGAATGTCCTGAATGGCTTCGAGCGCCTGTTTGGCGAGCTGCTCCCTGTCTACCAGGAATAGAATGCGCTCGGCGCGTCCGGACTGGATGAGCCGCTTGATATAGATGGATACGAGATCCGTCTTGCCTGTGCCAGTGGGTAGTTCAATCAGAAAGCGGCGCTTGCCGAGCTCTACAGCGTGGTCCAGAGCCTGCATGGTTTCACGCTGGTAGGGCCGCACCTGCCGGGTCTCGCCTTGGCGAAGGTAATACTCGGGGATCTCTATCGTCGCGAGCGGCTTGCGGGTGGCACGCATTTCCACCAAGCGCTCAAGATCGCGGCGGGAAAAGAGCGAGTTGACGATCCGGGCGTCGTCGTTGCCGTAGTCCCAAAAATAGATGAGTTCACCATTCGTAAGAAAGATGAACGGCGAGCCGATTTTTTTGGCATATGGCAGCGCCTGTTGTTTGGCCGTATATGGTTCTATGGCCGTGCGCTTTGCCTCTATGATGGCAAGCGGGCGACCGTTCCGAGACAACATGAGATAGTCGGCACGTCCACCCTCAGGCAAAGCATGTTCGGTGAGCACCTGCGACTTGTCGGCGGGGTCCCATCCCGCTTGGCGGAGCAGATCGTCGATGACAATCCTCGCATCTGCTTCAGTTGAATAATCCTTCACAGGCGCTCCTCCTGAAATTCCAGCCGATCACTGCCACTCGGGAAAGTAATCCGCAAGATTCGTGTTTCTGAAATAGACCTCGCAGACCAGGCGTCCTCGGTCGATCTTGTGGGCCGTCCGGAGTTCGACTTGCTTGCCATCGATGAGCTTTGACAACTTGTCCTTAGCCGCTTGGCCTCCATAGGCGTGAAGCTCCGGGGCATCGTAGCCCGCCGGGCGGACTCGGGTACCCGTCTCACCGTTCCATTTCCATAAAGGGTTGACCTCGAAAGTATCTCCGTCGATGATTGATGTGACCGTAAATGTTGGCATGGCTGCTCCTTTCTGGTTTCGGACCCTTGATTGGTCTGTCTGTGTCCGATATAAAGCAAAGCCCATGCCACTTCCCGGAGTGAGCGGCAACCCATTGTTATCACAAGTGTTAGTATCCTTGTCGTTATCCCTGGCATCATCTTATCCTTCAACCCAGATTGAAACATCTTAAACCCTGGTTTAAGTCTTTGGTCTCGATTGCAAGAACTTGTGCACCGCCTGCGGCGTGATCCCAAGCATTCGAGCCGCTTGGCTTTGGTTGCCGTTGGCTGCTTCAAGCGCACGGAGAATCATTTGCTTCCGAGCGCTCCCGAGAAACTCATCCAATGAGAATCCCTCGTAGGGCTCGGGAAGTGCATCCAGTGGGTCCGCGTAGGTGACCGGTTCCGTGATTAGGAGGTCGTCTGCGTCCAAAACATCATTGCGGCAAAGACGAACAGACCTCTCGATGACGTTTTCCAAATCGCGAACATTCCCTGCCCAGTTGTGAGATTGCAGCCTGGACAAGGCTTCCGCCGACAACCTCTTGGCTCGTCGCAAAGAGCCATTCAATCTATCGAGAATGTGAAGCGCCAGTTTGGGAATGTCAGAGCGTCTTTCACGGAGCGGAGGAAGTTTGATTTCGCCGACGTTGAGCCTATAAAAAAGATCTTCACGGAATTTACCTTGCCTCACCAGCTTGCGTAAGTCCCGATTCGTTGCACCCACAATCCGCACGTCAACCTTATGCGCCTTGGCTTGTCCAATCGGCTCCACCAGTCCATCTTGCAGAACTCTCAGCAACTTGGCCTGTGCGGGTATGGGAAGCTCTCCGAGCTCATCAAGGAAAAGGGTCCCCTTATCCGCCGTATCGAACTTGCCAACCTGGTCGTTGATCGCGCCAGTAAAGGCTCCTTTCTTGTGACCGAACAGCAGGCTTTCGACAAGGTCTTCTGGAATCGCTGCACAATTTACAGCGACAAAGGTCTCTCGCGGCCTTCCACTCAATCGGTGAATGTACCGTGCGAATAGCTCCTTGCCGGTCCCTGTCTCGCCAAAGATGAGAACCGGGGCCTGTGATGGAGCCAGCATCGCACCCATCTCGAGTGAACTCTGCATCGCGGAGTGATCTCCTACAATGCCAAGCTGCACTCTGACGGAATCAACATCGGCTTGGCTCTCTTCAACAGGAATCGATACATCCTGGAACCTGACGGTAGGGAACTCACGCGAGGACAAATCCACCTCGGTCACGAGCGGGTGTTGTTTTGTTACAAAATGCGGTGGTCGCACATGGAGGATGCGGGCGGGAATTTCGCCGGAGGCCGTAAGGAGAACCCAGCAGGCATGCATATGGGGCGTTCCCGACGCGACTGCGACAAAGAAGCGTGCTGAAGAAAAATCCTCGATGATGCGATGAAGATGAGCTCTGAGCCCCCTGAATATCTCTTGGTAATTCGTCGGATCGGCAAGGTTGATTTCGAGAACGTGAACCTCGCTCCCGTGATGGATCTTCTTGATAGCGTCCTTTGTTTCCCCGGTAACCCGCTGCGTGCTTGGGGTATCGAAGAGAAATATATGATCGAATGAGCGTGTGGATAGGAGGGAAAGGATGGGTCCAGGCTGTTCCTCCTGGTCAACCAATCCCTTGAAATAAGGGTCATGAAATCCTGTAAATGTCAGCAGAACATCCATCATTTCTTCCCCGTATCCGAATTCTGAGAATCGGACTCCGCTGCTCCCCCTGTCTTTACCCACTCGTCCACCTCTTCCTTGCGGAATTTCCAGAGGCGGCCCATCCGGTGCGCCGGCATTTGCTTTTCAGATATCCATTTGTAGACCGTATCCCGCTTGATGCCGAGATAGGCCGCGATCTCATCTACGGAAAGCCATCGATCTTCCATTACTGACTCCAGTCGCACAGGGTCTCGTCCCATCCTGAACGGCCTCAGTCCTTCGGTTATGCCAAAAGCCCGGTGCAGGATAGTCCCATTGGCTTCCATCCGGTCCGAACAGAACAAACTGGCATATATTATACGAAAGTCGGAGTGCGTGTCAAAGGGTTTTTCCGAGTTTCTCCTGGGATAGACAGGGAACATCGTATCCCCCTTAGACGGATACGCTGTATGACGATGAAGCGTTATCAAGAACTAAAGAAGATGTGGGCTGGGGGTACCCCCAGCCGGAGACATTCTATGTCCAGATTGTCCGACAAAAAACTTGAATTAAAAAGACCCTCGTGTAAGGTGTTGCTCGCCAAAGTAACTCCTTTACAACAGAGGGCCTTCGAATGCATCA